>CALFIC010000057.1 GCA_937876225.1 uncultured Chloroflexota bacterium | reverse complement strand
TGGCAGTTTTGGCAGCAACAGTGGCAGTTTTGGCAGCAACAGTGGCAGTTTTGGCGGCAGTAGCCGATGGCACAATTGCCGTGGCGGTTTTGACGGCAGTCACAGATGGCACAACTGCCGTGGCTTGATTGGTGAGCGGCACATAGCCAGCAATCCAGCTTCGCAAGTTGATGACGCTGGCATAGACGCCTGGTTTACCGGCAGCGGCACACCCTTCGCCCCAACTGACGACACCGATTAATTTCATTACCCCAGCGCTATTGGCAATCAACGGGCCGCCGCTATCGCCTTGGCACGAATCAACGCCCCCCTGCGGTTTACCGGCGCACAACATGCGATCGGTGATACCGCCACCATAGTTGGTATTACAGGTGGCATTTGCGACAAGCGGCACGGTGACCTTACGGAGGACATACGATACTGCGCCATTGGAACTCGTGGTGCCCCAACCACTGACAATTGCATTGACCCCAGCGGCATACAACGCCGTATCGGTGCTGGCTGCAAGTGGGATAGCAGCCACTGCCAGATTGGTGGTAGCGGGTTTGCTCAGGTGGAGCAAGGCCATATCATAGTCTTCGGTATTGCTATTGTATTGTGGGTGCACAATGATTTGACTCAAGGTGATGGTTTGGCGGTAGGGATTAGTGCCTTTAATGTCGTGAACACCCAATTCCACCACCAGCGTCGCAGCAGTCTCACCGGCCACACAATGGGCGGCGGTAAGCACCCAACTACTATTGATTAGTGATGCACCACAATAAACATCTGCATTATTGGAGGGGTGCAACCAGACTTGCCACGGGAATTCGTGCTCGACAGCCACAGTGCCACCGACAATTTGCGGTCGCGCAACGGACAGACTTCCTTTGAGCGTGAGTTTCACCGGAGAGTTTTTGGTGGCACCGAATTGGACAACTGCAAACACGATAATGACACATGCAACCACACCAAGCAACCACCAACGATAATTTCGCATACTACTTCCTCTCGAGGCTACTATAGTGCATACATACAATTACACATGTCAGACCCACGACACCGCGAAAGTGCCGTAGCGTCGACAAGGGTTGTCGCAAGATTTTATTGCGGTATTCGCAAAATTGTCAGGTTTGGACAACACCATACACACAAATCAGCCGTGACATCCATGTGTAGATATATTATCCGTTATTTTTCGGAGGAGCATGTATTATGTCGTAGATACAAAGTATTTTCTGCGTATTTGTGGTAAATCAGCAGACACTTACGCTGAATGGTTGCAGGATAGCGTGTGATTGTGTACACTTGTATTGTTATACAGTAATTTGAGGAGTACTCGCGTGAGCAACGCCAATCACAAACAAAACCGTGCCGACGAACAAGATAACGAAATATCGCTTGTTGTTGGTTCTTTATTCAATTATTCTCCCGCCGAAGATCGTGAATCATACGAAGAAGAGCGTGAGTGGGTGCAGCAGCTCCAAGATTCGTTGCGCCAAGAAGGGGTCGTCATTGATTTGATGACCAATCCGGGTGTGCAGATTTGGGAAGGTGGCATTCGGCGTTATGGTGACCTTTATCGCCTTAGCCAAGCAGCGGCCTACATCGAACAAGGGATGGATATCACACCGTTGCTGAACAAGAAGTTCACCGAAGAAGAAGATCTCGATCCAATCCTCAAGCAAATCATCGAAGGGGACTTGGATACGCAATTCCCGCATTTCATCAAACCCGACGGTGATCCGTTCTTTTATTTGCCGATTGAATTTGCCGACCCTATCATCATCCCAGTCGAAGCCGAAGAAGGTTTTGAATTCGACGAAGAAGACGAAGATGGCGAAGATGATTTCGTATCGTTTGGTTCATCACCACGCTTACAACATGAACTATACATCCTCAACAATTTGTTGGTACAGATGCAAGTGCCGGCCAATCACCCAGTGATGCGCTGTTTGGCATCGCTCCGGCAGGCGGCTGAGTTAAGCGTAACCAATGATTTGCCAATTGTCGTTTGGTAGCACGACAGCCCCCGGCTATGATATAATGCGACGTTAGTGATAATACACAAGGACGAGCCATTGATGCACGACATCCCTCTCATCCTTTCAGACGTCGCCGATACCTCGCGTGACGACACGCCACGCGAGCGGCGTTATTACGTCTGGACGGTTGGTTGCCAGATGAATATTTCTGACTCCGAACGTCTCGAAAGTGCCTTACAAAGTGTCGGCTATGTCCCAGCCAGCGAGCCGAGCAATGCAAGCTTTGTGGTGCTCAATTCGTGTAGTGTGCGGGCTTCTGCCGAAGAACGTATTTTGGGGAAATTAGGCGATTTACAGCGCTTCAAAAAAGAATACCCCGACATGAAGGTCGTGTTGTGGGGGTGCATGGTTGGCCCCAACAACGAATCAATCTTCAAGGCGCGCTTGCCGATTGTCGACCATTTTGTCTCGCCATCGGCAGTTGACGAAGTGGTGGCCTTGGCACCCAACCCCATCTATAGCATCGATGAACCGGCCCTCCCCGTGGCAGATTGGACCAACCCACCGGTATCGGTGCATGTACCAATCCAATACGGCTGCAACATGTCGTGTGCGTTTTGTGTGATTCCACTTCGCCGTGGCAAAGAGCGCAGTCGCCCCTTAGCCGAGATTGTCGACGAGGTCACGCGGATTATCGCCCGCGGCGCCAAAGAAATCACCTTGCTCGGCCAAATCGTTGATTCGTGGGGACATGATTTGCCGGGGCGCCCAAGCTTGGCAGATTTGTTGCGGGCGGTCCACGATGTACCAGGGCTGGTACGTTTACGGTTTCTGACGTCACATCCGGCCTGGATGACCGACGACTTGATTACCGCGATGGCGGCATTACCCAAATGCCCCCGTGAAATTAATTTGCCTATCCAAGCTGGCCATGACACCATGCTCAAGCGCATGCGCCGTGGCTACACCGTACAGCGCTACCGCGAGCTCATCGCCAAAATTCGTACTGCCATGCCTGATATTTCGTTGTCCACAGACATCATTGTGGGGCACCCCGGCGAAACCGAAGAGGAATTCCAAGGTACCAAAGACTTACTCGCCGAAATTCGTTTCGACAAAGTGCATATTGCAGCATATTCGGCACGGCCAGGCACGCGAGCGGGCACCATGGAAGAAGACCCCGCCATGGCTATCCCCGACGGGTTGAAACAATTCCGGCGGATTGAACTCGAACGGCAACAAGAAATCGTCGCCACCGAGCGCAGTGCCCGCCTGCACGATCAAATCGTCGAAGTATTGGTCGAAGGCGAAAGCAAAGGCAAATGGCGTGGCCGCACCGCTGGCAATGTGTTGGTCTTTTTTGCGAGCCCTGACGAGTGGCGCGGCAAGCTTGCGCTCGTGCATATCACCGCGACGAGTCCATGGTCGTTACAAGGGACGGTTTGTGGTGAAGTTGTATCGGCATAACCCCTACATCCGCCTCGGCGGCGATATTGCCACGATCATCGGTATATTGGCATTCGTGAGTTTTGGGGTGGCCGGAGTGGCGCTGTGGTGGAAAAACGGGATTTGGCCCAGCCAAATCAGCTTACGGGCACTCGGGACGACTGGTGTATTTGCGATTGTTTTGCTGCAAAACAGTGCATTTGTGGTCTGGGCCTGGTGGCGAATCGCTGAGCACCAGCGTAAACGTTTGGGGTTAACCATTAGCGATTGGCCACGAGTTGTCATTTATAGCATTATTGGCGTGCCACTTGTGCTCGCAAGTAATATTGTGGTTGGGGTGTTTTTTGTGTTGCTGGGGCTCCGTCAAAACCAAACTGCCGGATACCCCTTAGTCGCCGGTGATTATGTTGGGCAGCTAGTTTTTTTGATTGCGGCAGCGGTGATTGCACCACTCGGCGAAGAGCTCCTCTTCCGTGGTTATTTTTGGGAGCGGCTACGCCAGCTCGGTGGGTTATACGGGGCAATCATTGGCAGCGCGCTCATTTTTGCGATTGGGCATAGTTTATCGGCATCACAAGGAGCCATCGTCCTCGTCGGACAAACGTTTGTGATGGGAATCGTGTTGGCGTGGTTACGCCTTGCCAGTGGGTCCATATGGGCGGGGTGGGTGGCGCATTGTATCAACAATCTGATTGCAGTAGCCGTTGCGACCTATGGAGTCAATCACCCGCAAACCAATGGAATCGACAATAGCATCGCGATTGCGATTGTGACATATTGTATCAATCATCCACTATTTGGATGTGTACGCTCGAGTTGAGGCGTGGCGAGAAGGAGTCAACGGTGAACAAGAAAGACGAAGCATTACGGCAACGCCGGTATATGCAAAACGAAGCGATTACGTATGCCCGCAATGGCAATTGGGAAGCAGCTATCGATAGTAGCCGCCAATTGCTGTCGAGCGATCCCAACGACATCGAAACACTCAATCGACTCGCCAAAGCCTACTTCGAAAACGGCGAACTCGATAATGCTGAACAAACCTATCAACGGGTACTCGAAATCAGCGAACACAACCCGATTGCACGCCGCATGGTGGGCTTGATTTCGCGCACGCGCTCTGCTCCCGCCAAAACCCGTGAATTTGTCGATATGCGCATGTTTGCCATCGAAACAGGCAAATCAACCCTCACCAGCTTGCACATCGATACCGACGCCGAAATCAGCCTCGTCCCCGGTGAAAAACTCACCCTACGGGCCAATACCCAACCAGCAAAATCGACATCACCCGTACAACAGATACACTATGATGGCCAAAAAAAGCCAGTTCAATCCGTTGGCAATTATGATGGCCAAAAAAAGCCAGTTCAATCCGTTGGCGATATCGAAAACGAATCAGCGGCCGCTTCGTTTCTCGACGACGCCATCGCCCTCGATGTCTATGACTGCAACGGCGTCAATTTGGGGCGCCTCGAGCCCCGCTTGGCCGCCCGCTTGATTCGCTTCATGAAGCTCGGCAACGAATATACCGCAGCCGTATTGAGCCTCAACGAAAAACGTGACCAGATCCAGATTGTCATCCGCGAATCGCATCGTAACCCCGACAATCGCCACGAAGTATCATTCCCCGGCAAACTCATCGACGAAAACGATCGCCGCGTCGGCTTCGATGAAATCGAAGACGATATCGATGATGTCGAATCAGTCGAAGATGAGCACGACGATAGCGAACCCGATGCATTTAGTGGTGATGACGAAGACCACGATCGCCTCGATACGCTCGAAACCAATAACGACGCTGACGAAGAAATCGAAGAATAATATCTACCCAAAAAACGTCCATGGCGGAGGAATCCCCGCCATGGACGTTTTTTGTACCAGTCATCATTTCACCCCTCGTGCCAATACCACTACATGTACCGCACATGGTCCAGCCTCGTGAATGGCAGCAATCGCCGCAGCAATAGTGGCACCGGTAGTGCAAATATCGTCGATGAGAATTATCCGAGCAGGAGGAATTCCCCCTTGCCACATAAATGCTCCTGCCACATTTTGCTGCCGTTGGCCGCGATTGAGCTTGGCTTGGGCCGTTGTTTGCCGCACCCGTACGAGTTGTTGTGACAACGAGAGTTGCCGGGCAGTCGCCACCGCCTGCGCCAACACCACTGCTTGGTCATAGCCACGCTGGGCAATACGCTGACTCGAACCAGGAATAGGCACTACCACCGCATCGCCACTCACCCATGGTTGTGCCGCCAAGAGCTGCCCAAGCGCACTACCTAGGCGACGCTGGCGGGCATATTTGACAGCCAAAATCGCTGAACGTAACACCCCTGCATAGACAAATGCGATGGTGTAGTGGGCCGCACCACACACCGGTATATCACCACCATACCGTCCAAGTTGTGCAATACACACGGGACACAGCAACGTCCCAAAGCGCCCACAGCCATGACATTGGTCAGGAAAAAGCAATTGCCACAATCGTTCCCACATCATGCACCTCCTTGGAATGCTACCGTTTCATGCAATCCAAAAGGCACGCATACACCTATTTATCAACAAAACAGTTCAGCCATTTATCATATTCTCATGAGAAACTGCTATAGTATTAATAGATTTTTTTATGTGAGTATGTGTAATGGGTGGCGAGCTTTTTCTGATTTTGATGCTAGTCATTGCCAACGGGATTTTTTCGGGAACAGAACTTGCGATGGTATCGGCACGCCGTGGACGGCTGCAACAAAAAGCCGACGATGGCGATAGCCGCGCGGTGGCTGCCCTATCGCTCCAAGATGACCCCAATCGCTTGTTATCGACCGTACAAGTCGGTATTACCGTGATTAGCACGTTGACTGGCGTCTTTGGAGGGGCAAGTATTGCCGCACTAATTACCCCATTTGTGGCGACGATTCCGTATGTAGGAAATCAAGCAGACACAGTTTCTTTAGGAATTGTAGTACTCGGGTTGTCGTATTTATCGTTGGTGATTGGTGAACTCGTGCCCAAACGGATGGCACTACAACATGCCGAATGGATTGCCATTCGCATGGCAATCCCGATGACGATTATTTCGACCGTCACCCGCCCATTAGTAGCGATTTTGACCGGCTCCACCGAAATCCTGCTTCGGCTCTTTGGCCAACACACCACCAACAACAGCGCCGTCACTGAAGACGACATCCGCCAATTGGTGCGCGAAGGTACCCAAAGTGGCGCCGTCGAACATCACGAACGTGAAATCATCGAAAGTGTCTTTAGCCTCGGTGATTTGACGGTACGCCAAGTCATGACACCCCGTACCGACGTGTATGGGCTCGATGCCAACGCCTTACTCAACGATGTGGTTGATGATTTGCTCAATAGTGGGTTTTCACGGGCACCGGTCTATGAAAAAGACCTCGACCACGTGGTCGGTGTCGTCCATGCCCGCGACATTTTGCGCTTGGTCCGGAGTGGCGAACTCAACGTGGCCGTGCGGACTGCCATGCGCCCACCGTTGTTTGTGCCCGAACAAAGTCGCGCTGCCACCTTGCTGGCCTTGTTCAAAAAAAACCAACAACATTTGGCGGTGGTGGTCGGTGAATTAGGGACGGTCGAGGGAGTAATTACCCTCGAAGATGTACTCGAAGAAATCGTCGGTGATATTGCCGACGAATACGACGATGTCGCATCGCAACATATTGTCAAACGCGACGATGGCTCTTTTTTGGTAGATGGAATTACCAGCATTGACGAAGTCGTGCAACGCACCGAGTTAGTCGTCCAAGACGCCGATAGCGCACGGTTTGATACGTTGGCCGGGTACGTACTTACGCTCCTCGGGTACATTCCCCAAGCAGGGACAACCATCGAAGCGCATGGCTGGCGCCTCGAGGTCATGGACATGGATGGCCTCCGCATCGATAAAGTGTTGGTTCGCAAACAATAAGTAACCGCGATTTGATTTATAGAAGGAAAAACCCATGCACGTCATCATCGCAGGCGCGGGACCGGCTGGATTCGCCACCGCCAAATGGCTCAATGACCGTGGCTACCAAGTTACCTTGCTTGAAAAACGCGACGTTCCCGGTGGCAAAGTATCGGCGTGGCGCGATCCTGACGGCGACTGGGTCGAAAGTGGCTTACATGTCTTTTTTGGCGCCTATCACAACTTACTCGACTTCCTCGCAGAAGTCGATTTGGCGGATAGTTTCGATTGGAAGCCAGCCGAGATGATTTTTGCGCTCCAAGGGGGCAAATACGCCTCGATTGAATTCGTCAAAGGCTTACCCGCCCCCCTCAACGGCCTGATGGGCGTCGCCAAAAGCGAATTGATGACATTTGGCGAAAAATTACGCATGGGGCGAGGGCTCATCAAGCCAATTTTCGGCTCACAAGCCTACCTCGACCAACAAGCCGACATCACCTACAAAGAATGGCATTTGGCCAATGGGATGGGACAAAGCACCATCGACAAAGTGATGGATGCCATGGCTTTGGCGCTCAACTTCCAAAAATGCGACACTGTGTCAGCCAAATTAGTGCTGACTGCGTTGCTCCATTTCGCCAAAGAAACCAATGCTCCCAAGATGGGCTTGGTCAAAGGGTCGCCCCAAGAACGCTTGTGGGATCCCTTGATGGCGCGCCTCCAAAGCAAAGGGGTCAATATCCGTTTTAACAGCAAAGTCATTGATTTTTTGCATGACGAAGCGGCCAACAAAGTCAATGGCGTGCGCCTCGAAAGTGGCGAAGAAATCCACGCCGACTTGGTGGTATCAGCCATGCCTGTGCATAGTTTGCGCAAAATTTTACCGGCGTCGATGCGCAAACATGCGGTTCTCGACAACCTCAAGTACCTCAAGGGGCAACCGGTGATTACGGTGCAGCTTCATTTCGACCAATTCGTGACCGACGTCAACAACTTGATTTTCAGTTCGGGGACGCACATTAGCGTGTATGCCGACCTGACTCGCGTATCGCCCGACTACCATCAAGGCCGTGGTTCCATCATTGAGCTCGTAGTAGCACCAGCCGAAGAGTTGATGCGCCAGAGCGACGCTGACGTGATTGCCACCGTACTCAGTGAGTTTGGCGAATTACATCCCCTAGCACGCACGGCGAAGTTGCTCAAATCACACGTGGTACGCATCCCCAATTCGGTCTATTCGGCCCGGCCTGGGGTTGAAAAGTATCGCCCCGACCAAGCCACTCCAATTGCTAATTTCTTTTTGACGGGTGATTACACCCAACAAGAATTTATGGCGTCGATTGAAGGTTCGATTCGCAGTGCGCGCCGAACCGTCGATCGTATTGATCAAGCAAAAGCAAACGGGATTCTTTAGTGGAGTAGTCTATTCCACCGAGTGTAATGAGGTTTAGCATGTCGCTACCAGAGCGCGTCATCCACGGTCGCTACCGCGTGATATACGCAATCGATGAACAATCCGGCGCGGCGGTTTTTTGTTGTCGCGATGACCAAAGCGGGGCATTGGTCTATGTGGCCGAATGGACCACCAACGACGCCACACTCCAACAACAACTGAGTCAACGAAGCGAACGCATCGCAGCCATCAATGATGGAGCGTTGCTCCCCCTTGTGAACCACGCCATCACCGAAACCGGGTTCATTGCAGTGAGCAGTGCCCCCCAAGGGCACGATTTGGGTCAGACAGTGCGAATGCGCAACGGCGCATTGACGCAAATCGAGGTCACCAGCCAAATAGCGCGCATCCTTGCGGTGGTACGCCAACTGCATAGCCAAAGCCCTGCTATCTACCTCGGTACCCCAGCCCCCAGCGACATCATCGTACGTGATGATGGACAGTGGATGCTAACACCATTTGCGATGATTCGCGGTGCCAGTACTAGCGCTACCCCCTACCGCGCCCCCGAAGTACCCACCAGCGGCTGTAGCCCGGCGAGTGATATGTATGCGATTGCGGCGTTGGCGTATTTTGCCAGCACGGGAATTGCCCCACTCACCCCCGAAGTCCAAGTGAGTGGTGCCAAATTCATTGCCCCCCGCACACACAATGCAGATTTAAACGAAATGTTTGAGCAGGTATTGCTCCGGGCCTTGCAGACCCGGGTATCGAATCGCTACCAAAGTGCCGCCGAAATGCAGATTTCACTCGACACCATCCAAACCCTTGGCACTCGTGAGCCCGGTCCCGGCGTCGATGGGAATATCCTCGCCGCAGCACCGGCACCGGTAGTCGAGAGCAAACCAGCCAGTAGTGTCCTCGCAGGTAATTACACGCCACCAGCCGTTGCCACCACGGTTCCTGTTGTACAATCCGGCGCACCAGCAAGCAACATGCGCATGGGGTGTTTGGTGGCGGCAGCGATTACCTTGACGATTTTGGCAGTCATGCTCTGTATTGTGCTGGCATTGGTGCTGCCTGGCAGTCCATTCCGTTCATTATGGGGGGGAAGCTTCGCAAGTTCTTTTAAATTCGCTGTCACGACCCCCACGCCCGTGCCGAGCAGTAGCAAGGCCATCGTGGCAGCGACGCCCACCCGCATCCCGACCATCAAAAGTAGCAACAAGGCGATCGACGACAAAAACGCAGCCAATCTACAGGTAAGTAACGTCATCACTAGTACTACCTTTGGTCCAGCGGCCTGGGCACCCAACGGGCAAGCTATCGCCATTGCGGCAGGCGACAGCATTTCGATCCACGAAGTCGAACAATTCAGCGAAACAGCCGTGTTTCGTGGGCATTTGGGGAGCGTCACCAGCTTGGCGTGGTCGCCCGATGGGCGCTACCTCGCCAGCGGAGCCAACAACGATTCCATCATCCATGTCTGGGATGTCACCAACAATGTCGAAGCCTACACCTTGCGTGGGCACGAAGGCTGGATTCGCAATGTCATTTTCAGCCCAGACGGCAAACGTTTGGCCAGCGGGAGCACTGATCTCAGTATAAAAATCTGGGATACCGCCAGCCAACACACAATTTTCACCCTGACCGGACATACCGACCTAATCGGCGGGATCGCCTGGTCGCCCGATGGCAAACGCCTGGCCACTGCCTCGCGTGATGGCACCGTGCGCCTGTGGGACGCACTTACCGGCAATGCCATCGACAGCTTTGCCTTCCAAACCCCGATTAACACCAATGACCCGCAAAAAAGCCATCATTGGGCCACCGGACTGGTCTGGACTCCCGATGGCAAAAACCTTTTTGTGGGGGCCACCAATGGGTTAGTCACCATGCTCAATGCCGAAACAGGGCAGACCATCCGCACCTTGAGTGGGCACACCAGTTGGATTACCATCCGTGGTCTGCAGCTCAACGCCAACGGCACGCTGCTCTATAGTGCAGGGTTGGATGGCTTGATTTGCGTGTGGGATGTCGCTACCGGCACCCAAAAAGCCAAATACAACCAACATCAACTGAGTATTTTTGGCATATCACTTGAGCCAAACGGGAATCGACTGGTCAGCACCAGCGACCAAGAAGGGCGGTTGTTGATCTGGGATATGGCCAATCAGCAAATCATTGGCACCTTCCGGGTCGGCCAAGGTATCCCCACTGGTATCCGTTATTCCAATGATGGAAAAGTATTGGCGGCGAGTGGGTTCAATGGCATGGTACGCCTACAACAAACCGACAAAACCGACAATTTGTTTTTGGCGGGGTTGACCGGCATCGCCCAAAACATTGCTTTCCTCGGTACCAATCGATTTGCCATGATTACCGCCAGCGACACCGTTAGTCTCTATACCCCAGAATCCAGCACTCCCCAAGCCATCCAAGGACTCGACGGGACACCACTGTCGCTGGCCGCCTCACAGGACGGCAAATATTTGGCCGTAGGCACCAGCACGACTATCCAAGTATGGCGAGGTGATGCGATCGGTACGCCATTTAGTCTGCAAACCGCCCTCAAAAACATCCACGTAGCGGAGTTTAGTCGTGCAGGAAATGTGTTGGCGGTAATTGGCGGCGGCGACAAGCCTGGCTACGAGATTTGGGATGTGGCAGCGCGTTCCTTGTTGTTCCACAGTGACGAAGATATCAGTTCCATTGACTTCATGACCGATTCCCAGCAAATTGTGGTACTGACCGCCAAAAACGGCATTGAAGTGCGCCCGCTCAACGCAGCCACTGCGAGCGCCAAAATCACCAGCAACGAATCGGCAGGATTTGCCGCCGTCAAAGTCATCCCCGGTAGTAATTTGCTGGTCGCCGCCGATTACCTCGGCAATATCAGCTGCTACACCCTCGATGGCAAAATCGTTGCTACCATCGGGCAAGGTGATGGAATCACCGCACTAGGTGTCAACCCCGATGGCACCGAAATCGCGGTGGGCAAACGGGACGGCACCGTCGCCCGTTATGCGATACCGTAGAAACGCCGTAGAGACGTAGCATGCTACGTCTCTTATGAAAAATTGAGGACGATATGGCCAAACCAAAACTAATAATTGTGGGTGCGGGACCCGGCGGGTTGGCGTCAGCCATGCGCTTCGCCAAAGCGGGCTACGACGTGCATCTCTACGAAGCCGAAGATCGCCCCGGTGGGCGTACGCGCGGCTTCACCAAAGACGGCTATTATTTTGACACCGGTCCGACCATTCTGCAGGTACCGCGGGTCTATCAAGAGTTGTTTCAAGAGTGTGGCTTACGGTTCGAAGATTATGTCACGCTCAAGCGCGTCAGTCCCAATACCCGCTTAAAGTTTTGGGACAACAGCATCCTCGACCTCGACTCCAACCTCGACAACTTCCGGGCGCAGCTGGCCGCCTGGCGCGATGACTTGCCCGAAGCCTTTGACCGATGGTATGTCGAGCACATCCGCAAAAACGTGATGGGTTACGGGCCCTATTTGGGCACGCCAGTGCGCTCGATTTTGGGGTACCTCAACCCCAAAGAAATCTGGGATGCACTGAGCTTCCGCCCCTGGGAATCGTTGTACGACCATTTTTGGAATTATTTCAAAGATGAGCGCCTGGTGTATGGGATGAGCTACCCCGCCAAATATTTGGGGATGCATCCCACCAAATGTGCCAGTGTCTTTAGTTTGGTGGCGTGGCTCGAATTCGAAGACGGCATTTGGTATCCCGAAGGGGGCTTTGGGGCCTTGGTACAAGGGTTTGCCAATGCAGCCCGCGACCTCGGTGTGACCATCCACTATAACACCACAGTGAGTGGGGTACTGACGTCACAAAACAAAGTGCGTGGGATTCGTTTGGCCAGCGGCAAAGAGGTCAGCGCCGAGATTGTCGTGCTCAACGCCGATTTAGCGCATGCCGTCACGAATATTTTGGCACCCAACCAACGGGGACCATACACCGACAAAAAACTCAACTCGATGCGCTTTTCGTGTTCGACGTTTATGCTGTACCTCGGGCTCGACAAAAAGTACCCCGATTTGGCGCATCACCAACTCTATTTGTCGGAGCATATTCGCAGCAAAGAAGCGCCCTACATCGACGATTCGGCGCTCGACGACAGCGACCCATCGTTTTATGTGTGTAACCCGACCATCATCAATCCGGCTAATGCGCCAGAAGGACACAGTACGTTGTTTGTGCTGGTTCCCATCCCCAATACCGATGCTGGCATCGACTGGGAAGCCAACAAACAACGCTACCGCGACTACATCATCGAGCGCATGGCATTGCTGGGGTACGACGATGTGGCCGAGCATATCGTCAGCGAGACCTGCTATGTGGCCGAAAACTGGCAAGACGAATTCCGCGTCTTCAAAGGCGCAGTATTCAACCTGAGCCACAACTGGGGCCAGCTGGGACCGTTGCGCCCCCACATCCGCGCCGATTGGATGCCAGGTCTCTACTTTGTAGGTGGCGCAGTGCACCCCGGTAGCGGCCTGCTGACCATCCTCGAAGCCGCCAAGAGCGCCGTCCACTTTGTGGGCCAGGATCATCCGGTAGTAGGGTAGGGTAAATTAACCTCACGACATAAACTACTCCCCTATGCGTGCACACGCATAGGGGAGTAGTTTATGTCGTTATTTCTTTTTGGTAGGCGATGGGGTTGCAGTACGAGTGATGGTCACCGTCGCAGTGCGCGTCGCCACCCGGTTACCGTTGTCACGAGGCTGATTGTAGAGCATTTCTACGTCACGTGACGACAAGGCACTATTCCAGATGCTCACTTCATCGAGCCATCCATCGAAATAGTCAGTGGCAGTGGTGCTCCCCAGCCAGCGCGCCCCCAACGATAGGGTGTTGGTATTGTTGTTGAGGTAGGGCAACACGCTGTAGGTAGAAGCGACGATATCACGATCGTAATACAACACCAAACTCCCCACATTTAAATCGTACACACAGGTCAGCAAGTGGGCAGCGAAATTAAATGCAGTAGTACTGGTCACCGTCACCGCTCCCACGGTACAAAACGCCTGATTGGCGGCATTGACACCAAGCACCACCGATTTGTTATTGGCACTAGCGCCATGACTCAACAAGACCTGCGTATGCCCGACATCGGCGAGTCGCACCCATGTCGAAATACTAAAGGCACTGGCGAATGCCACGGGCGCCGTTGCCCGAGCGAGCGTGGCATCGCTACTACTGAAGTAGAGCGCCCCACCCATGTCGTTATTGATGGCAAACTGCTGGGTATGTGGGCAGGTGGCATCAGTCGCATTACATGCCAAGGAATTGTTGTTGCCCGAGCTATCGGCATAGCTCGTCGCCGTATCGGCTTCGTCGAAGCGATAACGGAGGCGCAGGGCAGGGGCTGCAACCATGGTAGGTGGCACCGTCAACGTCACCGTAGGTGTATTTGTTTTGGTCAGCGTAAACGTCTTGGTGATGGTTGGTGACTTGGTAATCGTTGCCGTACGGGTACTGGTGGCAGTTTTGGACGGCGTCAACGTTTTGGTAAAGGTGGGCGACGGGGTATCGGTAGGTACAATCGCACCATTGGCAATTCGAAACGCCAAACTGCGGGTATTGTTGCCCTTAGCGCGTTCGGGTAACACGTTGTAGGGGTCGACGATGAGCTTGAGTTGACCGGTCAAATTGGGCCAGCGTGCGGTATCCCAACTAAAGGTAACTGTCGCACTCGCCCCAGCCGCCAAACGAGGCACCGGCTGGCTATCGATGTACCACAATCCTTGGCCAGGCAAATCGGCCGCCAAGGCGGCACTACTCGGTGCAGATACCCCTTTGCCATCGTTTTTGATGGTGACGCTGACTCGGTTGGTGGCGGCACGCGGTACCTGGACTTGAGACCAGCCCCGGGTCATAATGCTCCGAGCGCCGGCCACACTGATACTTGCGGCACTCAGGTCAGCTTGTGGTTTGGGCACGCCGGCCACGTTAACCAGCAACAATTGACCGACTTTGGCACTCTTGATGGTAATCGGTACATCAACAGTATCGGTCGTTTTGCTGGCCATAAACGCCGTGATGGCTGCCGCCAAATTGCCACTAGCGATGCGCTTGGGGCTGGCGTTCGTTACAGTCCAATCGATACTGCCATTACCCCCCACATCGACATCGATTTTGCCGGTCATGTCGGTTAGTGGCCACAATTCGAGGGTCATGGTCAGGTATTCGCTCCGTGGCAAACGAATCGTCGCCGACTGGGTGGAGTTGGCGGCGGTATAGGTATAGAGCAGGCCATTGTCGATGGCATAGCGGGCGCTCTTGGCAAAGGCAGTGGGGATCAAAATGCGCCGCTCGCGCTCGGGCCCGGTATCGGCTTTGTCCACCGCAAAGCTGTCGTTGGGCGTCGGTGTTAGCGTGGGCGACGGCGTGATGGTGCGCGAGGGGGTCAGGGTGCGGGAGGGGGTGGGGGTATTAGATGGCAACGGGGTACGCGAGGGGGTGATAATTCCGATTGATGTAGTTACATAATTAAAAGTACCACTAGGAGTATTAAGTCCTCCACTATTTCCCCCCCCACAACTGTTTCCTCCCCATGCCATAAATCTCCCATCCGAATGTAGACCAAAACTTACACAACCACTTGCTGTAGCTATATATACGGCACTGTTAAGAATAGATACCGGAGGTGACGCTTCTCCTGAATCATTACGTCCCCAAGATATAATCGTACCATCTGAACGCAATGCCATAGATGTATATCCGCCCGAAGATATCTGGACAATATTTGATAAACCGCTTGGGACAGGAGAGCCATACCAATAAAGCCCTTGGCCTACTACAGTACCATCAGACTTAAGTCCAACCCACTCATCATTTTCACAACTTATTTCTTTAATATTCGTAAACCCACTTAGGTCACCATAGCGCCCATATTCGCCCCAGCCAACAAGTGTTCCATTTGTACGTAATGCAAGCGTAAATCCTGCACCAAGACAAACTGATTTCACTGTCCCAACATTAGTCGGAGTTGACAAAACCCCAGAATAATTCCTTCCCCATCCAACCAACGTGCCATCACTCTTTAATGCATAGGCAAATTCTATATTTGCATCAACAGCAACAACATCTCGCAACCCGGTCGGGAAACCAGTCGGGACACGTCCCCATTGCACTACTGTTCCATCTTTCCGCACAGCAACTGCATAATCACCTTGTGTCGCTAAATCCCAATTTCCGATCCCTACAGCAATTTGCTTCACATTATTCAATCCATCAGGTAAAGTTGCAGCAGATCCATTACCCCATGAAATGACATTGCCATCTTCTTTAACCATAAAAAACGAATCTATACCTGCCGCAAAATTCACGATGTTCGTTCTACCGCTAATTACCCGTGTAGCTGTTAGCGTGCGTGATGATGTTGGTGTCCGTGATGGGATGGGAGTAAATGAAGGAGTAACACCACTATTCCCACTATCGAGCGCAGTACCGGCAGATGAATATTCGACAATATAACCAATCGGAGAGCTACCAACAGATTGACCAGAACATGGTGAATCATTCCATGAACTATTCCACACAAAACCACTTCCAGACCAAAACCCATTACAGTCTTCACGACGATCACTATTACCGCCATCGTTGTTTGGTTCACCACCACGCCAATATGTTACAGTCACCGCTTGATCTTTTTCTGGGCCAGATTGCCAAATCCACGATCCCTCATGTCCAGCATCACTTCCCGAAAGCCACGCATATGCATCTGTACTTGGATTCGCATTCCGCCATAGTTGATAAACACACTCCATTTCTGCAGGAGTAGTAATCGTAGCTAAATAACCGTTTACTCCATTTAAACTCATACTTTGGGCATTTGAAAGTGCATTCGTCCAATTTACAGGCATAGAATTCTTCACTTCATACCGATGCCGCGTGCCATCTGCCTCACGCCAGTAGCAACCGTTATTTATGTCTGGAGTCGTGGCGCTACTAGATAGAGTATCCGTCCGAGTTATCGTCGGAGTATTCGATGGTAACGGTGTCCGCGATGGCGTATTAGTTACGGTGGGCTGAGCCGTTGGGTATTGTGTAACACTCCCAAATGCAGTTTGCACTTCTGCGTCAGTTAATGCCTTGTTGTATATACGAGCAAGTGCAATTTTTCCATTAAAGTTTCGTGCAGTAGGATAATCGTTGCGCCCAATAAAAGTATAGAACGTGGGAGTATTGGGATTTCCATGTGTACCCTGGTACCGTAACTCACCATTTACGTACACTTTGAGCGTGGTATCAGATATCACCATCACCGCGTGATACCAGGTATTCGATGCGATAGGCGTATTCACATCAACCCAAACAACTCCACCATACAACACAAACAAGCGACCTTCGGATGTCCATTCGTTATTAACAGCAAATCCATAGCCGTTTCGGTTTGCATCAGTGCCGTTGTAAAAAACCATCTGATCAGCTTGGTTGCTATTCGACGTATTAAAATATGCCTCCATAGAAACCATACTGGTGCGATTAGTCACCAGTGCACTAGCAGCAAAGTCATCCACTCCATCCAAAGTCATCTGACCACCAGATATAAACGTCATGCCATTTTTCATGGCAAAATTTTTATTATTTCCCGATGTGTCATACCATGTGTTACCTGTACCTGGATAAGAAGCACGATCTGATGCATCCAAAGATAACCCCAAATTATTCGATGCCGTCGGGGTACGGGAGGGGATAGGAGTCGGTGATGGATTACCACTCAATGAACCAATATTGAGACCCACAGGAATTTCGCCAAGGCCATTGTGACCCCGACCAATCACAGTACCATCACTACGTACCATAAACGAGGTTGATGGCGTGCCACCGATGTCAACAACACCAATTACATCAGTAATACTCAATTGTCCATATTCGTTGTATCCCCACCCAACTACTGAGCCATCATTTTTTAACGCGAATGAATACCACATGCCAGTATATATTTGTTTGACATTGTTCAACCCAGCAGGTACATTCATCTGACCATGATCATTATTTCCCCACATAATCACGGTACCATCATTCTTTAATGCCATCGTATGAGCATATCCCGCTGTAATAGCAACCACACCATTAATTCCCAGCAATGGTGACAAATTCGTTTGATTTCCCACATAATTATCTGTGCCCCACCCAACTAGCGTCCCATCACGCTTTAACGCAACCACATGGCGAAATCCACCTGCTAAATCAACAACATCCGAAAGATTCGTAGGGATATTCAATTGGCCATAAGTATTATCACCCCATCCAACGAGTGTACCATCACTTTTTAATGCAATTGCATAACTATATCCTTGATTCCAGTTTTTAAAGCCAGCAATTTTTACTATATTTTGTAATCCTGCCGGAATATCACGTATCCCATTTTGATTTCCACCCCAAGCCACCACCGTGCCATTATTTTTGATTGCATATGATGTATCACCAATACAATTTACGGCAACTACTCCAGTTAGACCATTTGGCACTGTTGCCTGCCCTACATCATTATTTCCCCACGCAGCCACGGTGCCATCAGTTTTTACTGCTACACCATGCAAATGCCCACCACACACCCGCGACCGCATCGGCGTTTGCGGGATGGGCAACAAATCCTGTGGAGCAGCTACCCCCTGCGGCCCCGTCACCATTGCCCCCTGCATCCCCAACCCCACCAACGCTGGGTCATACCCATAGGCACTAGGGTTACTCGCAATTTTGCGGCCGAGCCCCAAGGTCTGATCGCTCAAATCGTCACGCACCACCAACGGATGCACTTTGGCGGCATCGACCGCCACAGCCTCGTTATATTTGACCACCGCTTTGCGCGTTTGCGGTCCTTGGACATAGAGCCCCGTCGTCAAGGGTTTGTAGGGGTCAATGATATATGCCAGCGCACCACCCACCGGGCTGGCCGTAATCGTCGCTTTGAGGGTCACCGTCAACAACGGCCATTGGGCATCTGAGGTGCGCAATGTGACCGTTTGTTGATATGGTCCTACTGGCAACTGCCCCGAATCAAGCGACAGAATGTAGGGCATGGTCAACCCAGGTGGGATAAAGAACGAGCCGGCAAAACTGGTCTGCGCAAACGGAATTTTGTCGACCACCGCCCGCAACGCCACATCCCCTACATTACCCAAGGTAAACAAACGCTTCATGGGGTAGCCTTGGGCCACACTGCCAAAGTTAATGTCGATATTTGCACTTCCCCGCGTGACCGTAGTCGGTGTAGTGCCCTCAAGCGTCATACTCAGTTCGGGCATACGATCATTTTGGAAGTCACCCAGCAAGCGCGCTTGACGATCAATCACATTCCCTTGCGCATCACCCCACAATGCCATTACCGTATATGTCTGGCTGGCATCATAGGCATCGACAAAGTCACTGGTAACCCACGACATCGCCTCTACCACCATCGGACCAGTCGCAATGTCGCTCATTGAGCGCCCTTGTTGCCACTGGGTTTTGCCATCAGCATCCATGATACGCAACAACACTTGACTACTTTGAATCGTGGTAGGCAAGGGATTATCGAGCAACAGCGAGATTTGTCCGCCGACATCAGCCGTAAAATCGTGCGAGACCATGTCAATGGTCGGTGCCCGCAACATGGCACCATGTAGGGTTGTCAAGGGATCTGTCGCTGCCGTCAAATAAGCCTGGGCCGGCAACGCAAAGCGATGCGCACCGGTGGCGTCACCGTACTCCACCACCACAATCGGTTTACTGTCATCACTCCCATTGTTGACCCATTGGAAGGTATCAGGGGGCGCAGTGGCATCGATAATCAATGTTTCGCCATTGACGACGGAGCCGGTTTGGAAGCCCACCGTCAAGCCGTCGTCACCAATGGCGATATCCGTCGGCGAGGCATATCCCGCACCCACCGCCAATGTCCCACTCCCACCATTGCCATCCGACCAGGTCATGGTGGTATCACCACTGCCAATCGCACAGGTATCGCTACAGACTGCGGTCAAGGTGTAACGCACATCGCGCACACCGGTATAGTACCCCGCAATCACCAGTTGTGCCGTACCCGTCCAATCACTGGCCGCTTGATTGATTTGCGATTCACTGCCGATAATCAATTGACTGTTAGCCCCGATTTCGCCACTACCACCCACCTGATTATTGCGCACTGTATTGCTGGTGGTTGGACTAAAAATCGTCGCTTTGATGCCATGAGCAGGATAATTGCCGCTGTTTTCTATTGACAACGTCCCTTGGGTAACCCCATTGACGACGCGAGTCGCCACGCCAGCCGCCAAATGCGGGGCAGGGCGTTGCGATGCACTATTGGGGTTAGTGCCATATTCGAGCTCGGTATCGTCACTATAGCCATCACCATCGCTATCGCGTTGCAACCGCAAAATCACCTTGGCACCGGCGCTAGCTGGGGCCGTGGCGATATCTTGGCTGACCGCCACACCATTGGTCAGTACTTCCATCCATTGCGTGCGCGACAAATCAAACGGACACCACAACACCGCATTCGTACCACTCCCCACCACGCTAGAGTTATTGCATCCTTTGGGAGGAGTCGTCGTGCCAAATTTTGGAATTTTGATACCCGTCAATACCCCATTCGCGTCTTGGGTGGTGGGGAAATAGCGGGTAATCACATTGGCAATGGTATCGCTTTGGGCTAATTCCCAAGTCGGCAAGACATACCAATCAATCCCCACACTACCGTCACTATTGCCATCATCGATCCCCAGCATGACCCCACTTGCCACCGCATTATCATAAAACAGCTGGTCGGCGCCATAGCTCATGTCGGCCACGGTAATCCGCACCCGACCACCGGGGCAGGGCGTACTTGCCGAGCGGACACCTTGGCGCACTTCGGCGACACATTTGGGGTCGACTTCGATCGCTTTGAGTTGATCGAGCGTCAATGGAATTTTTTCATTGGCACCAATAGTCAAGGTCGCTGATACATCACCTGGCTTGTAATTAGCAAAAGAGCCTTTATCGTTGCCCACCGCATAGGTGGTAATGGGATATTCGTCGTCATTAAGGTAGACATTGAATTTAATGTTTTTTAGTTCATTCATCATGTCGGTACCGTCGTTGCGAATCTTGTAACTAAACGTCAAATCCGCGGCATGAGCAGTATTGATAGCGGTCACATTTTCGAGTGATTGCAACGTAATAATTTGACCAGGATCTGCAATCGCTTGCTCATCAAACGTGACGACTTCTACCGTCGTATCGGTGCTCGTAGCCTCTCCTGCGCTGGCATCGGCCTGTGTGGCGGGCACATCGGGTTGAGCGTTTTCAACGGGTTGCACATCTGTCACCGCGATAGTGGTACCACCACCTGGTTGTTCAACCACATCACCACTCTGCTCTACCGGGCGTTCATCACTGGTGGTGCCGGTGTCATAAATATTGTCTTGGGTGGTTATAAACGCATCTGGAGCACAATTCCCGGCAAACCCTGACGTACACGTTGTAGTGTTGCCAACGCCGATATCATCGGGAGCAGTATCAGTAGGCGCAGTATAACTATCGGACTGCGTGACATAGGTATCCCATTGGGGGTCATTACCACACCCTGATGCATCGAATTGACAGAGATCACCGCTATCGTTAGTGGGTTCGTCTGGGTATGTGACAAATAATTGCGTACAATCGGTATTGCTGTCATAAAACCCCATGTTGACACAATCGACAATATCGCCCCAATTCAACTGATTTTCTTCGCCACTTCCCCCATCACTCGTTTGGGTATCTTTTTGATAGACCGTCCATTCATCAACCCCTGCGGTGCGCGCCGAACGGACCCGGTTGGTGGTATCGACCTGCATCCAATGGGCCCATACCGCATCATCGGTGCGTTGCGTTTCGAGAGTGGTATCGTGGGTTGAATTATATGTACGATTCTTCGTATTGACCGCACTGCCATTGGCAGTAATGGTCGTGACTACATCGACATGAATCGAATTATCGCTAATCGTAATCACCGGTTTGGGGAAGGCGGCTACCATGGGATGGCGACCGGGGTTTTTGACGTAGTTCGGCATATCAATATTAGTGCCTACCGTACGCCCAAATAATTCTTGAGCATCATTGTATTTATCAAAATCAGAAGAAGCACGATTGGGATTCAGCCCCAACAATATTTCTACCGCATTCGGAACGCCGTCACCGTCGGTATCGACACAATCACCGACATTGACGCTACTGGCCAAATAAGGAATTGATCCACTATTTGTCTCACGCCGATTGGCCATCCAATCACGCACCCGTTGCACTTGGAGTCCATCGAGTACCCCAGTGTTGTTGGTAGAGGCTTTGTTTGGATTAAGGCACCAGATAGCCTCTTCATCATCGCTCAAACCGTCATTATCGCTGTCCGTCACCGTTGCCGTGACAATTGACTGGGTAAGCGCCGGAGTCATTGTCGTCGCCCACGACCGCAATGGCGATGCCGTGGTCAAGGCATGTAATGCCAGCGCACGCGCCGTGGTAACGGTACGTGGTTGCGCCACCAGTGGGGTAGCCACACCGCCCATGGACTCGATTGACAGCAAATGGGTTGGCTCGTAGCCATCCGCCGCCAACCATGCAATTTGGAGCATATCGACCAGCACGATAGCAGTGGTGGATTGGGAACTAATAATAGGAATCTGGGCTTTGGTGAGTTGCGCCCGCGCATAGGGTGTGGCCACACGAATGTCGGCACGATACAACGATTGGAAGCGTGTATTGTGCGGCTGCACTACATTACTCGTAGCAGCTTGGGCGGGCAACGGCAATACACTATTCCAGAGCACGGCACACAATACAATATATGTCCATACACGATGTGCTGACCACATGGCAACCTCACAGGGCAAACGATTCCTGTTATCACCATATCACGCTATATTCCCATTTTGTATGTAATTTTTACCAACTTTGCAATTGCGTAAATTCAAATTTTGGTTATTATCTTGATTATTTTGTTATTTTTAACAAAAATATTATTGTTTACAATAAAACCGAGTCCCTTGAGACGGTATGCACCATCTCGAGGGATTAACCAACCGCACCCTACGGATTCAACGCCGTGCCGTTGGTACGATATTCGACAATGTAGTGGCGCATTTTTTGCATCTATCACGCAGCGCCTCATCGCCTCATAGTCGCGATCACAACGCCCCTATTATATGCCCGATTGCCGCCAAATCAACCGTAGTCATTTGGTTGCTTGCAAAGCGCCGAAACCAGGTCGCTTGGCGGCGGGCAAAGGCATGCGTGTCGAATTTAATCCGTTCCACCACGGCAGCCAAGGAGTATTCACCAGCGAAATAGGGCATAAATTCACGGTAACCGATCCCCGACATGGCCGGTAATTCCCAACCATACCCCGCCGCCAACAACGCGTCGACTTCAGCGAGTAACCCCGCCTGCAGCATGGCGTCGACGCGCTGATCGATGCGGGCATACAGCGTGGGCGTGTCGCTGGTCAACCATATCACCCGCGGGTCAAAGGTCAGCTCCTCGCGTTGGCGCAACTGCGAAAAAGGCTGGCCGGTGCTCAGACACACCTCAAGCGCCCGAATCACCCGCCGCACATTGGTGGCATGGATAGTCGCGGCAGCGACGGGATCAAGGGTCTGCAACTGGGTATACAAATCAGCGCCCCCGTCGCGCGCAGCCCGCACTTCTAGTTCGGCCCGCAAGGCCTCGTTGGGGGGTAATTCGGGGATGCTCCAGCCTTCGAGCAAGGCCGCCAAATATTGCCCCGTACCCCCCACCACCATCGGCAGGCGCCCCCGCGCCGTGATGGCGGCAATCTCGGTCAGAGCGGCATCGCGGTATTGCGCCAAGGTAAACACCTGGTCGGGAGCCACCACATCAATGAGATGGTGGGGCACCTGCGCTAATTCGGCGGGAGTCGGTTTGGCCGTGCCGATATCCATCTGGCGGTAGATTTGACGCGAATCGGCCGAAATAATTTCGCCATCATAGTGCGCCGCCACATTGAGCGCCAAAGCACTTTTGCCCACCGCCGTTTGGCCAATAATAAACAACACTACAGGTTTGGTCACACCCTTATTCCTTTGGTTCTGGGGGTATTTGTGGCGTAGAGACGATACGCCGCACTTGGCGCACAAACTGGTCGCGGGGCAAGATCACACGATGTTGGCATTGCAGACAACGGAGGCCTATATCAACCCCTACGCGCACCACCTGCCAGGTGGCACCACCACAGGCGTGCGGTTTGCGGAGTGCCACCTGCATGTCGAGGACTATTTCATGCGTCGCGATCGGCATCGTGCCACAACTCCTGGGTCTGACCCTGCAAATGCTGGTCGCGGGCAAACAAGGCATCGACGCGGCGGCGATAACGGGCATTGACTTCCCGCAGAGCCGCTTCGGCGTCGATATCGTGGAGCATGGCGCTGGTGACCAAATCAAACAACTGCGCTCCCAATTGTTCAGCGTTGAGGGGTTGAGCGACGGGGTCGGTGATGGTCACGCCATGTCGTTTTGACTTGTTGAGCAAAGCCATCGTGGCGGTCAGGGCGGGCAAGGCCAACGGCACCCCGGCCAAAGGGCTTTTGGGAGTATCACTGCCCGCTTCGCTTTGTTTGATGCGGTACCAGTTTTGCAACACCGCTTCACTATCGGCGGCCGACACATCGCCAAACACATGAGGATGGCGACGGATAAATTTGGCGGTGACTTGGGTATAGACATCGCCCATACTAAAGCGCCCCGCTTGGCGCGCCATTTCGGCCTGCATCAAAATATTGAGCAATACATCGCCCAGTTCTTCAAGCAGGCTAGCATCATCACCACGGTCGAGGGCATCGATGGCTTCGTAGGTCTCTTCGAGCAAGGTGCGCCGCAACGATTGGGGCGTCTGCTCGTGATCCCACGGGCAGCCACCCGGTCCCAGCAAACGCGTAATCACATAGGCAATACCATCGGCACTGCGTTGGTTGGCCAGCGGCTCGGCCGCCGCCAGGTAGAGCGTGACCGGGAATTCGCGTACCAGCACCGTGGCATCAATCAGCGTGCCGTGTTGCACCTGCCCATCCGCATGTACCACCGCCACCGGATGACTCGGCACATAAGCCTGCTGGAGCTGCAATACCACTTGTTGCAACAGATGCACGCCATGCACGTTGGTGACCCATGCCGCACTGCCGGGGTGCACCGGCAACGGTGCCACCGGATGGGCGTAGGGGAATTTGGAATGGAACGTAGCCCACGAATCGCGCGTATCCACCAGCGGCAGTAGATCGAGGGCATCACAATACTGGACACCAGCAGTGGTCGGCATCACCCCCACCGCCATATGCCATTTTTCAGTGGGAAAAACACTTGCCGCCAGCGTGAATTGGTGGGGTGCCTGCGCACCCAACAGCCGTACGGTGGCATCAGCCAGCAAGGGATGCCCAGGCACCAAATAAACCACATCACCGGGTAAGGCCAATAGCTGCGTGACAATCTGCTGAGCAGCGGCAGGGGTATCGAGCACGGCATCAAATGTACCAGCCAGTGTCACACCCGCCAACGCCGGGTGGTGTTGGGTGCGGGCATACCATGGCAACTGTCGCAATTCATCTGCGATGGGAGGTAATTGGTCGGCGGCTCCGAGTCCGATGATGGTAATCATTGTTATCGCCTTTTATGTCAACTATACAGTATGCAATAAAAATCAACTGCTCTGATTATTATACGGCGTGCGCTGTCACTCATCGCCGTGCGTTCAGCTCCGCGCAGTAGACACAAAAAACCTCTCGTGTGGATACCCACACGAGAGGCTTGGGCGTGCCAGGTTATTTGGCTGGGGTAGCGGTCGGGGCAGTGGATGCATCAGCAGTGGGCGTCAAGGCAACTTCGGTCGGAGCGACTTCGATGCGTTTTTCGTCGGTGGCTTTTTTGCGCTCGGCGTCGATGAGCTTGGCGATTTCTTCGCTCCGGCGTTGGTTGAGTGTCGAAGGCAAGCGGCTGGCGATTTCGCTATCAATGTTGGCCAAATCGATTTGGCTCCGCTCTTCGCGACCCAACAATTTGATGACGTGGAAGCCATATTGCGACTTCACCGGCACTTGGGTCAGTTCACCCACCTTGAGGTCATCAAACAAGGCTTTTTCGAATTCGGGCACAAATTGGCCTTTGCCGACCCACCCCAAATCACCACCTTTGTCTTTGCTACCGGGGTCGGTAGAATATTTGGCGGCCAAGGCGCTGAAGTCACCACCCTTGTTGAGTTCGTCGATGATAGTTTTGGCCAACGCCTCATCAGTCACCAAAATGTGGGCACCATGGGCTTGGAGCTCTTTTTTGGCAGCCTGGGCTTCGAGGTCTGCACGAATCTCGGCCGTGACGGTATCGGTGGTCACCAAGGTTTCGGCCAAGCGTTTTTGGAGTAAGAAGTAGGTACAAAATTCACGGAAGCCGGCGTCTTTGGAGTCCTTGAAGCCGAGTTGGTCGCTAATCACCATGTCGAAATCATCTTTGGAGCTTTTGGCGACCGCTGCACGGAACTCTTCGACTTGAGCGTCGATTTCACTGGTCGTCGCCGTGATTTTTTTCTGAGTAGCCACATCAATCAACACATTTTGCACCACAAACTGTTCGGTGACCATATATGTCAATTCGGCCCGGGAAGGTTGTTTAGTGTTCGGATCAGGATTTTTCTTCATCCCCGCTTCGAGGCGATCAATCCGGGTATTCAATTCCGTTTTGGTCAATACCTTGGAATTCACCCGGGCTGCCGGGGGATTGACGAGGTCCATGGGGTTACCACAGGCGACGAGGAACATCCCCAATACCAACAAACTTACCCATCGTACGACACGCTGCATGGGGCAGCTCCTCTCTGTATGGCAACCATGTTGCCGTATATCTGCTTAATCGTCGCCGCCGTCGCTGTCGAGTGACAGCACCGCCATAAAGGCCTCTTGGGGGATTTCGACGTTACCGACCATTTTCATGCGCTTCTTGCCCTCTTTTTGCTTTTCGAGCAATTTGCGCTTGCGGGAAATATCGCCACCATAACATTTGGCCAACACGTCTTTGCGCATGGCCCGAATCGACTCACGAGAAATAATCCGGCTGCCCACCGCCGCTTGGATGGGCACTTCGAACATTTGGCGGGGGATGAGTTTGCGCAAGCGCTCTACCAACTGCTTGCCTTGATGATAGGCGTTGTCTTTGTGCACAATCAACGACAAGGCGTCGACGGGGTGGTGATTGACCAACACGTCTAGTTTGACCAAATCCGAGACTTGGTAGCCAGCCAACACATAATCAAGTGAGGCGTAGCCTTGGGTGCGCGACTTGAGTTGATCATAAAAGTCAATCACGATTTCGCCCAAAGGAATGCGATATTTGAGCGATACGCGCTGTGGGTCGAGGTGATCCATCGCTTCAAAGACGCCGCGCTTCCCCGTCACCAATTCCATCACGGTACCGATGTATTTGGTAGGCACAATCACGTTAATCATCATCACCGGCTCTTCGATGCAGTCGATATGAGCGACGTCAGGCATTTCGGAAGGATTGGCCACCGCCACCATTTCGCCGGTATGCAACATCACGTTGTATTCTACGCTGGGTGCGGTAATCAGCAAGGTAAGGTTGTATTCGCGTTCGAGGCGCTCGCGCACGATTTCCATGTGCAACAAGCCCAAAAAGCCACAGCGGAAGCCGAAGCCGAGAGCCGCCGATTTTTCGGGGGCAAAGGTCAGCGCAGCGTCGTTGAGCGAGAGTTTTTCGAGGGCTTCACGAAGCTCGATATAGGCATTGGATTCGACGGGGTACAACCCCGCAAAGACCACCGGTTTGGCGGCACGGTAGCCCGCCAAGGCTTCGCTGGCTTGATCGGCCGACATGGTGACGGTATCGCCTACCTGTACATCGCCGATTTGTTTGAGGCCGGTGGCAATATAGCCCACTTCGCCCGGTCCGAGTGAATCGACGGCAATCATGGTGGGGTGGAAGTAGCCGATTTCGAGGGCGTCAGCATCGATACCCGAGCCCATAAAGCGTACTTTGGTATTGCTGGTCAAAATCCCTTCGACCACACGCACATAGGCGATAACGCCTTTGTAGACATCGTAGTGGGAGTCAAAAATCAAGGCGCGCATGGGGACGTCGGTTTCGCCGTCGGGTGGGGGCACGCGCTCGATCACGGCATCGAGGATTTCTTTGATGCCGATGCCGTTTTTGGCGGAAGCACGCAACACATCAGCAGCCGGCACACCCAAAATCCGCTCGACTTCAGCTGCCACAAAATCGGGATGCGCGCCAGGGAGGTCGATTTTGTTGAGCACAGGCACGATTTCGAGGTTGTTTTCGAGTGCCAAATAGACGTTGGCCAAGGTTTGGGCTTCGACCCCTTGCGAGGCATCGACGACGAGTACGGCGCCTTCACAGGCGGCCAAGGCCCGTGACACTTCGTAGGTGAAGTCGACGTGGCCCGGGCAGTCGATCAGGTTCATTTCGTAGGTCAGGCCATCGGGGGCGGTATATTCCATCCGCACCGCTTTGGCTTTGATGGTAATGCCCTTTTCACGTTCGAGGTCCATACCGTCAAGCAATTGATCGCGGCGATCACGCCCTGATACCGTGCCAGTGACTTCGAGGAACCGATCAGAGAGCGTGGTTTTGCCATGATCGATGTGAGCGATAATACTGAAATTGCGAATTAAACGACGATCACGCATAGTAACCAGCACCTCATCGATATAGACAACAGCAATACAACCAAGGCTTAACAGTAATTTAGTCAAATCACTGTATAATGAAGCATTATTAACAGATGGTAATGCATTATAATGCACACACAACCATTATCAGTATAGCATACTCATTCGTTCAATGTGTGTGTAAGTACCGTTGAGAAAGGATTCGACATGCGGCATCGCTATGCACGGCAACTTCAGAACGTCCACGACGATTTATTGCGCATCGGGAGTCGTGTCGAACACGGCCTCGCCGATGCCATGCGCGCCTTGACCACCGCTGACGCCGCATTAGCCACCAACGTGGTCGCTGGCGATCGTGAAATCGACCGCACCCACTTGGCCATCGACGAGCAGATTTTCGAGCTCATCGCCACCCAACAACCCGTTGCCAGCGATTTGCGCACCCTACTCGCATCAAGCACTATCGCCAGTGAGCTCGAGCGGGCTGGTGACTATGCCAAAGGCATCGCCAAGCGCGTCACCGTGCTCCTCAACCAAACCCCAATTGTCCCCATTCCTGCCACCATTGCGCGGATGGGCGAATTGTCACACCAGATGTTGACCCAGAGCCTCGATGCCTTTGTCAAGCGTGATATCGCCGTGGCTCGTGGATTGGCCGACATCGACGCCCAAGTCGACACCCTCGAAGATGAAGCCAATGCCCAAATCCGCGATATGATTAAACACGACATCGCCACACTCGAAAGTGGCTTGATTTTGATCGAAATCACCTACATGCTCGAGCGTCTCGCCGACCGCACCACCAATATCGGCGAACGCGTCATTTTCATGATTAACAACACCACCGAAGCCCTCAATCAATAATTCAAATAGTAATCCCCCATAGGCAATAGCCTATGGGGGATTACTGTTTGAAGTTTGAAGCATGAAGTCGGAAGTGTGAAGTGTCCCCACCCCAGCGTCATTCCATGCAAGGTGCAAGCACCCGTAGCGTGGAATCTCCCGGCATAGTGTTATGCCATCATCTTACCTTGCTGCACAGAGATTGCACTGCGCCGTTAGCGCCATGCAATGACGTTGGGGAATGTAGTCTCTGCGTCCTCTGTGCGAGATAAAAAGAATTCCTCCTTTATAATGTCTCTACATACTAAAAACCAGTACCAGAAACGACATTGCCATGCACATAGACCAACTGCTCAGCGCCGAATTCCCGGGCTACAATCTGCACAAATGGTACGTCCAATTCCGCGAACTCAAAGCCAGCCAACCCGACGCCGTTTTGTTTTATCGCCTCGGCGATTTCTACGAGGCCTTTGACGACGACGCCAAACTGGTCGCCGAATTAATGGACGTCACCCTGACCTACAAAGATTTTGCCACCGACAAATCCAACGCCAAACAACGCTGCCCGATGGCCGGCATGCCCTATCACGCCGTCGAATCATACGTCAACAAATTAGTCACTGCCGGCTACCGCGTCGCCATCGCCGAACAAATCAGCGAAACCGCCTCGAGCAAAAGCGACACCCGGCCCCGCTCGGTGTTTGCCGGTGGCATCGCCCAAACCAGCAACGCCAAAGGGATGGTCGAACGCCAAATCGTGCGCATCGTCACCCCCGGCACCGTGGTCGACGGTAGCCTCAATGCCACCACCAACAATTACATCGTGGCCTTGCTGGTCGAACAACAGCAAGTAGGTTTGGCCTACGCCGATTTGAGCACCGGCGAATTCGCCTGTTGTGAATTGCACGGTCCCCAAGCCCAGCAACACGCCCTCGGCGAATTGGCGCGCCTCCAAGCCGCCGAAGTCCTGGTCAGCGACAACCCCAACCAACGAATTGCCGGCATCGACGCCGCCAACCGGGGCTTGAGTAGCGACCTCGAGTTTATGACCAAAGAAGAACGCGAAATGTTGTTGCCTAGCGAGCGGGTGGCCCGCCGCGTCGAGCGCGAAAGCGCCGCTCGCTGGGCCAACGGGCATATCACCAACCTGCCCAGCTGGCGCTGGGAAGCACGTACCGCCAGCGATGCCCTGCTCCAACACTTCAACATCAGCACCAGCGCCGGACTGGGGCTGAGCGACCGTCCCTTGGCGGTACGGGCCGCCGGTGCACTTATCCAATACGCCCAGACCACCCAGCAGACCAGCCCGGCTCAGCTGACGGCGTTGCACCCCTACACCCCCGGTAGCGTGATGTTCCTCGACCCCCAGACCCGCCGCAACCTCGAGATCCTCGAAGGGGTCAGTGGCGCCAAGGGCTCGCTGGTGGCGGTGCTCGACCAGACCCGCACCGCCATGGGGGCGCGCTTGTTGCGGCGTTGGATTGCCCAACCGCTCCTCGACCTGGGCGCTATCAGCCAGCGCCACGACGCGGTGGCCCGGTTTGTGGACGATACCTTGACCCGCAACGCCATCCGCGAAGCGCTCAAAGGCATCGGCGACATGGAGCGTATCGTCAACCGCATGATGCAAGGAGTGTCGGTGACCACCCCGCGCGACGTGGTGCGCCTGCGCGATGCGTTGCGCCAACTGCCGGCCATCGCCAAAACCTTGCGCCAACCTGCCGCCAAAAGCGACGACCTCTTCCCCGATGAGGCCACGCCCACCAATCTGCCTCAAATTGACACCTGTCACGAGGTATTGCAGTTCATCGAGCAGGCCATCGATGCCGAGCCGCCAGCACTCCTCGGTGCCTCGAATTACCTACGCGAAGACGACACCCCCCGGCGCGTGATCCGGCCCGGTTTTGTGGCCGAAATGGACCAAATCATCGCGGCTAGTCAAGACGCCCAACGCTGGATTAGTGCCCTCGAAGGGCTGGAACAACAGCGCACCGGCATCAAATCACTACGGGTCGACTACAACAAAGTCTTTGGCTATTACATCGAAGTCACCAAAACCCATGCAGCCCTCGTGCCCAGCCACTACATCCGCAAACAGACCTTGTCGACGGGTGAGCGCTACTATACCGACGAGCTCAAGACCTACGAAGACATCGTCATCAATGCCCAAGAGCGCCTCAACGAACTCGAACGTCAAGCGTTTTTTGATATCGTCAGCCAAATCGCCGCCTCAGGTGCCCGCTTAGTCGAGGTAGCACGGGCCTTGGCGCACCTCGATGTGGTCACAACCCTAGCCGAAGTGGCAGTGCGCCAGCGCTATGTACGCCCACAATTATTTGCCGATACGCGCTTGATTATCAAAAACGGTCGCCATCCCGTGGTAGAACAGCACCGCAGCGGTCAGTTTATCGCCAATTCAATTGCCCTCGATAGTCAAAGTCGCCAGATTGCCATCATCACCGGCGCCAACATGACCGGCAAAAGCACCGTGATGCGCCAAGTGGCTTTGATTGTGTTGATGGCCCAGATTGGCGCCTTTGTGCCGGCTGATAGCGCCGAAATCGGCTTAGTCGATCGCATCTTTACCCGCATCGGCGCCCAAGACGACATCGCCACTGGGCAGAGTACGTTTATGGTAGAAATGACCGAAACGGCGGCGATTTTGGCGCAATGCACCAATCAGAGCTTGCTGATCCTCGACGAAGTCGGGCGGGGCACGAGCACCTACGACGGCATGGCCATCGCCCAAGCCTTGGTGGAATATATTCACAACGAGCCGCGCTTGCGTTGCCGCACCTTGTTTGCCACCCACTACCACGAATTGACCCGCCTGAGCGACAGCTTGGCGCGGCTGGTGAATTTGCACATGGCGGCCATCGAACACAACGGCGCGGTCGTTTTTTTGCATGAATTACGCGAAGGGGGCGCCGACCGCTCCTACGGCATCCACGTGGCCCAAATCGCCGGCATCCCGCGGGCAGTCACGGCCCGCGCCGAGGAATTGTTGCGCACCTTTGAGCAAGACAAACGCCCGACCCGCACCATCGCCCAACAGCCATCGTTGTTTGATGTGGCGCCGCCGCCCCCACCACCCCACCCGGCATTGACCAAGTTGCGCCAGCTCAATCCCAACGAGCTGACGCCGATGGCGGCCTTGACGCTGTTGTTTGGGTTGGTCGACGACGCCAAACAATGATGCACCACGTCTGCCAAGGTGATGCGCACATCGACGAGGTCGCACCGGGACATTACCGCTTGACCATCCACAGCGACGGCACTAGCTACTGCAACGCCCAGCTCGACGACTACCACCACCTGCCGCGGCGCGATTATCCGTGGCAGGCGCCGATGCGCGTGGCGCTATGGGCCAAAGTGCCACTGGATGCCCGGGGCACCTACGGCTTTGGGTTGTGGAATGCGCCCTATTCGCCCATAGCCAGCATGTGGCCGGCCCGCCCCGCCAGCGCCTGGTTTTTTGGCAATGGTCGTGGGGATTTGGCGTGGAGCGACACAAGTGCGCCGACGGGATTCAAGGCCGCCACCCTCGAAACCCGCACCTGGCAGGCGTTGCTGATCGGGGTGTGGGCGCCGCTACTGTTGCTGCTCATGAAAATCCCCGTCCTGTATGCCTGGCTGTGGCCCCGCTTGACGCCGCGATTGCGGCTGGCGGAGCAGATGCTGGTGCCCGACGGCACCTGGCATCAGTACGAGATCGATTGGCAGCCAGATAGTGTCACCTGGCGCATCGATGGCCAGATCGTGCACCAGACGCCGTTTGCCCCTTGCCAGCCCATGGGGCTGTGCATTTGGATCGACAATCAGTGGCTGGCGGCGGGGCCACGGGGGCGCTGGGGCTGGGGGGTGTGTACCGGTACGGCGGTGCTCGAGGTGCGGGATGTGGTGGCGGAGTAGGGGCGAATCATGGCGGCGCACGCATCTGCCAATACGCCTTTGGACGCACTCATTGCGCATGATTCTTGCTATAATATGCACGTGAGGTGAAAATATGACATCTATTGAACACGACATTATTCAACAATTTGCACAACTTGATACACACACGCAACAACGTATTTTCATGCAATTACACGCCTACATGCATATACCCAAAAACTTTGACTTCAATGCATGGCGTCAAAAAGTACATACTCTCAATGACGCTCAATCCACGGGTGATCATGCGCTCAATGCCCTGCTCGAGTTACGTGCGGGCGAGGATGATGCGTGATGATTGTCGTTGATGCAAGTGTGGTATTGGCAAGTTGTCTCCCAAGTGAAATTGCGCACCCATCTGCACAGTCAGCGTTCCGTTTTTGGCTAGCTTGTTACTAGTGGTACGGCGCCCCCCCAGATCTACACGCGGAAGTTACCGCCGTGTTGCGTAAACTTGTATATACACAACGACTTGAGCGCGAGTCAGCCGACCAACTATTGCAACTAGCGTTACAACTCCCCATTCAAATCATCGATGACACCGCCATATATCCACGCTCACTCACACTCGCCCATCAGTTTGGTCAGCCACGTGCCTACGATACGCAATACCTCGCTGTGGCCGAACTATTTAATGGCGTTCTTTGGACAGCAGATGAGCGATTTGTACGTACCGTTACACCAACGTACACAAATGTGTTTGACATCAATACATTTGTCGTTGCGTGAACAATCGACAATCAGTGGCAGGCGGCGGGGCCGCGAGGACGTTGGGGTTGGGGGGTGTGTGCCGGTACGGCGGTGCTCGAGGTACAGGATGTGGTGTTAGAGTAGATTTGATTAAGATATACAGGATAGAATTACGCTTAAATGTGCAGTATTTACAAGTAGTAATGTATGCACGTATGTCGCGACCTATTTTAGTATTGCGAATATATAACAGTGACGGTACGATTTAAATCATGAGCACCAATCAAATTTGATTTAATATCAAATGTTGACGTCTTGATTTTATAGTTGCGTGAATATGTGAATAATAATGGTATAATGGTGACGTAAGTATATAGTGAGTAGTAATTGAGAAAATTATGTTTAGACGAATAATTTTACAACTTGGAATTATTATACAACTCGTAACTGCGCCATTACCTGCGAATGCATCTTCTCATCTACCACTGCATGTATCCGCTCCTCAAAACCATATTACATCAAAAAATAACTCAGTTCATCAATTATCCTCATTTTCTAAAATGTCCATATCGGCAAGTGCTACTCGTACAAACACCATTACCCAGTCTACAACGCGCACGCGTTCGCTCACACCAACATCAACCGCATCACAAACACCGTCCTATACTCGTACAAACACAAATACTCGATCTGCAACGCACACGCGTTCGCTCACATCAACACCAACCGCATCACAAACATCGTCAAATACTCGTACAAACACAAATACTCGGTCTACGACACGCACACGTTCGTTTACATCAACATCAACTGCGTCACAAACAACGTCCAATACTCGTACAAGCACGGCGTCATTTACCGTAACACAAACGCGCAGTAGCACACTTACACCAACCAACACATCTACACGTACACCATCAGCTACCGCATCCAAAACACCTTTGTCTCAACAAACAAATCGCATATCATCAGGTTATATGTATAGTATGGTAGTGCAATCATCTGGAAATGTAATTGGTTGGGGAGATAATCAATATGGCCAGTCCACTATCCCCACAGAAGTCACAAATGTTGTGGCGATTGCAACTGGTGCGTACCATACGTTAGCATTACAAAAAAATGGTAATGTACTTGCATGGGGATTGAATACAAATGGTCAGATTTCTGTTCCACCTGGATTGAATTCGGTGGTTGCGATTGGAGCAGGCGAAGCACATTCTGTAGCATTACGCGCTGATGGAAATGTGATTGCTTGGGGTGCAAACAGTAACGGTCAAACCACAGTTCCAGCATTCGTTACCAATATTGTAGCCATTGCTGTTGGTCGTGCGCACAACCTTGCGCTCCGATCTGATGGGCGCGTTATCGCATGGGGTGAGAATACGTTCGGTCAAACAGATGTCCCAGACGGAATCGGCAAAGTTGTTGCGATTGCGGCAGGTGGCGCACATTCACTCGCACTCTTAGCTGATGGCAATGTGATTGCATGGGGAGACAACGACTACGGACAGACGGATATTCCGAATGCCGATAACCCGATAATTGCGCTTGCAGCCGGAGCGCGGCACAGCCTTGCGCTCACATCAAGTGGCACCGTTATTGCATGGGGAGATAATTCGTTCGGGCAGGCCACAGTACCTACTGAATTGACTGGAGTAATCGCAATCAGTGCTGGTGGTAATTATTCGTTAGCACTCAAAAACAATGGGGCGATTATCGCATGGGGAAGCAATGATCGTGGACAATTAGTGGTTCCGCGTGAGTTTGCTCCTACATCGACCAAGACACCGTTCATAACAAAAACTGCCACGAATTCCCGTACTCCTACACCGCTCAGATTTGTTTCTACACGCCGGCAGATTTCTTCAGGCTTGAGCCACAACCTCGCACTTACTACAAATGGAAAAGTCATTGCGTGGGGAGATAATTCATCTGGGCAAGTAACTGTACCCGTCGAATTAAACAACGCGGTAGAAGTTGCTGCTGGCGCGTATCACAGCATGGTACTCAAATCTGATAACACCGTAATCGCATGGGGTAACAACGATTCAGGTCAAATTGATATTCCAGTTGGACTTTCCAACGTTGTTGCAATTGCGGTAGGCAGATTTCATAGCCTGGCGCTCAAACAAAACGGTATTGTGTTAACTTGGGGTAACAATGCGCTTGGACAAGTATCAGTGCCCCTCGGATTAAATAATATCGTGGCAGTTGCAGCTGGGGCAAATCATAGCATGGCGCTGAAATCCAATGGTACTGTTGTCGCATGGGGGGACAATTCGTATACCCAAACGACCATCCCTGAAGATCTTTCTAAGGTGGTTGCGATTGCGGCCGGAGATTCTCATAGCCTAGCGTTAAAAGCCAATGGTACTGTTGTCGCATGGGGGGACAATTCGTATGCCCAAACGACCATCCCTGAAGATCTTTCCAACGTCATCGCTATTGCAGCAGGCGGTTCTCATAGTCTCGCGCTCAAAGCTAATGGTACCATTATTGCATGGGGTCACAACGATTTAGGTCAAATCGATATTCCTGTACAATTTGGTGGACCAACCCCAACGCTGACACCAAGTCTAACGCCAACAACTACACCGACGATTTCTCAACGGAACCAAATATCTGCAGGCTGGAATCATAGCATCGCACTGAAATCTGATGGCACGATTTTATCATGGGGAAAGCAAAAAAACATTCCTACTGGACTAAAAAATGTTATTGCTGTATCTTCTAAAAATCTGCATAACCTCGCATTGAAATCTGATGGAAAAGTAGTAGCTTGGGGTGATAATAATAGTGATGGACAATTGAATGTTCCTACTACTTTACAAAATGTTATTGCCGTTGATGCTGGCGGTTTCCACAGCCTTGCACTCAAATCGGATGGTACTATTGTCGCGTGGGGAAGCAATAAAAACGGACAAATTTCAATTCCGAGCGGATTAAATGATGGACATGATATTGTGGCGATTGCAGCCGGTGGGATCCACAGCCTCGCACTTAAGTCTGATGGAACTGTTGTCGCTTGGGGAAACAATACGTATGGTCAAACGGATTTACCCTATTTCAGTACATCTGTTGTGGCGATTGCTGCAGGTGGCTATCATAGTCTAGCGCTGTTATCTAATGGAACTGTTGTTGCTTGGGGACGAAATGAAGATGGACAAACAAATGTACCCTATTTCGACGGTTACTTCGTAGCGATTGCTGCCGGTGGTTATCATAGTCTAGCGTTGTTATCTAATGGGACTGTTGTCGCTTGGGGATGGAATTATTTTAATCAAGCAACAGTACCAAATGAATTGAGTGATGTCGTCGCAATTGCCGGTGGCGGATCCCATAGTCTTGCGCTCCAATCTGACGGAACTGTCGTTGCGTGGGGTCTCAATCAATACGGACAAATAACTGTACCAATTACACTTGTCGGACCAACCAAAACACGCACTCCTGATCCAAACGTCATACCGACAGATACACGCACCGAAACCAATACACGTGTGCCAACGATCACTCGTACCCCTACCGCGCTACCAATCCAAAAAACCATCCTCGACGCAGGGTATGATCATGCGCTTGTAATCAAAACAGATGGTTCGTTGACATCTTGGGGTAATAACACCAGTGATGTAAACAGCATCCCACTTTCACTAAATAAAGCAGTATCAATATCTGCAGGTAGTGGTTTCAGTATTGCATTAAAGCCTGATGGTACGCTTATCGGCTGGGGAGATGATTCGTTCGGGCAAATCTCATTTCCGTCGTGGTTCAACAACATTGCATCTATCTCTGCAGGGTATACCCATCTGCTTGCACTCAAAACAAATGGAACAGTATTGGCATGGGGCGATAATAGCTCCGGGCAATGTGATGTACCCGATAATCTGTTAGGCGTTATAGCAATTGCAGCAGGTGAAACCCACAGCCTAGTACTTCAATCAGATGGAACCGTTGTTGCTTGGGGCAATAATACCTATGGCCAAATTGATGTACCTATCGATCTCACAAATGTCAAAGCAATTGCAACTGGGGTCAGTTTCAGTCTCGCACTCAAATCAGATGGGACCGTTGTAGCTTGGGGTAATAATGATTTTGGGCAAACCGATGTTCCCGCAAATCTCACAAATGTAGTAGCTATTGCCGCAGGCAATAATCATGCATTAGCACTCCGCTCCGATGGTAGCGTGGTCTCATGGGGAAGTAATTTATATAATCAAACTGATATACCCACTGGATTGCGTAATGTCGTTGCAATATCTGCAGGTGATACATTTAGTCTCGTACGCTTAACAAACGGGATCGTGATGGGTTGGGGGAACAATGATGTAGGCCAACTCGATATGCCTCAATCAATCCGACCAAGTCCAACACGGACGTTCACTGCAACACGAACCTTTACTGCGACACGAACCTTTACTGCGACGCGGACATCCACACAAACTCTAACGCCATCTCAGACACGCACACCATCAATCACTGCCACAGAATTAGTGTCAGTGCCGCGTGCGCTCGCAGCAGCAAATCATAATCTTGCAATTACTGCGAACAACACACTCATTGCGTGGGGCGATAACACAGGGGATCAAAGTACTATTCCTGATGGATTATCGTCTGTCGTGTCTGTCGCTACAGGAGCACTTCACAGCCTTGCACTGACGTCTGACGGGACAGTAGTAGCATGGGGTGCCAACGACTACGACCAACGTAATGTACCAATTGATCTTACCAATGTCGTTTCGGTTGCAGCTGGTGCATATCATAGTATTGCACTCAAGTCCGATGGGACAGTCGTCGGGTGGGGCGATAATACGTATGGGCAAAGTACAGCACCCATAGGACTCCATCACGTCGTTGCGATTGCAGCAGGTGATATGTATTCGCTTGCACTCAAGTCAAATGGTACCGTAGTGGCCTGGGGCGATAATACGTATGGGCAAACAAAAGTGCCTGCATGGTTGTGGAATGTGACTGCGATTAGTGCCGGTGGTACCCATTGTATTGCGTTAAAGTCTGATGGTACTGTCATCGCTTGGGGGAACAATAACCTTGATCAACTCAACATACCGGCAAACCTCACAAATGTGGTATCAATTGCTGCCGGTGGTACGCATAGTTTGGCGTTGAAATCTGATGGATCACTAGTTGCATGGGGAAATAATACCACAGGGCAGTCATCTATCCCGAGTAACCTACGCAACGTTGTGGCTATTACTGCTGGTACATCACATTCACTCGCCTTACGTGCGAATGGAGTAATTGTGGCATGGGGCAATAATGATAATGGTCAAACCGATGTACCAATTGATTTTCAGCCAACAGTCACACCAATTACACATACAATTACTTACACCAAAACACTCACACCTACAGAAACACTCACACCCACGCCGACCCAAACAGCATCAATAACACCTACCCAAACATCGACAAATACTCGAACAAAGACAAATACGCGTACGCGTACATTCACTCGAACACTTACACCACCACCATCAACTGAGACATCAATACCACCACTTCTCCAACAAGAAAAACGATTAGCTGCAGGTATATGGCATAGCCTTGCGCTCAAATCAGATGGCACTGTTGTGTCGTGGGGTACTGAGTGTACGACAACGGGAGTTCCTGCTGGGCTCATAAACGTTGTTGCTGTCGCAGCCGGTGTGTGTCATAGCCTTGCACTCAAGTCAGATGGTACA
>CALFIC010000056.1 GCA_937876225.1 uncultured Chloroflexota bacterium | reverse complement strand
GCAAAGGAATCACCCAAACCGTTGCGAGCTTGCATCGCTTGACCGCTCCAAGCCTGGGCCATCACGTATTCGCCACTCGACAATTTGCGATTGACGTCACTACTGTTGTAGGCCGCCAAAAAGGGCTTTTGGGCAATCAACAAATCTTGGGCTTTTTTTATTGCCGCAGGATCAGTTTCATTCAACGAAAACCCGAGGTAACGCAAGGCAGCGCCGGGGACTTCACGCTCGTCGTCGAGCATACTAAACTGCCCCTTGTATTTTTCGGCATTGGCCACATCAAACAAGGTTGACCAGCTGTCAGGCGGAGTCGGGAAGGTTTTTTTGTTGTACGCAATCCCGGTGATGCCATACATGTAAGGCACTGAATATTTGTTGCCTTCGTCAAAGTATTTGTTGAGTAGGGTGGGGTCGTTATGACCAATATTGGTCAACAACGATTTGTCGAGTTCTTGGAGCAACCCAGCCCGCCACATGATTTCGACGGCATAATCTGACGGTACCACGATGTCGTAGCCCGAGCCACCGGCGCGCACTTTGGCAATCATGTCTTCGTTTTGGTCGTAATTGTCGACGATGACCTTGACGCCGTATTCTTTTTCAAAGGCGGTCAACAAGGCGGGATCGATATAATCGGTCCAATTATAGACATGCAATTCGGCTGCCAATTTGGTTTTGTCAACACCATCACCCGACGCTGCCGGCGCAGTCGTCGCATCAGTTGCTACGGGAGCAGGAGCTGCGGGAGCGCCACCACAAGCCACTACCATCAATACCATCATCATCACTACCAGACTACGCAACACATGCTTCATCAAATCAACCCTTTCATCAAAACCATAAAACCGTCTGTATCTCAATCACTACCCTGTGATTAATCCCGTTGGCGTTGCACAAATTGCGACAAAAAAACCAATGTCATTGACACCAGCAACATGATAGTCGAAATCGCATTAATCGAAGGCGTAATCGCCCGTTTGACCCGACCATAGACCTCGACAGGGAGCAGGTTAGTACCGGGTCCCACCGTAAAGAAACTAATAATGAAGTCATCGAGTGACAACGTAAAGGCCAACAAGGCGCCACCAATCACCCCTGGCATAATCAATGGCAAGGTAATCCGCCAAAAAATCGTCTGGGGATCGGCACCCAAATCAGCGCCGGCTTCTTCGAGGCGCATATCAAAGCCTTTGAGGCTCGCCCGCACCACCACTACCACAAACGAAATACAAAACGCGACGTGCGAGATAATTACCGTCCAGATATTCATGCGCAATTTAATACCGGTCAGAGATTCGAGCAACCCAAAGGCAAACGAAAAGAAGGCCAGCAACGCCAAGGCCATCACGATTTCGGGGATGACGATGGGCAAATAGAGCAAGGCATCCATGCCGTTACGCCCTCGGAAGCGGTAGCGCTCCATCGCTAACGCCAACAACGTGCCACACACCGTCGAAATAATCGTCGCCACCAAGGCCACCCACAGCGTGTTGATGGTAGCGTTAATCATGCGCGTATCACGGGCGAGGCGCACGTACCAATCAAGAGTGAAGCCCGTCCAACGCACCCCAAAGGTGTCGGTGGTAAACGAAAACAAGACCAGAATCACAATCGGCGCATACAAAAAAATATAGGTTAGCCAGGCATTAAGCCCAAGTAACCGCCGCCCTATCGTACTGCGGGTATCGCTGGGAGGACGCGAAGCAGGCACAGGTACATCGATCATCGATCTTCCTCCGTGGTGGTGCGAAAGTAGATAATCACAATCACGGTCAACACAAACATAAAGACCAACGCCAACGCCGACCCTAATGGCCAATTGGGCGGATTAGAGCGGGTAAACAAGCGCTGGAGCAAGTTGCCTAGCAAGTCGACTTTGGAGCCACCCAGCAGATCTGACACCACAAATTGCCCGACTGTCGGGATAAACACCAGCACCGAGCCAGCGACCACTCCCGGCACCGTTAATGGGAACATAATCCGCCAAAAACTGCGCCAGCGCCCTGCGCCTAAATCGGCGCTTGCCTCCATCAAGGTGAAATCAAAGCGCGCTAGTGAGGCATACAACGGCAACACCATGAACGGCAAATTGCCATAAATCAAGCCCACCAGTACCGCGCCGGCGCTGGGGTAGAGCAACTGTTTGGCAAAACCCAGCATCTGCAATAAGTCATTGATGAGCCCGTTGTTACTCAAAATAATCATCCAGGCATAGGTACGCACCAAGAAATTGGTCCAAAAGGGGATCAACACCAAAAACAACAATAAATTGCGTTGCTTGGGTTCGGCCAGGGTCATGTACAACGCCAAAGGATAACCGACCAGCAAACAAATTACGGTGGTCTGAATCCCCACCCATAGCGAACGGTAGTAGGCGTTGAAGTACAAATCTTTGCCCACAAGGGTGATATAGCTATCGAAGTTGAATTGCCAAATCACATTGCCGGTCGGTCCCGGGGTAGCAAAGCTATAGAGCATCACAATCAGTAACGGCAACACAAAAAAGAAAAACAACCACAAGGCGCCCGGCGCCAACAACAACCACAATCGCAGGCGTTGTTGGCGTTGCTGGGCGAGAGGTGTTTCGTCTGGTGCTACGACAGTCATCGCCACCTCCTATGCCGTCAAAATCAAGGCGTTATCGGGATTCCAGGTCACAAAGCCTTGTTCGCCCCGTTGCCAATAGGCGTCACGGTCAAGTGTGGAGCGATTGTTTTGTTCCCAGACGTCGAGGGTGATAGTATCGCTGAGGCGCACGGTCAAGCGGGTATCGCTGCCGATATAGACCACTTGTTCCACCTTGGCGGCCAACGTACTCACGTTATCGGGCGATTGCACCGTCAAGCGCAACTTTTCGGGACGAATGGCGATCGTGACCGCCGCTCCCACTGTTGTCGCCCCTTGGAGTATCCCTTGGAGTTCGAGGCCGTTGCTGGCGCGCACAGTGCAATAGGGTGCACCGATGTCGATGACGTGGCCGTCGATGAAGTTGGCTTCACCGATAAAGTCGGCCACAAAGCGACTACTGGGACGTTCGTAGATTTCGGTGGGGGAGCCCACTTGCAGGAGCTTGCCTTGATTCATCACGGCAATCCGGTCGCTCATCGTTAAGGCTTCTTCTTGGTCGTGAGTGACATAGATAAAGGTAATGCCGACTTCTTGTTGTAGGCGTTTGAGCTCGATTTGCATTTCTTTGCGGAGCTTGAGGTCGAGGGCACCGAGTGGCTCGTCGAGGAGCAACACTTTGGGGCGATTAACCAGCGCCCGTGCCAAGGCGACGCGCTGTTGTTGGCCACCCGACAATTGTTTGGGGCGACGCGTACCATAATTAGATAGTTGCACCATCGCCAAGGCCGCGTCGACCCGCGGTTTGATATCGGCCCGGGGCACGTTTTTCATTTCGAGCCCAAAGGCGATATTTTCGGCAACGGTCATATGGGGGAAGAGCGCATATGATTGAAACACCGTGTTGACGTTGCGCAAATGCGCCGGAATTTTTTCTACCTGTGCACCTGCGAGGGAAATCACGCCCGAGCTCGGGAACTCAAAGCCGGCAATCATGCGCAAGGTGGTGGTTTTGCCACATCCAGAGGGACCAAGCATCGAAAAAAACTCACCATCACGAATGTCGAGGTCAATTGCATCAACAGCAGTCACATTTTGGAAGCGTTTGGTGACCTGTTGGAGCACAACGGCAGATGCGTTTGTCACATGCACCTCTTTCATGCGTTATTCATGGATACAAAAAGGAAATATTGCGCAATTATAGCATATTTTGCTTTTTTCTTTGGTATCGGTCACATTTTTTCTACAAAATTGAATGCTGAAAATCACGTCGCACTGATTTGCACTATACAACGATACTTATTGTCGGTCGGGGAGTTGGAGGATGAGTTGTTCAAAAACCAATTGGGGATTAGCGTTTTCGCGCAGTTGGCGTACCGCCAGCACCAGGCGCCGCACAAACGCGGCTGCTGGCACCACACCGGTACCACGAGCCACCCGCGTCACGTCGGCTTGGCGATTGACCCAGGTAATCGCATCGGGCACGCCGGCGGCCACCACCAGCACATCGCGCCACCAGCGTTGCCACAACAACAGCGTGTCATAGACGGCGGCTTGTTCGCCACCCCGGAAGGCTTTGCCTTGCTCTTCGACCCACTTAAAACATTCCACCAACGGGCGTTGTGACAACGCCAACAACTCGTCGAGTTGGGCTTGGAGTTGACCAGCCGCCTCGGGGTTGTGAGCATATTGATGGGCGAGGCCGGGGAGACCTTCGCTCCAGGCCGCATACGTCACCGCATCGCTTTCGCTCACCCCTTGCGCCATCAACCAGGGGGCGATAGCGTCTCGAGCCACGGGGCGTAATTTGATGGCTTGACAGCGCGACACAATCGTCGCCATCACATCACCGGCGGTATGGGCAATCAAAATAATCGTGGCGTAGGGGGGTGGCTCTTCGAGCACTTTGAGCATGGCATTGGCGGCGCCCTCGCTCAAGCGCTCGACATCGTCGAGGATAAAGACGCGCCGGCGTCCTTCGTAGGGGCGCAGGTTGATGTCGGCGAGCCACGTACGCACCGTCTCGATGCGCAAATCGCGTTGGCGGGCAGCTTCTTCGGCCTTGAGGGTGGCGCCTTGGGTGGCGAGGCTGGCGATACGCACGTCGGGGTGATTGCCTTTGGCAATCCGCCGGCAACTCCGACAATCGTCGCAGGGGGCATCGCCGGACTGCTCGCAATTGAGCGTTTGCGCGAGGCGCAACGCCAACAACGCCTTGCCCACATGCCGCGGGCCACTCAGCAAATAGGCGTGCGCCGGGCGCTGGGCGGCCACGGCATGCCGGAGCATGTCGACCGCCCAATGATGCCCTACGATTCCCCATGCGTCATGACCAATTGTCTGCATTGTTACTTCCAGCGCCGCAAGGCGATGACGGCATTGATGCCACCAAAGCCAAACGAATTACTCAAGGCCACGTCGATTTTGGCTGGGCGCGCCACGTTGGGCACATAATCGAGGTCGCACAAGGGATCGGGTTGCTCGAGGTTAATCGTCGGGTGGATGATTTGATCACGCAACGTCAGCACGGTGGCGACGGCTTCGACGGCACCAGCGGCGGCCGTCAAATGCCCAATCATTGATTTGGATGCGGTAATTGGAATATTGTAGGCATGTGCGCCAAACACTTGTTTGATAGCCGCAGTCTCGACGATGTCACCCACATGGGTACTGGTGGCATGGGCATTGATATGGTCGACCTGCGCTGGCAGGAGTTGGGCATGCTTCAAAGCGATTTGCATGGCCCGCACGGCTCCCCGCCCTTCGGGATGGGGCGATGTGACGTGATATGCGTCGCTAGTCGAGCCATAACCGATGACTTCGGCCACAATCCGGGCACCTCGCCGTTTGGCGTGACTCAGCCGTTCGAGCACCAAAATCCCAGCACCTTCGCCCAGCACAAAGCCATCGCGATTGACATCAAAGGGGCGTGAGGCACGCTGTGGTTCGTCGTTGCGCATCGACAAGGCTCGGGCAGCCGCAAAACTCGCCAAGCCCAAGCGGGCGATAGGGGCTTCGCTCCCCCCCGCCAAAATCACATCGGCATCACCCCGCAACAACACGTTGACCGCTTCACCGATTGATTGGGTGCTGGCTGCACAAGCCGTAGCGATGGTGGTGTTGTAGCCGGTCAAACCGAGCTGGATCGAGACTTGGCACGACGGCATGTTGGGTAACGACAAGGTGATATAAAAGGGATTGACTTTGGCAGAGCCCCGGGTAACGATGGTCTCGACGGCTTGCTCGGTATCGAGCGCCGATGAAGAACCATCGGCAATCATGGCACCGATGCGATCGCGATTGGCGTCGTTGATGTCGAGTTGGGCATCGGCGACGGCCATACGGGCAGCGGCCACAGCGAGCTGACTGGCCCGTGAGATGCGGCGGGCCTCTTTGGCATCCATGAATTCACGCGGGTCGAAATCAGGGACTTGGGCGGCAATCCGCACCGCGGCATCACCAGGGTCGCAGACGGTCACTGGACCGACCCCACTTTTACCCGCCAGCATGTTTTTCCAAAACAAATCGACGCCCACACCATTCGGCGCAGCCACACCCAGGCCGGTGACGACGACGCGCAAATCATCGGGGTCGACACTTTCGACCGTCGCTTCTATGGCGGATTCTAGTGCGACACCACGCAACCCCAACGATGCGAGGCGTTGGCGCAATATTCCCCGTGTATATTCAGTATGCATACCCAACCCCTTTTGCCACTCCATTTGTACAATGCTCAGACACCACCCATCGGGTAAATCAATTACGGCGCATCACGCAACAAATTGATTACCCGATGTACAGTATTTAACACTTAGTTAATTATGGAGTATACCACGGAGTATCATTAGCCACGAAGGAACCACAAACCAATCACGACGATTGCCATTACGATGCGGTAGTAGGCAAACCAGCCGAAGCCTATCCGGCGAATCCACTGGAGCATCAAATCAATCACCAACCAGCCCACCACCGCCGACGTCACAATACCAATCACTACCGTGACCACGTCGTTGCCACTGACGGCCAATAGGTCTTTGAGCTTCATGACGACGGCAGCCAAGGTAATCGGCATGCTCAACAAAAACGAAAAGCGCGCGGCGGCTGCCCGATCAAACTGCAACGCTCGACCTGCACTCATGGTCGCCCCCGAGCGTGACACACCCGGCATCAACGCCAAGGTCTGCGCCACACCAATCCAGAGAGCATCACGCCAGGTCAGTGACGTCAACTCGCGGGTCGCAGCACTCCGTCGATCGATGAATGCAATCACTAACCCCATTACCGCCAATACCACGGCGATTTGCAACGGCGACCGCAAATAAGCTTCAATCGGTTTTTGGAACAAAATTCCTGCAATTGCTGCCGGAATCGTGGCGATAATCACCGCCCACAACATCATCGCCGGTTGCGACTGTTGCGGGCGGGCGAGTTGGGGCACTGCCTTGAGCAATGACATCCAATCGCTCCAGAAGTAGGCTACTACCGCCACCAACGTACCAATGTGTAAGGCCACATCAAAGGTCAACGAATTGAGTAGCGGGTCTTGCCAACCAAACAACCACGGCAACAAAATCAAATGGGCAGAGGACGAAATCGGCAAAAACTCGGTTACTCCTTGAAGTGCCCCCATCACAAAAGCTGCTGAATTACCAAGTACAACCGCAATAACTGCCAACACCACCACTCCCGCCGCGAATACTTGTGTCAACCGTGTCATTCAGGTGCCTCTGTTTTCTGTGTAGTGCGGAATTCTATTTGCCACACGTTGTTGGTTGCTCTGCTTGGGCTCGGACTAATTTATACTCTGCAATCATCTGGGCAGCCAAACTGGGGCTATGGATGATGAGCAAATTCTCGTCGTTGTTCTGTTCTGCATTTTTGGTGAAGTTATACGAACCAGTAACCACGGTTTCATCATCGATGATGATGGTTTTGTGATGCATGATATAGCAATTACCATCTTGCAATATATCAACCCCGGCCGATTGCAATGCGGGGAAGGCAGAACCGGTGCCCTTGACGTTTTGGGTTTCCATCACCCCTTGTACGGGCAAATTGCGTTTGTGGGCGGCAATCATGGCTTGGCTAATCGCTTTGTCGGTATACGAAAACGCCAAAAAGCGCACGTTTTTTTGCGCAGCGTTGATAGCTGCAACCACACGTTTGTTGATGCCGTCAACTGGCGAAAAGAAGAATGTATAATCACCATCTGGCAATTTAATCGTCGGGTAGGGTGCATGACTGACTTTGTCGACGCCAAACTTCCCACTCATCAATTGGTCAATTTCCTGATGGTACATTTCTGCCATGGTGCTATTGATAAAGCGCCACACTTGATTGTTGTTGCGGTAGGTGTCATTGAATGTCAGGTTCCACGAGCCCGTCCAGACGATGTTGTCATCGATGGCAGCAATTTTTTCGTGCATAAATGGAGGCCGGCCATCGGCAATAACCTCGATTTTGGCGTCTTGCAGGGCGCCAACCAGTTGGGACACCCGCGCATCGGTAAGATTGGTATCGTCGTAGGCCAAGCGTACCGTCACCCCCCGTTTGTTGGCGGCAAGGAGCGCATCACGGAGCTCGGGCAAATCGATATCAAACACCGCGATGTCGATGGTAGATTTGGCGGCAGCGATATCGGCCAAAAACGCTTTGTACATCGGTGGTTGTTTGCGTTTAGCGGCCACATCGGGATAGACCAATGAGGGCGTGGTGGTATACAACGTCACCCCTTTGACTGGCACAATTGGCGCCGATGGGTCGCTGGGCGTAGGCCCCGTCGGATTGGTGTCGGGTTCAGCGGGATTACTGTCGACGGTAGGGATAGGATTACTACTATCAGGCTCGCTAGTGGGGTTGATTTGTTCTTTGAAGAACAACGCAACCAACAACACCACTGCAATCAACAGCAAGACACGCCAATCCTTTGGCAGATTATTCTTGTTCATTATTTGTTCTCTTTACGCCAAAACGACTTGAAACGTTGCCATAAACTCGGAGGGGCAGGCGGTTGAATCGGGCGGAGCGGAGTCGTGCGAATGGCCATGGTACGGTCAGAGGCGCGTAATACCTGAGCAAAATTGGCTTGGGCTTGGGTGACGTCACCCCCATTGGCGGCTGTTATCCGTGCAGCAGTGCGAATCGCATCGAGTTGGGCAGCCACAGTTTGGTCATCGAGGTCTTCCCGTTGCGCAATTGATTCAGCAGTCGTAGTAGCCCATTCACGTAATTGAGTTGCTTGATCCCCTTCAAGGTCACCAACCAATGATTCGTCTTCGGATATGCGTTCAAGCATTTGCGTTCGCGCATCATTCATTGCTATTACTCTCTGTTTGCACTATCAGCTGCACATCTAGGAAATATATACAATTATACCGTAAACAATTAGTTTACGATTGCGGTATTGGCAATTGCCTGCAAGAAATGTGGCACAATCACACGCCAATCATAGTTGGCCACCACAAAATCACGGGTAGGCTTGGTCACCGGGGGGGTCGCCAACGTCTCGACAATGGCTACCGCCATGGCGTCGGGCGTATCGGCTATCTTGCAGTGGGTATCGTTGAGTCCATCAATCCCTTCGACCCCAAGGCTCGTACTCACAATTGGCACTTCGAGGGCCATCGCCTCGAGTACCTTGAGGCGTACGCCACCACCAATTCTCATCGGCACCACATAGGCATGGGCGCCACACAAATAGGCCCGCGTGTCGGGTACTTCACCTGTCAACGACACCTCGCCGGCCGCTTGCAACGCCAGCAACGCAGGAGTCGGACGGCGCCCCACTGCCACCAACACCACGTCAGGAACAGCCTTGCGCACTAACGGCAATACCTGCGCCACGAACCACCGCAAGGCATCGATGTTGGGACGATAATCCAATGTGCCACTAAATACCAATGTAGGCCGTACAAACGGATGCGGCACCACGCGGCGGCGGTCAAAATAACTTGTATCGACGCCATTGGGGACTACATATGGGGTCACCGTGGGGACCAACTGTGACAACGTCTGGGCATCACCCGTCGATACCACCGTGACCCCATTCACCGTCGCCAGCATATTTTTTTCAAAATACTTCAACTTTTGCCATTGAATCAGCGAATAGAGCGCCCCATGCCAACGCAAGGGATTGGCTGCATCGGTCATAGCAGCCCGTTGCTGGATAACATATTCGGCATTGAATTCATCAAACAAGGTGGGAATTCCGTATGTTTTGACGACATCGAGGTAGGGCGCCATCTCGATACTAAAGGCAATCACTACATCAAAGTAGCGTTGTTGCAACAGCACATCGAGTTGCTGGCGATAACTGACATCCACATTGCGCAACGCCATGTCAGGCAAGGGGTTAGTCAGCGTCTGCACTGCCCGTTGCCGCAGGTTGCGTGGAGCCGGACCCGCCACACCAATCACGGTCACGGGAGCCACTTGGGCCTGTACCGCGGCTTGATCGGTAATATTGGGCACAAAGGTCAAACAGGTCACGCTATGGGTATGTGCGATACCACGGAGCAGTTGATAAATCCGCATCGTCCCACCACCATAGGGGGGCCACGGCGCATAGGGGGTCAAAGCTAATATTTTCATCATTTTATCCATTGATAATAGAGCGGTATCAACAAAATCCAACCCGCCACCGCCACCGCCGTCAGTGCCGCTAACAACACGCCACCAGCGGCGATGTCTTTGGCACGACCAGCCAAGGGATGGTAGTCAGGACTCACCAGATCGACCACCGTTTCGATAGCCGTATTGAGGCTTTCAGCCACCAACACTAGTCCCATCGCCAAGCACAATATCGCCCAATCTAGGGCACTGCAATGCAGAAAAACCGCCAAGGGAACCACGAACACAATCGCGAGTAAATGTAGTTGGAAATTGCGCTCACTGCGCGCAACCAACCAAATCCCCCGGATGGCGAACCCAAATGATTGCGGCAAGGTGATATTGCGTGGGGGCAGTGGTGGTGTCATACGTTTATGCTCGGGGTAATTGCAAGATAACCATGATGTCGTCTTGGTGTTGGCGCATCAACGCATCTTCTTCGGGGCTCCGTTCATGGTCAAAGCCCAGCAAGTGCAACATACCGTGCACCGTCAAAAACGCCAATTCGCGTGCTTCGCTATGCCCGTACTCCGCCGCTTGACGTTGCACATGCGGCCACGAAATCGAGATCGGAAGAGCGTCGTGTAGG
>CALFIC010000055.1 GCA_937876225.1 uncultured Chloroflexota bacterium | reverse complement strand
CTCAATATTTTGCATATGATTACAAACCCTGTTGCCATCAATCTAGAATTAGTAAAATTCCATACCCAACCGGAACAGACGATAAATCGGCAACAACTTACTGATTTCATAACGAAAGTACGCGACTATGATCTGAGTCCGATTCAGCTGACTGATAATGCAATTGATATTGTGTTCAATAATTTATTTGATGAATTAGACAAAGCAAAAAACAGTTTTATTTGGGGTAGGGCAACACGTATTACCCAAGCACAGGACAATATTGTCAAATATTTAGTGCGTGGAGGTTTTTTAAATTATGCCACACCAGCAGAATTGCTCGCGGCCATTGGTGATCAGCAACAAACAGCCAAACAGCTCCGCGAGATGGTGCGGGCCTATCCAAACCTTGATTTGCCACGAGATTGGAATCCATTGAATCGTGAGCATGTCGAATTGCTTGAATCTGCAATCGCCCGTATTAATTTCCAAGTGTCATATGTGCAACAACGCAATACCGTGTTGTCGTCGACGATCCAACAATCTGTCATGGAATGTACTGCTCCCGAAAAGCAAGATCTCAGTCAATTTAGTCTGACCATTGAAGAATTACTCCAAATGCTGAATGTCGATGCTGCATCAATTGCTACCTGGTGTGCGCCGGCATCATTGGTACAAAAAATGCGTGACGCGATTGTTGATCTGTATTATGACGCAGTACAACAGGGGTTCTTGCTACTCCAACGATGGGCGAAATTTGTTGATTCCGTCCAAATCCTCTATCGGTATGAGATGGTTGATTTCGCCAGAGGGGTGTTGAACGGCACGTATGCGTTCCATGCTGCAATCAATATGTTTGAACGGAGTTTTTTGACTGAGCATATTCATCGATTAGTGCTCGAAGCGAATCTCAATACGTTTGATGGCGCTGCCCATGATGCCGATGTCAATCGTTTTCGTGAAGCAAATGACCAGGTACGCAATTATATTTCGGGGTTAGCATCAGAGGAAATGTTGAATCATCGGCGTGATTTCGTGCAAATACATAGTCATGCAGTGAATGATTTGAGCCGCGACTTGCAGAAAACCAAAAAACAACTCAAAGTGCGTCAGTTGTTGTCACGGCATTCGCAGGTTATCCGTATGCTGATGCCATGTACGATTGCAAGTCCAAATTCTATCGCAATGCTCCTCGATGTTTCTTCAACGCAATATGACGTGGTTATTTTTGATGAGGCATCACAAATACGGGTTACTAGTGCGATTTGTGGAATTGGGCGGGCTGATTGTGCAATTATTGTCGGCGACTCGAAACAGATGCCACCAACTAGCATCGCCGAAAAAGCCTTGTTTGATGAAACTGACGATATAGATGAGACCACCGTATATGACGAAGAGAGTATTTTGTCTGAATGTGTGGTAACCCAAGTACCGAGTCAAACGTTAACGTGGCACTATCGTAGTGCAAACGAGATGTTGATAGCGTTTTCTAATACTGCTTATTACGATGGCAAACTGAGCGCATTTCCTTCCCCACATCAACATGCACGATCGGTTCCGGCAGTGAGTTTTGTGCGGGTACAAGGGCAATTTATTCGGGCCACTACTGACTCCGACAAAATTATTGGTGGCCGACCGGTGATCAAAACGCCAGATGGCAAGACGGAGCGCAAAGCAACCAAACATGAATTGCTTAATACGAACCCCATCGAAGCCAAGGCAATCTATGAGCATGTAGTAAAGATCATGAATGATCCTGCAACTGCAGATTTGTCGGTGGGGATTTTGACGTTTAATGAAAAACAAGCAGATCTAATTGATAGCATGATCAAAGCCGATGGGGCCGACCCCGTGGTGTCAGAACGATTCGGCGAAGAATACAAAGACGGCGCCACGCGCGGGTTTATCAAGAGTCTCGAAACCATCCAAGGTGATGAAGCCGATATCATTTTGTTCTCTGTGGCGTTTTCAAAAAACGAACAAAACAAGTTGCCATTGAATTTTGGTCCACTGACCCGTACAGGAGGTGAACGTCGATTGAATGTAGCCGTCACCCGGGCTCGCAAACAAGTGGTGGTGTTTTGTTCATTTGATCCCAGCGAACTGCGGGTGGAAGACACGGCATCCCGTGGGATTAAAGATTTACGGGATTATTTGGTGCTTGCCAAAGACGGCCCAGAAGCATCGTCCAAAACAAATACACGGCGTCATACCGTAGACCGGCATCGTGATCAGATAGCACAAACGTTTCGTGATGCCGGTTTGGATGTGCGTACCGATGTAGGGTTAACCGACTTCAAAATTGATATTGTGATTGCTGACCCAGTAGCGCCAAATCGTTGCCTCGGGATATTGTTGGATGGCCCACGGTGGCGCAATCGAGCAACGGTGGTCGATCGCGATGTATTCCCCGTTGATATGCTCATGCAGCGTATGGGCTGGCATCAGATTACCCGTGTTTGGTTACCAATGTGGATGCGCAATCCCGAGGGTGAAAAGGCTCGTATTTTTGAGCTGTATGCAAATCTCCCGTTTCCTGAGCCAGAACCAATTCCTGAGTCAGAACCAAATGAGGAACTAGCACCGGTCGTGCCACCAGCACCGGTCAAGCTACCAGAATCGGTTGAGCCTCCAGAATCGGTTGAGCCTCCAGCACCAGTTGCGCAACTAACACTTCTTGAGCCACCAGGATACATGGTTGAATCATTGCCATGGACTCCGTGGCAGCAACGTGAAGTGGGTGATAGATCTATCCTTGATAAACTGAGCCTCGCAGTCAATAAAGCTAGCGTGATTGCGTTGATAAACGAAATTATTGCGACCGAAGCACCCATAAAACCATCGCGTTTGGCCAAATTTGTGGGTGGTGCATATGGAATTGGAAAAGTGACGGAAGTACGCAGTAGCGAAATCCTAGGCATCCGCATTCCTAATGTTGAGCGTGATAGAGAAGGCTTTTTGTATCCGCATAATGTAAAGCGCATGGAATATACGGGAGTACGTGCTGGCGACCGAATTATTGATGAAATTTGTTTGCCCGAATTAGGCAATGCGATGGTATATCTGTTGCATCAACAAAATCACCTGAAAATAGATCAGTTATTGAGCATGACGGTGCGTTTGTTTGGTGGCGTGCGCGTTACAGAAGGTATACGTAATCGTTTGCTGTTGGCGCTCAAGTCATTTAAACAACTAAACCGCATTGCCATACATGATGATGAAGCGTATGTGAATGAGTAAGTGATACCAATGGATCAATCGATTATCTAGAAATACTTGATTGATCCATTGATGAACCCAAATAGGTTATTTATCTGGGGTACGTTTTTATCTTATTGATTTAGCAGTTTTTGTAATTCTTTGCGTATATCAGTTAATTGCGCGCGTGACAATTGCGTGCGTTTCCAGCGTGGTTCTGTCGCAGTACAACCAATAAATTTACTATTGACAGTGAGGTAAATGCCGTGTTGATCACCAAGCAAGCAAATACGGTGTTGTGGCATTGGTTGGCGAATTTTGCGCGTACTGGATTCAATTGACATATTGAATACATCTGATTCGGTATATTTTTTGACTTGCCCCAATATATCTTTTTCGCTATTTACATTAACTTTTGCCTCAAAAGGAATCCATACGTTGTTGACTTGAAATAAATAATCAGAAAAACCAGAACGTGTTGTGCCCTGCCAATGCGGACTCTCTTCGAGGATTGGGCTATTAGTATCGGCAATAGCTTTTATGAGGTAATTAAAATAGTGGAAGCGTAACAACTGTTCTGGTGATGATGACACACTCGCATCGATTACGATTGACGTGGTCGGCAGCGTGGTGAGCCAATTAGCTGCTGTGATGTGACTGAACACAGTGTCTCCAAAAGTCATTTTCTCAAGCCAGGTAGGAAGTGTATTGTTTTTGCGCAGTTCGTTGACAATCCGTGTTGATTTATCACCAACTAATGAATAGACTGTTGGCCCATTAATGACGAGTGGTAACGTTTGTAAAAAATCGAGTGAGAGTGGGTTTTCAAAGCTATGAAAATTACCGCTGTCGATTTCTGCAAAATTACGTCCCTTAAAACCAATACCTGAACCATATGTTGCAATACTTGTGACTTTTGCAACTCCAATGAGGTTACGAGCGTTTTTTTCAATAAAACTGGCACTAGCCATTAATGATTGCATTAGTGCTGGGTATTGCGTAAATTCCGGACGTGTTTGAGCTTCGCGAATACATGCACGTACGTTGAGTCGGGCCTGATTCCCGAGATAAAAAAACAAGGCACCATCAACTAAATCTTGTTTTGGTGCAGACCATTCGAGTTTTGGTCGTTTACTCAACAAGACTTGAATGTCTGTCATTGGTTTTTGGTAGGCGCGCTTTGCTACCTCTGCATACCATTGACCTTCATCGATTGTGGATGGGTCAATTCCTTTACTTTCGATTTCCTCTGCATAATCTGATTCAGCGTTCTTAAAGTACTCATCAATTAAAATATCAACGTTCTCACGAAACCCCAATACGGTCAAACCACCTGCAACCTTGCGAGTGTTCATATATGTTCCTTTCGTTAGTATGAGGTATTAGATTGTAACATATGTACGTATTACCAAATACAACCCCGCCCAATCACGTACGTATGCGAATATTGGTATGATAATCATAGTACACACCACCATCACTACCCACGAGGCGCATATGCCAAACCACCCAGTATTGCATACTATCCAAGCACTTGAGCTGGCTGCGCAATTGGTCACCCACGTGATCCAGACCGACGCGCCCCGTGCGCCCGCCACCGACAGCGCGAGCCAGGCCGAATACGCGACCTACCTGCGTGAGCTCCAAGCCGTCACCGCCCAATGGCAGGCCCAAACCCAATTGTTGCAACAGTTGCTGAGCGATCACCCACAGCTCATGGCACCGCCACCGCCTCCCGCCACGCACCCCCAACGCCTGCTCGATGCCCAATACCAGCGCTATGGCTTGACCGAGCAATGGCGCGCTGCCCAGTGCCACGCCTATATGCATCGTGGTGTGGTCTACACCCCCGCCCGGCCCAGTTTCCGTCAGCTCTACCGCGACGTGCTGACCAATCTGAGCGCCGACTTTGCCGATTCGTTTATCGTGCGCTGTTTGCTGGCCCGTACCAACCATAGCCTCGCCATTTCGCATGATGCAACCACCTACAATACTGTCGTCTTTACATATGGTGGGTATTATTTCAACATGCAATTGGCGGCCGATACCATCCGTAAACAAATTTCCAGCCTCTACGATGTGTTTGGCATCCCAACCAGTGAATTTGCGGTATGGGTTAATTAGCGTACAGAGTTTGTGATGGCGTGGTTACTTCAAGGGAATCCTGCGCGCTTTGCGCTGCGTGCGTATCTCCAATCCCCCGTGGTCTATTGGCTGGTCAATCGTTATCAAGCCGAATTCGCACTGGCCGACCACCTGTTTTTGTGGGAATCGGGGCCGCAAGGGGGTGTGGTAGGGTATGGGCATGTGATTGAATTACCTACCAGCCGGGCGACGGTGCGGGCACCACACTCTCTCGGTGATGATTTGTGGCAGACGGCGGTGCCAAGCTCCGATGCTGTGGTCGTTGGCATCCGCATACTATTGACCGTACACCATGGATTCTTTGTGCCACGCCACACTGCCCGGACCCACCCGGTGCTGGCCACGTTGGATGTGTTGCAGATGGCTCAGGCAACCGTCTATCGCTGTACCCCTGCCCACGTGGTGGCAATCATGGAATGTGGTATCTCCCAATAAGTTGTTGTGCATCGTGCACTGCTATTTGTTTGGTTATCTAAAATGACGCAACAGTCTATGGCATTACGCCACGGGCTGTCTTTGTTTTACCAGCTTGACAGTAGATCGTAATACGTATATCATGATCCGATCTTACATAACGGAGGATCGTATGACGCATGTTGATATAAAATCTGACATTTTGACGATTGCCGAGCTTTTTAACGATTATTATGATGTCCCTGCCTACCAACGCGACTACGTCTGGCAAGACGAGCACATCGAGCAATTGCTAGACGACGTCAAAAGTGCCTTTGACGACAAACGCCCCAACTACTTTCTCGGTACGATTGTGGTCAATAAACGCAGCAATGATTTGATTTATGAATTGATTGATGGCCAACAACGTCTTACCACGATTGTAATGGTGCTGAGTGCCGTAAAGCACTACATGGCAGCCCACCACGTCATGCCGTACCAAATGCTCACCAATATGCTATTTGGTAACCCTAGTTTTACCGAAGACAAAACGCGTATCCGTTTGTTGCCTCAATACCACGAAAGCCAAGAATTGTTGCAGTTTTTGGCGAGTGACCAAGGGTCTAATCTGACTGAATTGTTGCAAAACAATGCTTTTGACGACGAAGCCCAAAACGTGTTTGCCAATCTTGTGCGCGGTTACCGCACCATCATGCAGTGGCTCAACACCAATTACCCTCAATTTGAGTAATTTCGCGAATTTATCCCCTACTTTGCCCGCAATATCATGTTTATCCGCATCCAAACTATCAATGTTACCGAGGCCTTGCGTTTATTTGAGTCGATCAACGAGCGGGGTGTGCGGCTTGATCCCGTCGACCTACTAAAAAATATGTTATTTATGCATACATCAGAAGACGATTATTCTGAGCTCCGCGAAAAATGGACTCAGATTGTGCGTACCGTGCAAAAGAGTGCCCTCAAAGAAAGCACCATCCGCTTTATCCGCTATGTGGTAATGGCCGAATACCTCAATGCCACGGATGCCTTGATCCGCGAACACGAACTCTATTCCTGGTTTAACAAACATACTGCACTGACTAAGCATGAATCAGAACCACAGGCATTTGTCAGAATGTTGGATGTGCGTGCCAAACAGTATGTATTGATTCGTAACGGCTACACTACCAAAAACTTTTATTGCGATGGCGTGAGCAACATACGCTTGTTGTCGAGTTCCATTCGCCAGCACATCCCCTGTATGTTGGCTGCCCAGCATATGTCCGATCCTGACCAAAAGCAGTTGGCGACGATTTTGGAGCAGACGGCGTTTGTAATTGTCTTTACGGCGTCCCCCACCAACGTCCTCGAAAAGCAGCAAACGTGGTTGACGTCGCACATCCGCGTCTGCCAATCGGCAAACGACTTCCAAGCCATCCGCGCCCATCTTTATACCCAGATTTTGGAGCCACGATTCGCCGAATTCACCACCCGCATGCATACCTTTTCGCCAGCCCGCCTCAAAGCCAACGTGATGCGCTACATGTTGGCGCGGGTAACTCGGGCCATGATGCGCGACGACCAAACCCCACTCGAAAAATACCTCAAAGCGGTCGATGTCTGTCCGCTGTTGCCACAACTGCCCGGCATACATAATTTATCGGCCGCGCAAGTGGAGCAGTATAATCGTGCCGCACAGAGTATCGGCAATTACGTGTTGATTGAAAAAAAGTTGGCCAAGGATGTACGGAGCGAAAAAATAACCGGCTTCGATGCGTTGACACAGAGCCGATTGCCCTACAATTTACGCATGCTGAGTGCTAGCGATGGCAGTGCATTTATGCATCGCGTGCCCGCCCGCTGGGATGCGGCGACTATTAGCGACCGTACCGCGTTTATCGTCGACGTCGCCCGCAAACTGTGGGGCTTTGCGTAGTCCTTGTGATAACCGTAAATCCCCCCTGTTGCAGATCACAACAGGGGGGATTTAAAGACAATCACTTAAAACGAACGTTTCACTCGTGTCCGCAAGCGTGGATTTTTTTGTTTTTGGACGGCAAGGTCGATTTCTTGTAGATTGGCGTGGTGACATGCGTCGGCGTCCCATCCTGCTGGTGCCTGGGTGAGCTGCGACCATTCACCACAGCGGAGCGTGTCGGGGATGGCAATGTGCGCCAAGTCATATGCCAAGTTTTCATCACGCAATGCATAGACGCGGCCATCAAAGGTAATACAACACAATATGTCTGATTGCACGACCAGCGCCCGAATGCCTTGGAGCACAATTGGGTCGCTATAGAATGGATCATCTTCGCCTTGAATGGTATATTCAATTTCTAGGGTATAGCGGTTCAGCAAAACCAACTGTCCATTGTTATACAGCAGTCCATACCACAGCCATGATGCCGCTACGTCGACGATTCTGACATCGGTCGATATGACGTGAATGTTTTTATCAAACAAATCAATCACTTTGTTGTCATCGGTGATGGCAATGGCACGGATGTCATTTGATTGCAACCGGCGGATGCCTGTATCTTGGACAGGGTACGTATCGTCATCATTGTTTGCACCACTGCCAATATGGAGCACTGTCCCTGCGAGCGTCAATAACAGCGCATGGTGTCGACCACCATAGATGCCGATGATATTTTGATTATCGTCTGCAATTGTTGTTTGCCCTTGGTCGTTGCGACCCCATGCCACCGCAGTGCCATCAGATTTGAGGGCGTACGACATCCAGCAACCACAACTGATGGCTACCACATCTGCCAACCCGACAGGTACGATTTCTTGGCCATAGTTGTCATTCCAAGGTCCAACAAATTCCGCTGTCACCACACCCGTTTTATGCAAAAACAGTATGTGTGAATCACCGGCAGCAATTGATACGATGTCGGTATACGCGGTAGTAATGATAGCGTCGGGATTGGCTCGTTCGATGTAGACGACGGTGTGATCGGGTTTGATGAAGTACATCCGTGCGACTGTCGCCGCCACTGCGTAGTGTTGCGGGGTGATGCCCGGCGCATTAGAAAGCACCATTGTCATAACGGTATTCCTGTTTGTTGGAAAAGATACCTGCAACCTCGTCTACCTGAACACTCAGCGGACGACTGGGTCGCAATGCACGTATTATTGCATAAAATAATACACACAAATTCGACGTATAACGTATTTTTTGCGTTAGGCACGGCACACAAAGGGGAAAATATTTTTGCTAGAGGATTTACTGATACGGCCACGCGCCCGTCAGCATAGTTTGCAACACACCTCGTTGCTTAGCGCACAAACACCCACGCCGTCGCATCATATAGCCGATAGCCAATGAGTGTTACCAATAGGATTACCAGCACCCAGCGCCCGATAGTGTAATAGGTCGCGACATCAGGGCCGGCATTGGAGAGCTCGATTGATCCGTCGTCATTGACCGTGCTCCCGCGTATCCCAGCGATCGACAACACATTGCTAATCACCAGTATGGTAATGAAAATCGTCGGCAATGGTGCTGCCAAAAAATACCAGCTGCCGGTGATGACAGCGGCGAGACAGAGTCCATTTATGGCGGCAAATGGCCAATTCGTGGCAACATTGCGGATTGCCTGCCCAAATCCCCCAAACAGAAATAGCATTCCATCGAGTACATAGGATAACAGTATCATCAAAATGAAGCGCACAATAGACCAAAGGAGACTGATGATATTATCCAACGTTAGCTCCTTTTTTGAAAATCAAATTAATCCCTACTTGGTATGGTGAGCGTGTGAATGTGAAAGAGTATATCAAATTTTGCGAGGAAGCGACGTGTGGGCGGTATTATTTGATATGTAGATCAACTGCTGATAGCTCGGTTAGTGATAAAATTTTTGGCTTACTGTATGGGCGTCGCACACGACTATACCTGTATTCATTAGCGCCACTTGGATTATCACTACATTGCCATAAATTGATATTGCAATGCTAATTTTGACTATGCGTGTGTTAAATCATTGCTAAACGAGTATTTGACTGTTGACATACATAATTGTATATAGTAAATTAAACACATTCACGTAACTGGATAAACTATTGGAGTAGCAACCATGATGCGATATGTATCGATGTCAACCACGCTCCGACGCTTGTTGCTATGCTGTGCGGTGGTGGCGGCTATCGTGTGTGCGGGGATATCTACGCTTTCGGCACAAACCACCAACATGGCGATAAACCCACGGGTTGCATATGAATTTACAAGTGTTAGTGCAGGTATCCAGCATACCTGTGCGCTCACCACTGTTGGCACCATTTATTGTTGGGGTGACAACAGCTTCGGTCAGCTAGGTATCGGCTCTATGACGAACCAAAACACTCCGACGCTGGTCAAAAGCCCAGTCGGTGTGACATTTCGTACGGTGAGTGCGAGTGGCAATCACACTTGCGCCATGAGTGTCAGTAATCGAGCATATTGTTGGGGCAAAAATAATTCAGGGCAGCTCGGGGATGGGAGTGTCATACTTAGTAATATACCGGTATTAGTCAACGTGCCATCCAGTATCACCTTTATGCAAGTACAAATTGGCTGGGCCCATACCTGTGCCATCACAAGCTTGAATCTGGCATATTGTTGGGGTGTCAATGACTTCGGGAATTTAGGCAATGGTACACGGATCTCGGTCACGGCCATAGACCGTGTGACGATGCCCACGGGTGTGACGTTTAGCAGTATTACTGCAGGGCAGTATCATACCTGCGCCGTATCAGCGACGAACACTGCCTACTGTTGGGGCGAAAATATCGACGGACGCCTAGGGAATGGGACGACAACGATGGCTACCACCCCGCAACCCGTGTCGTTGCCGTCGAGTGTTGCCACCGCGGGTGGGGTGAGTGCGCTCAGTGCAGGTGGTCAATTTAGCTGTGCAATTACGCCCAACAAGACCGCCTACTGTTGGGGACTCAACGACAAAGGCCAGCTTGGTGATGCCAGCAACACCAACCGTCTGACACCCGTGGTAGTCAGTGATGGGAGCGTCACGCCATTTACGAAACTCGAAACGATTAGTGCGGGTGGAAAACATGTCTGTGGCATGGCGTCGACTGGAGCGTATTGTTGGGGACAAAACAATTCAGGGCAACTGGGCATAGGAAGTCAGGTTGACAGTAATGTGGCTGTTGCCGTAGCGATACCGAGTGGGTTGACATTTACGAGCATTAGCGCTGGTGGCGATCATACCTGTGCAATCACGACTACCAAAGCGGTCTCCTGCTGGGGGATCAACACCAAGGGGCAACTCGGTGATGGCACTTTGATTATGCGTACCTCACCCGTGTTGGCAGTGATGCCACAGATGCCGACCAGCACACCGACCCAAACGTTGACTAGTTCACGAACGTTCACATTGACGCGTTCCAATACACGCACAATGACTGCCACCGCGACACGCACCAATACGCGCACTGCTACGGCAACACGCACCAATACGAACACCGCCACGGCGAGTAACACCGCCACGGCGAGTAACACCGCCACGGCGAGTAATACAGCCACGGCGACGCCCACGATTACGACCACACGTACACCGTCACAGACATGGACATTTACGCGTACATCCACACCGTCCCGCACGATGAGTCCGTCACAAACCCGGACATTTACCAATACACTCACACCCTCCCGGACGGTGAGTCCATCATTGACCCGGACATTTACCAATACATCCACACCCACATTGACACTCACGCCATCGCTGACGCGCACTCCCACGATTACCCCCACGCCTGAAGTCGTGAATTACGGACAAATTTCTGCCGGTGGTAGTTCCACCTGTGCACTATATGCGACGAAAGGGAACGTTTATTGTTGGGGATGGTTTTACTATGGCAGCGCTGTGTCGAACCCTGAAAAAGTTGTCAAGCCTACCCTGATTGGTGCGCCGCCAGGAATAACATTCTTGACCGTTTCGCGTGGCGCCAGTCATGCGTGTGCTATTGCCAACGATCATGGTACATTTGGCAGTACGTATTGTTGGGGGGACAATGACCAAGGACAACTTGGTGATGGTACCACCGTGTACAAAACGAGCGCCAATCTTGTCACCATGCCCACATATGATGGCATTCACGTGAAGCCCTTTATCGTGGTGAGTCCAGGGGTTTATGGGACATGTGCGATGAGTTATGATGGTCGGCCGTATTGTTGGGGGAAAAATACCTGGGGTTCTGTGGGAGATGGTACTGGTATCGATCGTACCACGCCAGTCATGGTCGCTATGCCGCACGATCCAGATTCTATGCTTTCCAATGCTACGGTGACGTTTGCATCGCTTTCTGAAACCGGTTCAACGCATTTTTGTGGATTGGATAGTAGTGGCAGGGCATATTGCTGGGGTGCAAACGGTTACGGACAACTCGGTGATGGTACAAAGACTAACCGACTCAGCCCAGTCCCCGTCACAATGCCAAGTGGTGTGCGGTTTGCAAAGATTACCGTGGGAGGATTGCATACGTGTGCGATGACCACTGGGACCACTGATAAACAAATCTACTGCTGGGGCTTGGCCGTTAGTGGACAACTCGGTGACGGCGGTACTACCAATCAGCTAGTGCCTGAATTGATAACCAACCCCGCAACGAATCTTTTGGGGGTGTATGCAGGTTGGCAACATACTTGTGCGAACTTCCAATCTGGTGCATATTGTTGGGGTGCAAACTCATATGGAGAACTTGGAGATGGTACTGTCACGTCCAGTACAGTCACCGTGGCAGTTGCCATGCCTGGTTCCGCCAATTTTGTGTCCATGTCATTAGGCGACATTCATTCGTG
>CALFIC010000054.1 GCA_937876225.1 uncultured Chloroflexota bacterium | reverse complement strand
ATCACGGATGCATCCGTGATCGGTCTTTTTACACATATCACACCGCAGACTACACCGTACCCCAATCCCCTTTTTGCCAATCGGAAACCACACGACCATACACCGCTGCAGTTGCCGCCGCAATCGTCTCCCACGCATAGGTGATACGTGCTTCTTCGTAGGCTGTTTCGATGCGCTGTTGGGTCAGATTAGGGTAATCAAGAGTATAGCGCAATCCCGCCACCAGCGAATCAGCATCGCCTGTATCAACCAAAATGCCGGTGCGGTTGGCATTGACTACTTCACGGAGGCCACCCGTATCACAGACCACCACCGGACAGCGCAACGCCATGGCTTCGAGGGCCACAATCCCAAATGGTTCGTACAACGACGGGAAGACAGCAATGTCGGCGCTAGCATACAAGCCATCACGTTCATCGTCAGTAATAAAGCCGGCAAACGTGACCGCACTAAAGACATCATGTGCGCGGGCAACGCGCTCGAGCTCACTGCGGAATCCTCCCACGCCCGCCAACACCAAGCGGGCATCGGGATAATTGACGCGCAGTGCGGCGAGCGCGGCAATCAACACATGCCAGCCCTTTTCGTAGACCAAACGCCCGACTGCATAGAGCAACGGGGCATCGTAGGGTTGATAGCGCTGGCGGAAGTGTTGGCGCTGGGCGACAGTTTCAAATGGCAACGCCGGCATCACCACTCCATTGGGAATCATATCGATTTTGTCGAGTGGCAAACTAAAGTCTTGCATCAATTGCGTCACCATGAAGTGCGAGCAAACAACCACGCGCCACGCCTCGTAGGTCAAGCGCCATTCAATTGCATCGATTGCGGTTGATTCAGGGGCAGAAATATCGCCGCGACGTCGTCCACGCTCACTGGCATGGATAGTGGCGACTAATGGTCGTTGATAATGATGTTTGAGAGCAATTGCCACATCGGCGAGTAACCAATCATGGACATGGATAATATCGAAGCCACCGGTCGTCTGCCAGACATGATGGGCGGCGTGGATGAATGTGGTAGTGGCATCGTTAACTCGCGTCACGATATCGGCAGCCCGCTCGTTGAGTGGCACCCGAATGATTTGCAGATTAGGGGCGACCGTATGTTGTTGTGCGGCGCCTGCGGCCCATGGCGTCAAAATAGTCAACGAAATTCCTTGGGCGGCCAGCCGTGGGGCAAGGTCAGCCACATGACGACCAAGCCCACCCACCATATGCGGAGGGTATTCCCACGATATCATCAAAATACGCATGAGGGATTCCTTTTGTTGGTTCGACCCATTATAACAACTTTCTTCCGATTTTTTCAAAATATCACGATAATAACCAACATTTATCACATTATTCACCAAAAAACTCATATCACTACCATCATTACACTATTTGCATCAGCACACCTCGCTACTGCCAATCAGCACACAAAATGGTACAATAGCATCATGAATACAGCTACTTCGTCGTCGACACGCATTACTGCCGCAATCACGCTCGTATTAGGGATTATTGTGATTGCATCGGCATCTATTTTGATCCGCTATGCCCAGGCCGATCATATTCCCTCTTTGGTGATTGCCGCGGCGCGCCTCGGGATCTCGGCGAGCATCTTGAGTCTGATTGTGGCGTGGCGCCGTCAGATTGTACAGGCTACAATCACGCCACGGCATGCCGGATTAGCCTTGATTTCAGGGGTTTGTCTAGCAATCCATTTCGCCACGTGGATTCAATCCCTCGAATATACCACCGTCGCATCATCAGCAGCCCTCGTCGCCACCACTCCACTTTGGGTTGGGTTGGTCGCTCGGTTTTTGTTGAAAGAATCACTGAACCGCTGGCGCATTATCGGCATGGCACTGACCATCACGGGATCAGTCTTGATCGCCATCAGTGATCACCAACAGACCAGTGCGAGCAATCCTTGGCTCGGCAATGGATTGGCGCTCCTCGGCGCCATCAGTGGCTCGGCCTATTTTTTGGTGGGACGCAGTCTGCGCAACGACATCCCGCTACTCTCGTATATCTGGATGACCTACGGCAGTGCCGCCCTCGTACTCCTCGGCGCCAGCATCGCCGTTGGTAATCATACATTGCCGGGTAACCCCACAACCTGGTTCATCCTCGCAGGACTCGCCATCGGACCCCAACTCCTCGGCCATACATCCATTAACTATGCCATGCGCCATTTGTCGGCTTTGCTCGTTACCATTGCGTTACTCGGTGAGCCAGTCGGATCGGCTATTTTGGCGTTCTTTTTGTTCCACGAACGTATCGCACCTTTGCAACTCACCGGACTGATTGGGTTGTTAGTTGGTATTGGTGCAACGGCGGTCGGCGAAACACGTGAAGGAGTCACTACATGAGCGACGCATTATTACATCTCGACACCTTTGCCACCATCGATTTGTTACGGCAAGCCCGCACTGGCATGCCCGAAGTCATCTATGCCGCCAGCAAAACCGCGGCCCAGACCATCGCCATCGCCGCTGGCATCCTCGCCCATCATGGCCGCGTGCTGATTAGTCGGCCAGATAGCGACACGGTCACCCAAATCCTCGCCCACTTCCACGATGCCATCATCATCCGTGGCACCGCCGACCGCATCATCACCGTGGCGTTGCCCCACAGCCAATTACCCACGGCTGGTGGCGAAGTAGGGATTATCGCCGCCGGCACCAGTGACTTGCCGGCTGCCGACGAAGCTGCCGCCGTCTGTCGCGAACTGGGTTGCAATCTGCACCGCGTCACCGATGTAGGGGTGGCGGGGCTCCACCGGTTGTTTGAACCATTACGTCAACTTCTCCTCGTACCCGTCGATGTCATCATCGTCGCCGCCGGTATGGATGGCGCGTTGCCGTCGGTAGTTACAGGGCTGGTCGATATGCCCGTCATCGGGCTACCGACGGCCGTCGGGTATGGCTTTGGTGGCGCTGGCCACGCCGCCCTCGGCACCATGCTCCAGAGTTGCGCTCCCGGCATTACCGTGGTCAATATCGACAACGGCATCGGGGCTGGCGCTGCCGCCGCCCGGATTGCGCGTAAATTATTTTTGGCTCGTACAAAAGGAACTGCATCATGACGACACCAACCCTTGCAGACAAATACGCCCAGCTCGTACAACTCTTCCGCGACATGGGCAGCGTGATGGTGGCTTTTTCGGGAGGCGTCGATAGCACACTACTCCTCAAAGCCGCCTATGATGCCCTCGGCGACAAGTGTGTCGCCGGCACGGCCGACTCCGAGACTTACCCCCGCGAAGAATTAGGCCAAGCCAAAGAACTGGCTCAATTCATCGGCGCCCGCCATATCGTCGTCACCACCCGCGAACTCGAGCTCGACGGCTATGCCCGCAACGACACCGACCGCTGTTATTTCTGCAAAAAAACCTTGTTCACCGAGCTCGAGCCAGTCGCCAAAGAACTGGGCATCAGCACCATCGTCTATGGTGCCATGGCCGACGATGTCGGCACACACCGCCCTGGTCACCAGGCCGCCACCGAATTCAACGTGCGCAGTCCATTGCTCGAAGTAGGGCTCGGCAAAGCCGAAATCCGCGTGCTCGCCAAAAACTTCGGCTTGTCGAATTGGAACAAACCCTCCTACGCCTGTCTGTCATCACGCATCCAATACGGCGAGCGGGTAACCGCCGACAAATTACGTGTCCTCGACGAAGCCGAACGCTTCATGCGCGGGTTGGGATTCTTGCAGTTCCGAGTACGCCATCACGACACCATCGCCCGCATCGAAGTCACCGCCGACCAATTCGGCTTGGCAATCGAGCATCGCGACGCCATGACGGCCAAGCTCAAAGAACTAGGCTACAAATTCGTGACCCTCGACTTGGCTGGCTACCGCTCGGGAAGCATGAACGACCTCAAAGCGCCCAAGGCCCAAGAGATTTTGTTGATATAAACGTGCCCATACCAGCAAAAAGCGCCGGGGCGGACTATTCCGCCCCGGCACTTTTTTATCACGCTACAACGTTTTGTACCAAAACGTAGTGCCTTCCATCGAGCCATCAGGGCTATAGGCGTAGCGTGGCACCGCGCCGAATTTGGTCCAACCGACGCTGGCATATAATTTTTCGCCGGAATCATTGGCGCGCGTATCGAGCAACAACAACGTGCGCCCAATAGATGCCGCAAAGCGATCGACTTCCTGCATCAGCAGTTTGCCGATGCCTTGTTGGCGACAAGCCGCCAACACGATCACTTTTTGGACTTCGGCGCGATGGCGCCCATTGGACTTACCGGCAGGCTCGAGCTGGGCTGTACCAACCATTTGCCCTTGCGCATTCACCGCCACCAGCAGGTATTTTTTTTCCAAACGCACTGCCTGAGCAATACCCGCCCAATAGTCGGCAATCTCACCACGGTCGAGGGGCAACATAAAGCCGATACTGGCACCCGATTCGACGGCATCACACAACACGGCTTCGAGTTGAGGTAACGCAGCGGTCACGGTAGTGGCATCAAGCCAGGTCAAGGTAAACGTGCTCATTTGCCCTCGCGGTAGTGCATTTCGGACAATTCACGCAAGCGCTTAGCGGCTTGCTCGGGGGTGATGTCGCGCTGAGGCTCGGCCAACAATTCAAAGCCCACCATGAATTTGCGCACCGTCGCCGAGCGCAACAACGGCGGCACGATGTGGATATGCCAATGCCAATGATCGGTCATGGTGGCGTGTACGGGTGCTTGGTGGATACCGAGTGAATAGGGGAAGAGCGTATTGAACAAATTATCATAGCGCGTCACGGTACGTTTGAGAATATCGGCCAAATCAGTGACTTCGGCGATGGTCAATTCGTTGATGGAAGCTTGGGGGCGACGGGGAATAATGATGGTTTCGAACGGCCAGACCGCCCAAAACGGCACCAGCGACACAAACGAATCATTGATGCAGACAATCCGCTCGCCACTAGCAATTTCTTGGGCCACATAATCGGCCAACAAGGTGCGCCCATGGCTGGCAAAATAGGCCAGCTGATTAGCATCTTCGCGGGCGACGATATTGGGGACATGTTGAGTAGCCCAGATTTGACCATGGGGATGGGGATTGCTGGAGCCCATCATGGCGCCACGATTTTCGAAAATTTGCACATAGCCAATATCGGGATCATTCCCCAGCTCGGTAAATTGTTCTTGCCAGACCCGTACCACGCGGGCAATGTCGTCACGGTGCATTTCACCCAAGGTGAGGTCGTGGCGTGGGCTAAAACAAATTACCCGACACACGCCCCGCTCGCTTTCGGCGCGGAGCAGGCCTTGATTGGTGCCCCCAGCTGGCGCATCATGTTGTAGGGCAGCGAAGTCATTGTCAAAGACAAAGGTGTCGGGATAGTCGGGATTGTCCACCCCACCCATGCGGGCATTGCGGGGACAGAGGTAACAAGTGGGGTCATATTGGATGCGTGCTTCGGCAGGGGGTGTTTCGATTTGGCCTTGCCATGGGCGTTTGGTGCGGTGTGGTGATACCAGCACCCACTCATCTAGCAACGGATTATAACGACGATGGGAATGATCATCTGGTACGAACACAGGTAACTCTCAATTCATGTGACGAATTACCTGTATTCTACCAGATAATGTCCGATTTACCGCAATACAAACGAAATCGTTACATCAACGGCAATTTGTTGTTGACCAGTCGCCACGGGTACCGCCGCCGCATCGGCCATCGCCACCCGTGCCATCGGCATGGGGGCACTCGATACTGATTCGCTGATGGTGATGATGTCACCCAAACTCACGCCTGCCGCACTGGCCATCGCTTCGGCCTTGGCACGCGCATCAGCAATCGCCTTGGCACGAGCGTCGGCTTGTAATTTACTCGGATCGGCGATATCGAAGCTCAACCCCGAAATGTTGTTGGCACCAGCTTGCACGACTTGGTCCAAAATCGTACCCGCATTAGCCAAATCACGGATGACCACAACCACCGTATTGTTGACCTGATAGCCGGTAATGGTGGTGCCATTGCTGGCATAGGTCGGAAAGATCGAAAAATCGTTGGTTTGGATGTCTTTGGCATCGACACCGATGTTTTTGATGCTGGTCAACACCGCCGCCGTCTTGGCCGAATTATCTTTGAGCGCCTCGGCTGCACTCGTCGCCTGCGACGTCACACCTAATTGCACCGTGGCTTGGTCGGGCGCCGCATAGACCTTACCCGAACCAGTCACGTCGATATGGCGCACCGGTGCCGACGTACCACCACTCACCACTGTACTACTTTTGCCTACCAACAATACCGGCAACGCCGCGCCAACGAGGGCGGCAATCAGCGTACAAATTACCAACAACACAATTGCAGTTTTACTCATCTTCGTTCCTTTAATTTCTCTACGACAAAAAAACAAAACCATACCCACATACCTGACGGTGGTGGATATGGTTTTGTTCCGAGATATGCTTACAGTGAATACAATTCGCCGTATTTGCCGTGCAAATAGCGGAAGTAGGGCTCAACCGACAAATCGCTACCCGTGACTCGTTTGAGCGTAGCAGCGGCGTCATAGCGCCGACCAGTGGCGTACAGATTGGTTTGCAGCCAGGCCAACAACGGTGCATAGTTCCCGCCGTTAATGGCGCCGGCAATCGAGGGATCCGCGGCCAAGGCGGCTTCATAGATTTGGGCACTCATCACATTGCCGATGGTGTAGCCTTGGAACGAGCCACCCACCACCCCGGCATACCAGTGCACGTCTTGGAGCACACCATCACGGTCGTCGGTAGGGGTAATCCCCAGGTTCTGGCTATAGCGTTCCTTCCAGACCTGCGCCAAATCTTTGACGGCCAAAGTGCCTTCGAGCAATTCGAGCTCGAGCTCGAAACGGGTAATCACGTGCAAGTTGTAGGTGACTTCGTCGGCATCGGTGCGGATCAACGAGCGCGAGACTTTATTGATGGCGCGATAAAAGGCATCGAGCGACACGTTGCCCAGTTGCTGGGGGAAGGCCGCTTGCAAGCTTGGGTATTGGTATTGCCAAAAGGTCTTGGAGCGCCCCACGATGTTTTCCCACAAGCGGGACTGACTTTCGTGCACACCACTCGAGGTACCGTGCGACAACGGCGTCCCTTCGAGCTCGAATGCCACCCCTTGTTCGTACATGGCGTGGCCACATTCGTGGATGACGCTAAACAAACAATCGCCCAAATCGTTTTCGCGGGCGCGGGTGGTGATGCGGATATCGCCATATGCCAAGCGTGCTTCAAATGGATGGCGGGCGGTATCGAGACGGCCGCGATGGAAGTCGTAGCCCACTTTTTCGGCCAGCAGTCGGCCATATACCATTTGTTGGTCGATGGGGAATGGTCCGGTCAAACAGCTATCATCGGCCGGCGCTTGGCGGCAAATCGCATCCACCATCGGCACCAAGCCGTCGCGTAACGTTTTGAACAACGGCCGAATCGTCGCCACTGTCATGCCACTATCGGCCTGATCAATCAACGGATCGGCAATGTGTCCCGAATTGGGGAAGAACGAGGCGTATTTACGGCTCAGTTCAATGGTTTTTTCGAGGAAAGGGATGACTTTGGCAAAGTCATTGGCCGGGCGCGCTTCGGCCCAGGCCATGTAGCTGGCGTTTTGGTGCTCGGTCATTTCGGACACAAACGCACCTGGCACCCGCGTGGCAATGTCGTAGTCCTTGGATGTGACGGCGACGATATGGGCGTCGAGGCTATGGGGATCCCATTGCTCGGCTTGTTTGCACAATTTTTCGAGCAAATGTCCAATCGCCGGGTCGGTGAATTTGTCGTGAAGCAGTTTGGACATCAGCGCCATCTGGCGGCCACGTCCTTCGCCAGCCCCTGCCGGCATGATACTGCCTTGGTCCCAACCCAACAAGGCGTTGATTGCATTCAAATCCGATAATTCGGCCAACCGTTGGCGCAAATCGGTTAATTCGTGCGACATACAGACTCCTTAACGTCTATCACTCATTGAGTATTTTACCTGATTCGGCGTTAGCCTGCCGTCAACAACGCATATTGGGCATCGCTCAGCGGTACCACCGACAAACGTCCTTGGCGCACCAAATGCGAATCCGCAAAGAGCGCTAGGGCTTTGATTTGCGCCAATTGCAGTCCATTGGGCAGGGCTTGGACCGCCGCCACGTCGACTACTTTCCATCTACCTGTGGGGTCATGCGGGTCTTGGTAGGGGGGCGATACGACCACCGCGATCCCGGCCACCCGCCGTTCGTCGCCGGTGTGGTAGATGATGCAATAATCGCCGACCTGCATGGTTTTGATGAAGTTGACCGCTTGGGCATTGGCCACGCCGTCCCAGACCGTCTGCCCGTCGCGTACCAAATCTGCATAGGCATAGACATCCGGTTCACTTTTGAGTAACCAATATGCCATGTCTGCTTCTCCTTTTTGTAAAAAATAATGCCGTCCCGTGCGAAATCTGCCGTTGTCATAGGTCACGCCCGACCTACCCGCACCGTGCTTCAGCCCTGACCAATACGCCTAAGTGGCTTCGGTCACCGGCGTAAATACCCCACGCCACAGCCCAATCGCAATTGTCGCCGCTGCCATCAAGGCCATCACCACACATACCGCAAAAATACTTTTGGCGCCACCAGTGGCATCATACAGCAACCCACTGAGTGGGATGCCAATCAGGGGTGCCAGCCCCCAGCCCGCCGCCGACATGGCGGCCTGCGAGCTGGCTGCCAAGCCGGCTGGTGCGCGTTTGGCCACCAGCGATACCAGCATCACAAACGACAAGCCAAAGCCCGAGCCACGCAACACCGCCGCCAAGAGCAACACCACCGGCGACCACGCCACCGCATAGGCGATATGGGCGAGGACGATAATCAGACAGCCCACCATCAGGGTCCGTTCACCACCCAGCCAGGCCGTCAGGCGGGGGGCATTGCGCATCATGGGGATTTCGGACATCCCGGTGACGCCCAATAGCAGGCCGATAAACAAGCCGCCGCCCCCCAACGATTCCATCAAAATCCCCTCGAACGTACCACTCATACTCAGCGACCCCGCCAGCAGAAACGAGGTAATCAGCATAGTACGCATGGCAGGATTACGCAACAACGGTCCCCACATGGGTCCTTGGGCGGGGGCGGCAGCTTCTTCGTCGAGGCGTGACGCCAGCCACGCTACGGGGAGAAATCCCACACACGCCGCTATAAACATGGGCTGGTAGCCGAATTTTTGCCAGGCAAAGCCACTAATAATCGCAATCGAAGCAAACCCAAACGAACCCCACATGCGCATTGCACCAAAGTTGACATTGTGGGTGACGGCCATTTTGGCTACTAGGCCGTCACCGATGCCGGCAATAGGACTCCGTACAATCGACATCAACAACATCAGCGGCAACAGCACCCAGTAATTGGTACTCACGCCCAACAACAATATGGTAATCCCAGTTATAGCAATACAGATCGCCAAAATCCGCACCCGCGCGCGCCAGCGGTCAGCGAGGCTGGCCACAAATGGGGCGGTCGTCAACATCAGTAACGGCAACATGGTCGAAAAAATGCCAATTTGGGCACCGCTCAAACCAATTTGCAAAAAATGGACATTGAGAAAGGGTACATAGAACCCGACCACCCCCCAATACCCAAAGTAATAACTCGCCCCGCGGACGACGGGGTTGTGCAACCACCGCCCTTTTGTGGAATGTGCCATGAATTCCTCACCTAAAACGACCTCTGCATAGTGTACCGCACCCACGTACACCGTATAATAGACAAAACAACCCAAAAAGGAGATTCCATGCATATCCGCTTCCATGTCGGTGGTCCCCGTGTCCACCCCGTCGATGAACAAGCCACCATTATCAGCACCTGGCTCGACCCACACTACCGCATCAGCGTCCGCGCCGACGGTGACGCCTTTGCCGACCTCGACGATGTCGATTTGCTCGTACCGATGGGCATGCTCTGGCCAGGGATGAGTGCCGATTGGGCCGGCAACATGACCTACACTCCCATCGATGCCACCGCACAAGCCAATTATTTGCGCTATTGTGACTCGGGACGCCCCATGCTCATCCACCACGGCGCTATCGGCTGCTACAGCGACTGGCCCGAGTTTTCGCAACGCCTCGGCGTGCGCTGGGGCTGGCAACGGGCATCGCATTCGCCATTCCAACACCACACCATCACCATCGGTGATAGTGGGCATCCAATTGTCGCTGGGATGCATGATTTCGAAATTGACGACGAAATCTACTACAAACTCTGGATGGACGATACTCGTAACCCCACTCACCATATGTGGGCCAGCTGGGATGGCGAACAACACCCCATGCTGACGACCCTCGATGCCAATGCCAACGTCGGCAAAGCCGTCTATATTGCCCTCGGCCACAATTTGCGCTCGATGGAGCCACCGGCGATGCGCCAGCTCTGGCGCAACAGTGTGCAGTGGTTGCTCACGCGCTAATCACCGCAAAGGATATTGCTTATGATGACTCGCACCGCAATTATCGGCGCCGGCAAAGCCAATGCCACCCAAACCAAACTGGGTGGCTATCAAATCGGCTATACCCACGCCGGCGCCTACCAACGCAATCCCCAGACACATTTGGTCGCTGTGGCCGATATCGTGCCAGCCCATATTGATGCGTTCAACGAACGATTCGACACCGTCGGCTATGCCGACTATCGCACCATGCTTACCAGCGAGCAACCCGACATCGTCAGCATTTGCACCTATGTAGGGCTACATTATGACATGTTGGTGGCGGCAGCCAATGCCGGTGTCAAGGCGGTGTTTTGTGAAAAACCGTTCGTTGCCACACCCCGCCAACTCGCCGATATCCGCCAGCTGGTAGCACGCACCGGCATCAAGATTGCGGTGGCCCATGTACGCCGTTATCGCCCTGCCTTCCAATTCGCCAAACAGTGCTTCAATGATGGCACCATTGGCACCCCTATCGCCTGTATTGCCGGCATTGCTGGCTGGGATTTGAGCGAATGGGGATCCCATTGGATCGACATGTATCGCTACCTGCTCAACGAGCAACCGGTGGAGTGGGTGATGGGCCAAGCCCGCGTTCGCCAGACCCGCGGCTTTGGGCATGCCATGGAAGATCACGCCACTATCCACATGGGTTTTGCCGGCGGCGCCCGCGGCATCCTCGACGGTGGCCAAGGCTTGCCCGGGAGCGACATCATGACCCTCGTCGGCAGTAGTGGCATCATCACCATGCACGACGAAGAATCGCTCACCGTTACCAACGCACAGGGCGCAGTGCGCCACGACTTCACCAATCAGGTGAGTTGGGACGGGTGCTGGGATGCGGCGATACGCGACGTCCATGCCTGGGTAGCAGGTGGTCCCGAGCCCATCATCGGGTTTTCGCATGTGGTTGATTCTGCCGAAGTCAATTTGGCCGGCTATGTGTCGGCAGTGATGCGCGACCGCATCGATTTGCCGATGCAAGGCGAATTACTCGATGTCTGGCCACTCGAATTGCTCGTCCCACCATCCCCCCAATAGACCATCATTCATTTCAACGCATCAAGGAATTGTCATGCAACTCGACGCCATCTGGCAACACGATCATCTCTACTGGGGGACGTTTAGTCGGATTACTCCACGCAATGGCTACGCCATCTACACCAATCCTAGCCTGCCTGGCCGGTATGACCCCAATCATGCCGGCATGATGCGCCTCGATGCCAGTGATGTCGATGCGGTCATTACCGATGTCATTCATTTTTTTGATGCACTGGGGATGGATAGTGTGGTCTATCTCGACCACCTCGCTACCCCCACCAGCCTGGCAGCATCATTGGTCCAAAATGGCTTTGTGGCAATGACCGAATGGGGCGTTATCGACCTGATGGTACACCAACACGCCATCCCGACACCGACACCGACACCTCATATCGCCGTCACCAGTGCCTTGGATGCGACTGATTTTGCTACGTGGGCCAATCTCACCGAACCCGACCCCCACAGCTCTGCCGAAATCATGTACCAACTCCGTTACCAAGAAGTCAGCGCCAGCGATGTCACCGGCTATATCGCATGGGATGATGGTCAACCCGCCGGGCGGTGTGTAACCTATAGTCGGGATGGCATTACCCGCATCGAAAGTGTCTTTGTGGCGCCACAATCACGCCGGCGTGGTGTGGCCCGCGCCATGGTCGCCCACGCCATCAGCGCGAGTCAAGCCCACGGCGACATCGTCTATCTCTTTGCCCACCATGATAGTCATGCCCAAAAACTCTATACCAGCCTTGGTATGCAACAAGTAGCCACTGATGCTGTCGTTACCTATGTACGTTCCTATCGTGACGATTAATTTATGTCAATCAAAAAAACGATGTTTATGCAAAACGACATCTGGTATAATTTTGCGCATATCAGCGCTAAAATTTAAGGGGTAATAATGAACCCACGTAATCAATTTGCCAACGACCCCCATCTACCACGCTACCACTTCACGGCTCCTCAAGGGTGGCTCAACGACCCCAACGGGCTGGTCCATTGGCAAGGTGAATACCACCTGTTTTATCAATTCAATCCCCATGGCGCCTACTGGGGTGCCATGCACTGGGGGCATGCAGTGAGCACCGATTTGGTGCATTGGACCGATTTGCCTATCGCACTAGCGCCAGACATGCCCTACGACCGCGACGGCGTTTTTTCGGGATGTACCATTATCCACGACGGCAAACCGGTCATCATGTATACCGGTGTCAACAGCCCGCATCAGCTCCCGTGTGTGGCCTATGCCGACGACAATTTGCGTACTTTTACCAAGGCAGCCCAGAATCCCGTGATTAGTGCGCCACCCGACAATCTGGTCGCAGACTTCCGCGACCACAGTATGTGGCACGACGGCGAATGGTGGTATCAAATCCTCGGATCAGGCGATGGTACCCATGCAGTGGCGCCGTTGTTCCGTTCCAAAGATTTGTTGAGCTGGGAATACCTCGGGCGCATGATTGAAGCCAGCGATGCCATCAATGAACAACTCTACGAATGCCCTGATTTTTTTGCCAGTAACAATCAACATGTATTTATCACCTCACCCCTGCCCATGCGCCGGGTCATTTGGATGAGTGGTGCCTTTAATGGGCGCAAATTCACACCTAGCCAGCGCAACATGGTCGACGAGGGGATGAGTTTTTATGCACCACAAAGCTTTAGTGATGCCCAAGGGCGGCGCATTATGATTGGCTGGTGCCAAGAACAACGCCACGACAGTAGCTGCCGGGCTGCAGGCTGGCAAGGGGTGATGACCTTGCCGCGCATTATCGCCCTCGATGATGCCGGCGCATTGACATTTACCGTGGCCCCCGAAGTCGCCAACCTCGAAGGTATCACTATCACCCACGGGCGCGATTTAACCGTGAGCCAAGCGCAAACGGCATTGGCGCATGTAGCCGGCGACAGTCTGGTCATCCATGCCCGGATTGCGGCACACGGCGATGCCAAAACAACCCTCATCTTGCGCCACGACCCCCACAGCGGCGAACAAACCACGGTCACATGGGACCGCGGCCGCAATGAGTTGGTGTGTGACATGGCGCAGAGTAGCCGCAACCAAAACACCAGTCGCGATTGCTACCGTACCACCTTGCACACCAGTGTGGCCGATGAACTCGAATTGCACATCTATGTTGACCATTCGATTATCGAAATCTATGCCGGCGCCTATACCGTCTGCACGTTGCGGGTCTACCCCACCCACGCCGCCAATCGCTACCAACTCGTCACCAGCGGTGATGTCAGCATCAACGAACTTATCGTCCGGCATATGGCATAACTGCCAGCAAGGAACAAACCAATGCCTACTCGTTATGGCCGTGAATTAATCGCCCAAATGAATGACTTTGTCGTACCCGCTGGTGCCGTAGCACTGTGGGGTTTAGGCCAGATGGGCGTGGCCGTCAAAGGCCCCGACCAAAAAATCATCTACATCGACCCCTGTCTGACCGACGTAGTAGCGCTCAAATGGCCAGACCCCACCCGTGGCCCCACCCGCGCCATCGAGCCACCGGTGCTCCCCAGCGAGGTCACCAATGCCAGCGTGGTGATATGTTCACACGAACATATCGACCACACCGATTGTTTCACCTTGGCCGGGATTGCCAGTGCCTCACCCAATGCCCGCTTTGTGGCCACCGGCTGGGCACAGCCCGAATTAGATTTGGCGGGAATCGATGCCAGTCGCCGGATAATCCCCCAATTAGGCCAGACAATCGACCTCGGCGTGGCGAAACTCAATGTGGTCGCCGCCGCCCACTATACCCGCGAACAAGATCCTGTCAAAGGGGAACGCTGGTTGAGTTTGCACCTCGATTGGGGCACCGTCAATTTCTTCCACGGCGGCGACACCATCATTCACCCCGGCTACATGGACGCCATCCGGGCACTCCCCGCCGTCGATATCGCCATGCTGGCCTGCAACGGCCGTGACGCCATGCGTGATGGCAACGACATCGTCGGCAATCTCTACCCCAGCGAAGCGGCCTGGCTGGCTCAGACGCTCGGCTGGGACACCGTCATCGCCGGCCACAATGATTTGTTTGCCAGTAATCGCTTGCCGGCCGAAGAAGTTTTTGGGGGGATGCGCCGTATCGCACCGCGCCTCCGCGTCCACGATTTACAACCAGGCGAAATGTACCTCTATCTGCGCTAATTAATTCCGAGCTGAAGCCTTGCGGCGCGCGTTCGTGCTACGCAGGGCTTTTGTATGCCCACAATAAGCGAATCCACAACCCCACAATCGCAAAGCCAACTACTACTTGTGATTGTGACGATGCAAAAAATAGGTGCGTAATCACCACCGCTCCAACCCCCATACCACTTAACCAAGCGGCATCACGCCACATGCGCGCCCGGTCACGGAGCGATGCCGGCGTATGCGTGCGACTGACAATCACCAAGGCAGGAATCACCACGCCACACAACGCCAAAAAGGCACTTTCGGCAGGAGCCCAAATAATTTTCCCCAGCAGCATCCCCGTCAACAGCAAAACGGTGCACAACGTCACCCGCACCAAGAAATGATTCAACACCGCTTGCATGCCACTAATAACCCGTTGACCAGCATCGAGCAAAGCCGGCAACACCGCCAAATTATCATTGAGCAACACCACATCAGCCACCGCACGTACCGCACTATTGCTAGTCTGCATTGCGAGTGCAAGGGTAGCCTGCTTCATCGCCAAAATGTCGTTCATGCCGTCGCCTACCATCGCTGGCGTGGCACCATTTTGACGCAGGGCAGTAATAATCCGCGCTTTTTGGTGGGGAGTCACTCGCCCAAAAATTGCTGCCTGCGCCACTAGCGTTGCCAAGGCGTCATCGGCGAGGGCGTCGATTTCGTGGCCATGCACCACTTGTTGCCGTGCTGCAAACCCCACTTGTGTCATCAGCGCTGCGACTGCCTGGGGGTCATCACCCGAAATAATCACAATCCGCACTCCCAAGGCCCGGAATTGGTCGAGCACTTCACGCGCTTCGGGGCGGATAGTGTCTTGCATAATCACGAGGCCAAGTGGGGTTATTGCATGTGGAAGGGTAGGATTTTCTTTATCAAAATCAGGCGCAAAGGCATCAGCACGAGCAAACAACAGCACCCGCGCCCCGATATGGACAGCATCACTCGCCAAATCAATATCACGCCATGCGGGGGCAAGGGCATGTCGGAGTACATCTGGTGCTCCGAGCAGATAGACCCCATCGGCATGTTGTTGGGCGCTCCACTTGCGCACAGCATCAAACGCCACCGATTGGATTACCGTAGCAGGCTGGGCAGAAATAGCCGTAGCAATTACTTGAGCGGTACGATTTCCTGCGACATCGGCATGGACGTACGCACCCAATTGTTGGCGAAATGTCGATTCATCGCCAGTTATCACCCGTAATACCGTAACTCGTAGTTGGTTAGCGGTCAAGGTGCCTGTTTTGTCGAAACAGAGGGTGTCGACTTGGCACATCGCATCCACTGCCGCCGTCTGTTGCACCAACCCTCCCGATCGACTCATATACACGGCGGCCAAAGCCAAGCTCACCGTCAATGTCAACACCAAGGCATTGGGGATCAACCCAGCCATCACCGTGAGATGCGCAATCAGTTGTACGAGGGGGACCTGCAGATAGTAATCGCGAACGAATACCACCAGCATCAGCCCACTCGCAATCAGCACCATCACCTGCAATACACGATTGACATCAGTCATAAGTGGCGTCACGATGTTCCGTGGAATTTGCGACCCCGCAATGATTTGCGCCATCGTCCCTTGATTGGTGGCGACAGTCACTTGGTACCAGGCCGCCCCGTTGACACACCATGCCCCTGCCACTAACGCATCACCAGCCATGCGCACAATTGGCTCATTTTCACCAGTCAAAAGCGATTCATCAAAGGCCACACTATCGGCCACCAAAATTCGCCCGTCGGCAACGATTTGATCACCAGGTCGCACCAAAATCACATCTCCCGCAACCACCATTTGGGGATGGACCTCATGTAATTCGTCCTCACGCCACACATACACAGTAGGTACTGCCGCCGCAGCAATCTGTTGAAGCATCATACGGGCCCGGATTGATTGCACCATGCTCATGACTACATTGATAATAACCACAATCATGGTGGCAAACGCATCGAGATTCCGCCCGAGCACCCACAATGTCCCCCCTAATCCCAAAATAATCAGATTCAAAGGGGTAAATAATATGCGACTACAAATCACTGCATAATCACGGAAGTATTGCCATCGTTGCCAACGTATCGCATTTGCATCATAACGAATTTTGGCATCATGATGGGTTAAACCAGTTATTGGGGGAATAACAGGAAGCATGATCGCTCTTTTCATACATAAAACCTGTTATAACCATACCACATACATATTAAGACGGTGTAATCCCAACGGGACTACACCGAAATTGTCTATGCACCACGAATTCCGCCGAGACTACTTCACCACAATCGTGTCCCATTGTGTCAACCATACATCACGATTGCTTGCAATAGTTTTCGCATCAAGTTGAGTTTTGATTACCGGTTTCGAGACAAATTTAGTGTACAAATCGGGCAACGTTGCCGTCTGAATCGCCGGCGAGACAAACATTTGCAATGGCATGTCGTTTTGGAAGTCATTGCTCACCATGAATTCCACAAACTGCTGCGCCAATGCCGCTTGCTTCGCACCCTTCAGCACGCCGGCATATTCTACTTGGCGGAAGGCACCGAACGCCACATTCCCTGTGGGAGGCTCCGTGAGTTTGCCTTCACTAAAAAAAACTTCAGCGGCGGGACTGGTTGCATATGACACCACCAATGGCCGTGGCCCTTTGCCACTCGAGCCACTAAAGTTGGTGTAATACGCGGTCGTCCAATCATTGGCCACCAATACATCATTGGCGCGCAAGTCTTTCCAATACTGTTGCCAGCCATCTGGACCAAATTCTGCCACTGTCGCCAAAAAGAACGCTAGGCCAGTTGATGAGGTAGCGGGATTTTCGATGACCAATTTGCCTTTCCACTGTGGCTCCGTCAGTTCCTTAAGGCTTTGGGGAATGGAGAGACCAGCCGCTTTAAGCCCTGCAATGTCATAATTGATCAGCACATAGCCCACGTCTATCGGCAACAATGGTGCGCTGACATCAGTTGTTGCTTCTGGGACAAGTGCCGGCGTCGTACTTGGCGTAAAATCTGCCAGAATTCCTGATTCCAATGCCCGACTCAAAAAAGTATTGTCGACGCCATAAATCACATCCGCCAAAGGAGCATCTTTGCTAAGAATCGCTTTGTTGAGCATGCTGCCAGCATCGCCGGCATTTACCACCACGACTTTGGCATGGTATTGGGCTTCGAACTTGGCGAGCACTTCTGGGCTGACCGCAAAACTATCGTGGGTCAGCACCGTGACCTCAGTCACACCTGCCGCACTCGTTGGGGCAACCGCAGGTGCGGTTGCACTCACAGTTGGTTCTACTGCTGGCGTCGCCGTTGGAGTTACCATTGAATTGGCTCCACACGAAGCTAATAATGCGATTCCAATCACCCAAAGCAGTCCAATTTTCCGCATACATAGCTCCTCTACCAATTCCAAAAAGAATACGCATCACAAGCGGATTGGGCTTGTGATGCGCAAATATACTGCATCTGCTTTCCTCCGCCGGTATTAACCGGATCAGGTTCGAAGGGTCAGCGACATTACGACGGTCGCATCTCAGCCAAGCTCTCTTGGCGCCCCTAGCTACTATGTACTTGTGATTGATGAATGGTAGCAGATGCCACCCCACTTGTCAAAAACGGAGCGCCGAACACGCCATTTCACTGAGTTTTATTGACTTCATACTTCATATTTTCTACTTCCTACTTCGTGCCATGGTAAACTAGGGCAGTAATCTGGTTTGAGAGGAAAAAATAATGACTACTCGTTCATATGGCGCCCAAAACATGGTATCGCAACTCCGCAAAGTCATGTTACGTACGCCTGAATCCGCATTTTATAATGCCGATCCCACCCGCTGGCACTACACCGCACAACCCAATCAAGCCGGGGCTTTGGCCGAGCACGCCGCCTTGTGCGATACATTGCGCAAAGCCGGCGTCGAGGTCATCATGCACGATGCACCGCTCGCCGACCACGCCGACGCAATTTTTTGTTTTGACCCAGCGATTGTAACCGACTACGGCGCAATTTTGCTCCACATGGGCAAACCACTGCGGGTTGGCGAAGAGGCCGCCATTGGCGCTAGCATGCAAAAAAACGGCATCCCGATTTTGGGGACACTCAGCGGTGATGCCCGGGCCGAGGGTGGCGACATGATTTGGTTGGATAATCAGACCTTGGCCGTAGGCTTGGGCTTCCGCACCAATGCCGCCGCCGTCAGCCAACTCAAAGCGATGCTCGAACCCAAAGGGGTGACGGTGCTTTCGTATGATTTGCCCTACTACACCGGTCCCGAAGCCTGCTTGCATTTGCTGTCGTTTATTTCGATGGTCGATCACGACATGGCCGTGGTGCATTTGCCGTTGATGCCCACCGGGTTTTATCAAGAACTCAAACGGCGCAACATGAAACTCATCGAGATTCCGGCATCAGAATACGACAGCATGGCCACCAACGTCCTCGCCATTGCCCCTAAAGTCTGCTTGATGCTCGATTGCAACCCAATTACGGCTCGCTTGTTGGCTGATGCCGGCTGTGAGGTCCAGACCTACCGCGGCAACGAGATTTCGCTCAAAGCCGAAGGCGGTCCTACCTGCTTGACCCGCCCCCTGTTGCGCGACTAATCCCTCCCCTCGTAACACCACATACCACGGGCACCTGTAGCAGTTGCAGGTGCCCAAAAGGAATAGACTATGACGAATATTACCGCTACTGAGCAACGTGTCCTTGACCAAATCGATAGTGACGGCATGCTCAAATTTTTGGCGGAGCTGGTCGGATATCAAAGCTTTGGGGCCCACGAAGACGAGGCCCAACGCCGTATCGCCCATGCCATGAGTGATAGTGGACTCGAAGTCGATGTATGGGATATAGACTTTGCCACGCTCCAACAGCACCCCGGGTTTTCGTGGGAAATCGAGCGCACCAGTGGGCTCGGTGTCGTCGGCACACTCGGCAGCGACCGTGGTGGCCGTTCATTGATTTTGAATGGACATATCGACGTCGTCCCCGAAGGCGACCATGCCAATTGGAGCCACCACCCCTGGCAAGGCCAAATCGTCGATGGCCGCATGTATGGCCGGGGCGCACTCGACATGAAGGGCGGCCTCGTGGCTGCCTTGTGGGCAGTGCGTGCCATCCACAACGCCGGCATCCAACTCAATGGCCGCTTGCATCTGCAAAGTGTGATTGGTGAAGAAGATGGCGGCTGTGGCACTCTGGCCAGCATCGTGCGGGGCTACACCGCCGATGCGGCCATCATCCCTGAACCGACCCGCATGGCCATCGCCCCCGCCCAAGCCGGTGCCCACAACGTGCGCATCACCGTATATGGCTTGTCGGCACATGGCTGCTACCGCGAAGAAGGGGTCAGCGCCATCGAAAAATATATGGTCATCCATCAGGCACTCGTCGCCCTCGAAGCGCGCCGCAATGCCAGCATGCGCCACCCGTTGTTTGCCAACTATCATCTGCCCTACCCCCTGAGCATCGGCACCGTACGGGCGGGGAATTGGCCGTCCAGTGTAGCCGAAGAACTCATCGCCGAAGGGCGCTACGGCATCGGCATCGGCGAGGATTCCAACGCCGCTCGGCGTGAATTCGAACAGGCCGTAGCCGAGGCGGCCGCCAGCGACCCGTGGTTGCGCGACCACCCACCACTCATCGAATGGTGGGGTGGTACGTTTGAGCCCGCCGAGACCGACGTCAATCATCCGATTGTCGGTACCCTCGCCGATGCCCATCAGGTACTAGGGGGTGAAGTGGCGATCGAAGGCATGACCTACGGCGCTGACATGCGCTTGTTGGTCATCCACGGTGGCATCCCCACCGTCATGTATGGACCGGGCGATGTACGCTTGGCGCATAAACCGGACGAATCCGTGCCGGTGGCTGACCTCATCCACGTGGCACGAACGTTAGCATTGACGGCCATGCGCTTTATTGGATATAGCGCCTAAAACCATAGATTTCTCCAACCGTATGCGTCGTGCGCAGGCACGATGCTACGGTTGTACAAACCAGCGCGTGGCGTTGGTGGCATACCAGGGCGCATCAAAGCGCAACGAACCAGTCAGCGCCCGCAAGCGCCGACCATAGATTACTGTGGTTGTGGGGCGATACAAGACAACATATGGTGCCAATTTTCGAGCTTGTTGGGCGGCCGTTGCCAAGGCAGTCCCGCGGGCTTTGCTGTCGTACGATTTCATGGCGCTATCACTGGCTTGGTCATAGGTGTTATCGGCAAAGCCAGCAATATTGAGCGAGCCACGGATGTCGGGCGCGCCCTGATTACGTTCACTGCCATACAAAAGTGCCCGTGGATCGGGGTCGTACAACCATGTATCGGCGTATTGGGCACTACTCCGCCCATTGCCAAACTCGATAAATGCGATATCAAAATCATAGGGTGGTACAAATTGCGCCACGTATTCGGCATGCGGCAGATTGTGTCGCACCACCACGATATCAAGTGCTTGTAAGGTTGCGGCGTATTGATCGGCATGCTGGAGCAACTGCGCGTTATCTGCTGGCGCAAGAATCGTCATTTGCAACGATACCCCTGCTTTTTGGCGAATGCCGGCGCTATCACGGGTATCCCAACCAGCCTGATCCAACAACGTTTTGGCATCACTGATTACTGCCGTCGTAGTAGGGCTAATCGGAGTTGCCGCCCAACTCTGTGGCAAGACCATATCGAGCGTGGTCGTCTGACTTATGGCATGTTGGATGGCCAAACGCAATGCCGTATCCGCCAACAAATGATCGGGGCGAAGATTAAACGCCGCCACGCCAAATATATTTTGGGCATATTGGGTATGGCTATATGGGTTGGTTACACTGAGTTGCGGTGCTTCGTGGAGTTCTGCGATATCGATAGTGCCATTACTAATCCCCGCCACCATGTCGGTATCACGACTATTGGGCATCAGCGTAATTTCATCGAGCAGTGGTGTCCCTTGGACATAATTAGGGTTAGCGATCAGCAAAATCGCCCCGTTGGCATCGACATTTTTGTAGGTAAACGCACCTGCAGTGGTTGCCAAATTACGCAGATTAATACTGGCAATTGACTGGGTAGCTAGTACTTTTTTTGGCAAAATCGGCAACGCCCACAAACTCAACAACGGTGCATAGGGCGCATCGAGGATGAATTTGATATGGAGCGGGTCGATTGCCTGCACATCCGTAATATGGCGGAGTTCAGCGAGCACCGGTGCCGTAGCCACCAGCGATTTGAGTGCCGTATAGGTAAACACAACGTCAGCACTGGTCAGTGGTGTCGCGTCTGACCATTTCAGGTCGGCGTGCAATGTAGCGGTAATCACCCGCCCATCACCACTTGCAGCCCAATCGGCGAGTAATTCGGGTTGGGGAGCGCCATGATCATCGAGCCGCATTAGGCCACTATGCGTCAGCGACACAAACAATTCACTGGCACGACTCGTGACCTGCCACGGCACCACCGTAGCGACATCATCGGGCACTGCAATCGTTACCCGACCACCCCGTGGCAACGGGGTCGGTTGATGGACCACTGCTTGCCATGACGTCGGCGTTTGACAGGCCCACAACGACCATACACACCCAATTATCCCCAACCAACGAATTACCCTGCGCATGTTTATCTACCTATGCCTCTGTTTACAATCCCACCGCACTACCATCTTTGCGCGGATCAGATCCCCCAAACGCCACGTTGTTTTCCATTGTGATAATCTGCCCACCACCAAAACCACCCACACTTGCGGGCACGATTTCGTGACCGAGCGCTCGCAAGGCTTGTTGGGTGGCGTCATCATGCTCGAGGGCCAAGGTACGGTCGCCGTTGTATGGCTCAAGCAATTCGTAGCGCGGCGCATCAAGTGACTCTTGGGGATTCATGCCGTAATCAATCATATTGACCAGCATTTGGGCATGTCCTTGGGGTTGCATAAAGCCTCCCATCACGCCAAAGCTCGCCCATAATTCACCTGCTTTGGTGACCATACACGGGATAATGGTCTGGTAGGGGCGTTTGCCAGGGGCGAGCACATTGGGGTGCCCTTCGTCCAGCACAAAACAGGCCCCACGGTTTTGCATACAAATCCCGGTATCACCCGCCACCACACCCGAACCAAAGCCGTAGTAGAGGCTGTTGATAAACGACACCGCATTGCCTTCGGCATCGACCGCCGTCACATAGACGGTATCGTGCGATATCGGCAATTCCCCAGCACCGTAATCCCCCACCTGAGTGGGGTCGATCAAGGCCCGGCGCGTGGCGATATACTCCTCGGACAACAAAAAGTCAATCGGCACATCGACAAATGCCGGGTCGGCAATATAGCGCGCTGCATCGGCAAATGCCAGGCGCATCGCTTCGATTTGTAGATGCAACGACGCCGGTGAATTGACCGGCAAGCTAGCCAAATCAAAGCCGTCGAGGATGCGCAAGGCAATCAAGGCGGTGAGCCCTTGGCCATTGGGCGGACATTCAAACACGTCGTAACCCCGGTATTTGGCCGTGGCTGGGGTGACCCAATCACTGACGTGGGCGGCCATGTCGGCCAGCGACAGATAGGCGCCATCACGAGCAAGATTGGCCACAATCCGTTCGGCCAAGGCCCCGCGATAGAATGTTTCGGCGCCACCACTGGCGATTTCGGTGAATGTGCGGGCCAAATCGGACTGCACGACCACTTCACCCATGCGGGGCGCCCGACCATTGGGCAAATAAATCCGGGCGGCATCGGGGTGGAGGCGCAATTTTTCTTCGGCACCAGCCCAACCACGGGCGATGATTTCGCTGACGGCAAAGCCATCACGGGCATAGCGGATGGCCGGTGCCAAAATCGTGGCAAAATCGAGCTTGCCGTGCGCGCGAATCAGTTGATCCCAGGCCGCTACCGCGCCTGGTACGGTAATGGGCAATACACCGGTCAAGGGGATTTTGGATAAGCCTTGTTGCACAAAAACATCGCGGTTCAACGTCTGAGGGGCACGGCCACTCCCATTGAGGGCTTTGACTGATTTACTTTTGGCGTCATAGACGAGCGCAAAGGCATCACCACCGATACCAGTACTCATTGGTTCGACCACATTGAGCACGGCGGCGGCGGCAATCACCGCGTCAGCGGCACTGCCCCCTTGGGCCAACATCTGCAAGCCGGCTTGGGCGGCTAATGGATGACTCGTCGCCACCACACCCCCACGACCCACCACCATCGAGCGACGTGAAGGGTAGGCACTAAAACTCTTCATGATGATTCCTTTGGCGCAAGTACACCATTAAATACGATTATTATTTGCCCAAGAATCCCGCAACCAACCCATCAAATTGACCACGATTGATACTCCCGGTGCTCCGGTACTGCTCGGTAGCATGTTGGTCAAAAACGATATACGTCGGGGTCATTCGCAAGCCAAATTGGGCAGCAATGGCGCTATTATCAGGATTGCGGGCATCGATGTGCAATACGCGAACGGTGCCGGCGTAGTCTTTTTCGATCCCATTCACGATGGGTTTTGACATGACGCAGGCCATTCAGTAATCGGAGTAGTATTCGACCAGGACGATTTTGCCCCCAGCAAGTACGTCTGGTACTGCGTCTGTACTGGCTTGACGATGCGCCCACCAGCCGGTCACGGCTAACGCACCGGCCACCACAACAAGCACGCCGATACGGCCGATTTGCCAGGCACCTTGGTTAGCCCAGTACGCCGTTCCTGCCAGAATCATCACGACCATGATGAGAAACGAATTTTGATTGACAAACATCGCGACTCCTTTTACTTCTTTGCAAAATTGTACCACGCCAACTCCAACGATATTATGCATATTCGTTTGTAACCACCAAATCCATATTATAATAACTAGGGAATTCTACGGAGGAGACGCGGTGTATAACGACGATAAACCACATCATGAGTGTGGTATTTTTGGTATTTTCGCTCCCGAAGAAGACGTCGCTCGCATGACTTTTTTTGGTCTGTATGCCTTGCAACATCGTGGCCAAGAAAGCGCCGGCATTGCCGTCGCCAATGGCGCGAGTATCACCATGCACAAAGACATGGGATTGGTATCGCAAGTATTTACCGAACAAAACCTCGCCCCACTCACCGGCCATGTCGCAATCGGACATACCCGTTATTCCACCACCGGTTCATCCAAACTACTCAACGCCCAACCCTTTGTGGTGCAGAGTGCACTCGGGCCGCTCGCCATCGGCCACAACGGCAATTTGACCAACGGCAACGCCTTGCGCAACGAATTATTCCAACGGGGCTTTGGACTCAGCTCCACCAGCGACAGCGAAGTAGTCGTGCAGATGCTCGCCGGCGGTCCTGGTACTACGTGGGACGAACGGATTAATTCGCTGATGACTCGCGCCGAAGGGGCCTATTGTCTGACGATTTTGACCAAAGACACCTTGTATGCGGTACGCGACCCGTGGGGCGTCCACCCCTTGTGTATCGGCCAAATGGGCAAAGGCTGGGTCGTTGCTTCTGAGACTTGTGCCCTGGCCACCATCGGCGCAACGTTTATCCGCGAACTCGACCCCGGCGAAGTCATCGCCATCGATGCCAACGGCCCGCGCACGATTGGTCGCCATGCCGCCAGCAAACGGGCCTTGTGCCTGTTTGAATATATCTACTTTGCCCGCCCTGATTCGCAAATCGATGGCCATACGTTGCACTCGGCACGCGTGGCAGCCGGGCGGATTTTGGCCCAAGAATCCCCGGCGGACGCCGATGTGGTTATCCCCGTGCCCGACAGCGGCATCCCCGCCGCCATCGGCTATGCCCAAGCCTCTGGGCTGCCGTATAGCGAAGGGTTGATTAAAAACCGCTATATCGGCCGGACATTCATCCAACCCGACGATCGCCTGCGCCAAGTGGGCATCCAACTCAAATTCAACCCCCTCGCCGACAATTTGAAGGGCAAGCGGGTGGTCATCATCGATGACAGCATCGTACGAGGCAACACCTCAGGGCCGATGGTGCGTTTGTTGCGGGCTGCCGGCGCCAAAGAAGTGCATATGCGGGTATCGTCGCCCCCCATCCGCCACCCCTGTTATTTGGGGGTCGACATGGCCACCTACCCCGAATTAATCGCCCACCGTATGGAAGTGGAGCAAATCTGCACCCACCTCGGGCTCGATAGTTTGGCATACCTCAGCCTCGATGGGTTACAGACCGCTACTGGTTCCCACGGATTCTGCAATGGTTGTTTTACTGGCAACTACCCCGTTGATGTGCATGTGGTCGACAAAAACATCTTCGAAACGCGGTAGTTTTTTGGATAACCCTGCACCAGAGCCCACGCGTAGCTACGCGTGGGCTCTGGTGTGCGGCGCACTCGTGAGTAGTATGCCGCTTATTCACGTCGCGCCATACGTGTTTTTCATTATCACCATGCCATGACGAAAGCCGCACATCATGACGCTCGCACCCTACATTCCGCTCCTCAAAGCCCACTTCGCCCATGAACCGCACTGGTGGCCGATTCATACGCCCCACCGTGTTTATGAAGTCACGCTGGGGATGGTACTGGTTCAACAAACGCGCTGGGAAGCGGTCGAAGCGGCGGTGCTCCGCATCCTCTCCGCCGGCTATACGTCGTTTGCCGCATTGGCAGCCGCAGACCCACACATCATCGGTGAATTATGCAAACCATGCGCGTTTTATATGCGCAAAGGGGTGGCGCTGGTGCGGCTGGCAGCGCAAGTACTCTCATACCCCGGTCAAATGGCGGGGATTTTGGCGTTGCCGCGGGCCGAAGCCCGCGCGACGTTGCTGGCGTTGCCG
>CALFIC010000053.1 GCA_937876225.1 uncultured Chloroflexota bacterium | reverse complement strand
GATTGGCATTGGAAAGATTGGCATTGGAAAGATTGGCATTGGAAAGATTGGCATTGGAAAGATTGGCATTCGGACCAATCAAATATCCATTGATGAGTTGCCAGTCTGGTGGAAGTGCTTTTGGTGTGCCGGTAATTCCACCAGATGAGACATTCACGAGATTAGCATTACTAAAATCGATATTTTCAAGATTGGTACCGAACAGATTGACATCAGATATCTCGGCATGGGAAAGATCTATTCCACTGAGATTCATACCAGAGAGATCCGCTCCATTGAGGTCTGCTTCTGGACCAACAAGATAGCCGTTAATTAATTGCCAGCTTTTAGGAAGTGCTTTTGGTGTGCCCTTAATCTGTCCTGATTTTACGCGGTTTAACGTTGTTTCTTCAAAGCTAACACCATCAAGATTAGAACTACTAAAATTAACAAAGGAAAGATCTGATTTGTTGAGGTTAGCGTTTTGTATGGAAGCTCCAGTAAGGTTGGCACGTGGTCCTATGAGATAGCCGTTAATTAATTTCCAGCCATTGGGGAGTGCTTTCGGTGTGCCGGTAATTCCACCTGAGGATATACCGTCGAAATATACATTACTGAAATCAACGCCAGCAACGTTAGCATTTGAAAAATTAGCTTCTGGACCAATAAGATAGCCGTTGATTAACTGCCAGTCTTTCGGGAGTGATTTGGGCGTACCTGTAATATTCCCAGATGAAACACCGCGCAGGTTCGCGTGATTTAAATCCAAGCCATCGAGATTAGCATTCGAAAGATTGGCTTTTGGTCCTATGAGATAGCCGTTGATTAATTGCCAGTCTTTCGGAAGAGATTTGGGAGTGCCAGTAATGTTACCAGATAATACACCTTGGAGATTTGTTTGATTTAAATCTATGCCATCAAGATTCGCACCGGAGAGATTCGCACCTGGTCCTATGAGATAACCGTTGATTAACTGCCATGTTGTCGGCAGTGCTCTTGGTATACCGACAATTTGAATTGAAGTGATTTGTGTCAGAATTGTGTTGGAGATGGTTGTGTTGGAAAGATTTGTGTTATTGAAATCGGCCTTGTCGAGATTTGACTCGTTGATAATTGCATTCGACAGGTCTGTATCAGTGAGATTTGTATTGGTGAGATTTGTATTGGTGAAATGAGTTGTATTGAGAATTGCGCCAGTAAAATCACTATTCGAGAGATTAGCATTACTAATATGAGCGTTGGAAAGATTTATATGACTAAAGTTTGTATTGGCGAGATCAGCACCGGACAGATTGGCTTTTGGTCCAACGAGATAGCCATTGATTAACTGCCACCCATAAGGTAATTTATTTGTCGTGCCTGTAATAGCGGCAGAGTATATATTGGTTAAATTGGCATTTGTAAGATTGGTATAAGAGAGGTTGGCATTTGTGAGATTGGCATCCGAAAGGTTGGTACCTGCAAGATTTGCACCTGCAAGATTCGCACCTGCAAGATTGGTATGTTGAAAATCTGCGCTTATAATAGTTGCATTTTTAAAATTCACTCCTGTGAGATTTGTTTTTGTCAGATTCGCCCCGGTCAGATTGGCCCCCTTCAACTTCGCCCCGGTCAGGTCCGCTCCAGACAGATCAACCCCTGCCAGATTCGCACCGCTGAAGTCGGCACCGCGTAAATCACAGCCAACCAAATCAAAGCCGATACCGCGAGTATAACAATGCACCAAGGAATACTTCCAGCCGATGGTAAATATAAATACCGCACACAGCAGCCCAATCGTTAATTGTTTTTTCCACATCGCCATACCTCTCAGTCGCACACACATTGCATCAATACGTGACAATTATACCTTGATTGCATGATTACGTGTGTATAAAAAGCGCTTGCTACACCGTACTATACATGTGATGATGTGTTATCAGGTGCAGAGCTAAACAGAGTGATTCGGATGTTTTCGTAACCGCTGATAAACAAAAGAACGACGTGCCAGTAAATGGAAAAACGATACGAATCTGGTGTATCATGCAACAATGTAAAAAATTGTCATTATCTTGTAATCAAAAATGACGTAATACGTAGTGTAGAATGAAAGACGTTCCATATGGAAAGTTATAGGAGAATGCTGTGTACAAATCTCTTGCAATCGTTTTTGCAGTGCTATGCGCAATGATCTTGATTCCCAACACGTCTACTCAGGCGGCAAGCAGTGATCGCTGCTTTGCGGAAACCGGTTTTTGCATTAGCGGTCGCATTCGTTCGTATTGGGAACTCAATGGTGGGTTACCCGTCTTTGGCTTTCCTACGTCCAACTTACAATCAATGAACATCGAAGGAAAAACGTTCATGGCGCAAAACTTTGAACGGAACCGGTTAGAATTACACCCTGAAAATAATCCGCCATATGACGTCCTGATTGGCAGAGTCGGCGCATTAAATATGATGCAGGTATTTGGCGCAGAAACCTCAGACGTAACGGAAAAAGTAGATTACAATACTGCAAAGTATGATGATGGCAGTCTGCTTAAAGACAGCAAATATTGTAAGTGGTTTAATGAAACGAGACAATTCGTCTGTGGACCATTTCTTTATTACTGGCAAACGCATGGTCTGCAACTTGATGGCAAAAAGAGTGTTTCAGAAGCGGAAAGTCTAGCGTTGTTTGGTTTACCACTATCGTACACTATGAGCCGCGATGTAGATGGGAAGAAAATCATCGTACAAATTTTTGAGCGTGCCCGATTTGAATATCATGCTGATAAACCAGAACCATACAAGGTGTTATTAGGTTTACTCGGTAATGAATTTTTAGCTCCATCAGGCGGTAATAACACAACCACAACCAATACAGCTACGACGACTACTGCAGTGAAAACTGGGACAATTACCGTCTACGTACAGTTTAATATTGGCGCTGTAGCAACGAAATTTGAGATATCACCTGCAGGGAAAAATCAATGGACGTATTATGTTGATGAAAATCAAAATATCGCCCAAGCACAAAGTGGTACTATCTGGATTTATCCTGTAGATATCTATGACAATAATTACACTGTTGATATTCGCGTAAATAGTGCGGTTGTATGGCAAAATGTGATAATCAAAGACAAACGGCTTGTGATACTGGGTTATAATACCGGTCCGTATGTTGTCAGTTATCAAGATAATTTCCGATAGATATTGCCGGTATTAAATATGGTATCCGTGATTTACATTGTAATCATGGATACCGTATTTTTTGTTTCTGCGAATTGTTATGGATCTGGTGTTGCTCGTCTCAATAGGTCGGTCAACACGCGCCTGTAAAAATGTTTTACGCCCTACGACCGTACCCGCTTGCCTCGTTGGCTGGTATAGCCAAACAGCATCAAGGCCACTACCAAAATCCCCACCAGTTGCACGCGCATGGTGTCGAGCTTGCTGATGACCGTTTGGAGCTCAGGGGAGCCGCCTACCAACCAGGCATAGCCGGTCTGTGGCAAGGCCGTGATTTGTTGGGCGTAGGCGCCAAAGCCGTATGAACCGGCAAACAGCACCACGATTTCGGCCGAAATAAGCACCGAAAAGCCCAACGCCACCACCCCAATCGCAAATACCACCAGCGATCCCCACCAGGGCTGGCGCCGGCGGGGCGTCGGCATGGCGTGGTCGGCGGCGATGGCCATTAGTTGGAGGGTGAGGGTGTCTGAAGGGATGGGGCGAGGTAGTTTGCTCAGCTGCTGGTCGAGCGCTGTCATCTGGGCGGCGTAGCTCCGGCAGGCAGCACAGCTGCCGAGGTGGGTTTGGACCTCGGGATCAGCGAGTTCGCCAATGGCGATTTGGGTGCAAATGTCGTCACAGTGTTGCATAATGTGGGTCTCCCCATGGTGGTAAAAAACGGTCAGCGCCAAGGTGAATAGATATCTGTACGGAATACCCGGTTGCGCAAGATTAATTGCTCCGCTCGTCGATGTGCTGCCCTTCCAAAATCTCACGCAGGCGCTCTTTGCCACGGCGAATGTGACTTTTGACGGTGTTGAGCGGGATCTCGAGGATGTCGGCGATGTCGGAATACTTCATGTCGTCAAAGTAGAGCATGGTCAGGGTCAGTCGGTATTGGTCATCGAGTTGCGCTAGCGCATCTTCCAAAATCCGGCGTGTTTCTTTGTGTTCGAGCGAGGCCTGGGGGTCACGCTCGCTGTTGGTGTCGCTAATCAATGTGACCGGATCGAGCTCGTCGTCATCCGTGGCAATCGGGTTGATGATGGGGACTTTGCGGCGCCGTGAACGTAATTCGTCGCGTCCCAAGTTAATCACTAATCGATAGAGCCAAGTGGTGAATTTGCTGTCGCCGTTGTATTGATGAATCGACCGAAATAGTCGGATAAAGGCTGTTTGGGTGAGGTCTTCGGCATCGTCAGTATTATGAAAAACCGTCATGGCGATGCTGTAGATGTACTGTTTTTGACTGATAACGAGTTGTTCGAGGGCATCGCGTTCACCACGCTGGGCGCGCCGAATAAGCTCTAACGATGGTTCAGCCACGCAAATACACTCCTTTTGTATGCCACACACCGCGTTGATATCTGTATGCTACCATGGCTTGACGACGTTTGATAGCAGAAGGTTGCGATGTGATGGCTGATAATCCCCAAATTACCCGTGATTTTACGGCGACAACATTTGTGGTACACGCTGATTGTACCCTGTTGTTGCTCCACCGTAAACTAGGCATGTGGTTGCCCCCTGGTGGCCATATCGATCCCCACGAGCTGCCCCACGATGCCGCGGTGCGCGAAGTACACGAAGAAACTGGCCTCGCAGTGGCGTTGCGCGCCGCCCCGACGCCCCTCGGCGATGTGCTGGTGTTGCCCCAACCGCATTGTATCTTGCTGGAAAACATTACTCCTGGCCACCAACATATCGATTTGATTTATGTGGCCACGGTGGTGTCTGGGACGTTGTCCCCTTCGGCCCGCGAAACCAATGGCGCCCGCTGGGTCAGCTGGGACGACCTAGCCGCCCCCGAAATCGCGCACGATATTTGTGTGCTGGGGCGGCAAGCGATTGCATTGGTGGGCGGTGATAAGGAATAGCGATGAATCTGGGGTGGCAACGAAATGTGCGCATCCGGGCAATTGTGTGATGCTCATTCACGTCTGCGCAGGAGTATTTTTTTAAAAGAAATAAAAAGCAGTACAGAACACCCAGAGGAACTCGCCTACCGTTGCTGCCTCTCGGCCCTGGCGGGGTTGAGCAAGTATCTGCCGTCCTGTACTGTGGTCATTATAGCCGTGTAACAGGCTCCCTGTCAACCGCAATCAGCACCAAACAGAGCCAAAAGCAATAAACGAGGTCGCTAACGAAGAAAAACTGATCGATGAGCCCGTGTGCCACCGTCGCCACCACCACAATCCCCGCCGTAATCGCCGCCCACGACGCCTGCGGCGCCAAAATACTCTGGCGCCACGCCCGCACCACCAGCACCCCTACCACCAGCAAACCCCACGGCCCGAGGTTGAGCCAGAGGTCGAGGAATAGGTTGTGGGGGTGGGCGGCGTATTGCTCGCTGGTGCCGATCAGCGACGGGTCGATGATGCTGTGACCGTATTCGGGGTTGTGATAAAAATAAAACTGCCCCAAGCCGAGCCCCCACGGGCGTTGCTGGAGCCACGTGAGGCTTTCGTGCCAAAACAAGACCCGGGCATCGAGGCTACCCACGTTGGTGCCGCGGGCCAGCAACGCGCCGGCGGCGACCGCCAAGCCGGCAGTGACGGCCACCAGCATGATCCACGGCTTCTGGCGCAGTAGCTGGGCTCCTTGACTCACCAGCACGAGTAGCGCGCTAGCCAGCACTGCCGCTAACCAGGCCCCCCGTGAAAACGACAACACCAAGCCGATAGCACACAATGCCAGCACCGGCCAGCTCCAGCGCGTGCGCCAGGCGGGCACCACCACGCTGAGCAATGCGAAGGGCCAGACTCGTTCGAGGAACAAGCCCAGATTGTTGGGGTGGCCATAGACTGACGCTACGCGGCGCACATTGTCGACGGCCACGATGTTGTCGCTAAAGGCTCGTTTGCTGCCCAGCCACGGCACCAGGTCTAGCCCTACAAATTGCAACAGCCCGAGGGCAGCCACCGTGGCGCCGCTGCCCAATAGTACGCGAATGAGCGCGTGGGTGGTGAGGCGCTGTGCTTGGATGGCGGTGCGGATAATCAAAAACCAGATGATGGGCTCGACGATTATCCAGCGCCAGCTCCGCAAGGCTTCGCTCCGCCCTTCGGGCAAGACCCACAGTAAGCTGGCGGTGGCGCTGAGGATGAGCAGCGCTGGCCAAAGATCGGCTTTGCTGAGGGTGACGATGGGCTGGCGGGCCCGCCAGCGCATGACCGCCCAGCCCGCCACACTCAGGAGCAGTACGATTTCGTGCAGGGGGATGCCCGCACTGGCGGTGAGCGCCACCGGGATGAGGTAGAGGGGCGCTGTGGCCGGCACCAACGGCAAGGTGATGTCGGGGCGATACCAGGCCACTGCCAGTAGCACGAGCACCCCCAGCAGTTTGAGGGGCAAAGGGGCGATTTGGATGCAGAGCAGGGCGCCGATGGCGATTGGCCAGCCGGCACGCTGGAGCAATAGGGCGATGCGGGTTGTGTTTACCATGCGGCCTCGATCATCTGTTGCCATTGGGCGTGGCTGGGTGGAGTGGGGGCAAGTCCAATCAAGCGGTTTTCGCCGGCAAACAGGGTAATCAGTTCGTCAACCGTAGGGGTATGTGGTGCCAGCAATGCGCCTAAGCGCGGTACGCCACAGCGGTGCAAAAATGTAGTCAGCACGGTGGGGAATTCGGCGGCAGTACAGCCAAATGCCGGTGCGATGCGGGCGATAGCGGCGGGGCGGTGTGGGGCCACAAATGCCATGATTTGGGGCATCATTACGATACAGGCGGTGCCATGGGGTAGGTGATAGACCCCGCCCAGGCTATGACCGACGGCATGGCCGAGATGGACGCGCCCGCTGAGGAATGCTAAGCCGGCCACGGTGGCAGCTTGGCTCATGGCGGCGCGGTCGGCGGGGTTGTGGCCGTCGATGATTAAGCGGGGCAGCGATTCGACAATCACGGGGATGGCCTGCATGGCCAAGGCATCGCTGATGGGTGAAGCCATGGTCGAAGTCATCGCTTCCAGGGCATGCGATAGGGCATCCATACCGGTCGCCATTGTTAGTTTGGCAGGGAGTGTGGCGGCCAAATCGGGGTCGACGAGGGCTAGGTGGGGGGCGATGACGGGGTGGCGGACCAGCAGTTTGCGTTGGGCGGTCGGTTCGGTCACGATGGCCACAAAAGTGACTTCTGAGCCGGTGCCGGCGGTGGTGGGCACGGCGATCAATGGCAACATACCGGCTGGGGTGGTGCCACCGCCGAAATAAAAGGGCGCGATTTGATCGGTGTCGTGGTAGCGCAACAAACCGATCGCCTTTGCGGTGTCGATGGCGCTGCCGCCCCCCACCGCCACGATACCATCGATGCCGTGGGCTTTGGCGTGGGCGGCACCGGCGATTACCGCCGCTTCACCGGGGTCGGGTTCGACGGCGGTGGATTGCACGACGCTGAGCCCAGCGGCGCTGAGGGCGGCGGCGATGGCATGGCCGGCGGGTGTTTGTGCCAAAAAGGGGTCAATCAAGAGTAGGACCGTGTGCATGCCCAGATTGCGGGCTTCGTTGCCGACGGTGGCGACGACCCCGGCCCCAAAAATAATCCGGGTGGAACTAAGTTGTGTCTGAACCATGTGCATATTCCTCTGTGTGTGTCATGGTGCGCGTAGTCACCATGACGACGTTAGCGATTGTCCGTGATTGTGGTGGGGCGTACGAACACGCGCCACAACGCCAAGCCCAGCCCGATGGTCAAGGTGATGGGCAAGACACCAAACAGCCAGCGCCATGGTTGTTGGCGCCAGATGAGCAAGGCTGGGGGCGCAGTGGGTAGATTGGTGATGGTGACAGTATGTGGCGCATCGCTGAGCCGAGCGGCAATAATGTCGTCGCCACCGGTCAATGTCACCGGTGAGGCAGGGGCATCGTCGATGGCCACGGTGATGGTGCCGGTGCCACCCCGGATGCCGATTTGGGTGCCGTGGACGCTGATGCGCCACTGGCCGGGGGCGGTTGGCACGATGGCGGGATTGCCCCAGGCGTGGGTGCCGGCGCCAATGGTGGCAGGGGTTTGGCTGGCGGCTTGCAAAATGCCAAAGCCGGCGTAGGGTGTAAAGTCGCGGTCGACAATGGCGAAATAGGGGGTAGGGTTGGCGGGGTCGGCGGCCGGACCACCCCAGCGCAACATCCACAAATTCATGACTCCTAGCCACGGCCATTCTTGGCGAGCTCGGGCCATTTGGGCAGCGCTGTAAGTGCCTTTTTGGGCTTCAGTGACGGTAGGCCCCCATACAAAGCGTCGCTCGGGGGGGACACTTTCGGCGGCGCTGTTGTAACCGAATTCACTGACCCAGACGGCGGTGTTGCCGTCGCCGGCGGCTTCCATGACTTCCCGGAGCATCACGATGCGTGACACGTCGATGCGGGTGTCGATGGGGCGATCGAGCTCGGCAAATGGGCGGAGCGGACTCCAGCGCACCCGCACATAGCGGTGCTCGTCGGGTGGTTGTCCGAGGCCATAGGCTTGGGCCGACATCACCTCAAAAAAATCTGCGGCGCCGGCAGCATAACAACGCGCTAAAAAATCGAGCTCGCTCATGGGTGCAATCCGCGGTTCTTTGCCATCGGTGGGAGACAAGCTGGGGAACAAAATGACGATGGCGGGGTTGGCCTGGCGGGCAGCGCTGCTGGCCCGGCGCAACAAATCGGTAAAGGCTTCGGGGTCGGGGAATTGCCAATTCCACTCATAGGCCAAATTGGGCTCGTTCCAGAGCTGGATGTAGCGAATCTGGGGGTAGCGGGTGACCATGGTGGCGACAAAATTGGCGTAGTCTTGGTAGTCGTCGGGTGGCCCGGTCGAATCACCGTTTTCGATGAGTCCGTTTTGAAAGCGTGATGTGGCGGCACTTTGGGTGCGAGCCCACAGCGGTGGGCGATCGATGCGCACAATCAACTGGATGTGGTGGGCATCGGCCATGGCGACGATATGGTCGTATTTTTGCCAAGCGCTATGGATGTCGCTGGCGTTACGGCGATCTTCAAAATCGCCTCGGCCGTGGATTTCGACATCTTCCCATGGCATTTGGATGCGGGCGTAGTGTGCGCCCAATTGCTCCGCCGTGGCAAATGATTGCTCGACCACGGTGGGGTCGGGTTCGTTTTGAATATTAAAAAGATTGACGCCGAGGTATTGTTGGTCGGCGTAGGGGATGATTTGTGGGGAGGGTTCGGTTGCTATCCCGCGGTGCCAGGCATTGTCGAGCATGGTGGAGCCGATGAGGGCGATGAGGCAGCCCAGCCAGGGGCCGTGGCGGGTGATGATGGTGCGTAGTCTGTTCATTGGCTTAACCATTGGGTGACAATCCGTTTGATGGCACCACCGACGGGGTACATTGCATAGCGATCATCACCGGTACCGTAGTAGATTTCGGTAAAGGTATGGTACGAAAAATTGGTGGTGGGTATGGCGCGCATCTGCCAAGCCATGGCGATAATCAGGTCGCGGGGCATATCGGTATGGGCGTGGCCGATGAGGGCGTCGGTGATGTTGGCGGTGGTTTCGAGCGTTTCGACAAAATTGCCGGTTTGGAGGCGTTTGGCGACGCCGGTAATTACTTGCTGTTGGCGTTTGGTACGCTCGAAATCATTGTCGGGGTGGCGAATCCGGCTATAGGTCAAGGCAGTGACGCCGTCCATGGTGCTGGTGCCGACATGAAACGAGACTTCGCGGTATTTGTAGTCCATGGTAGGGAATTGGCCATCATACAACTCTTTGGTGATGTTGACCGGTACGCCGCCGAGGGTGTCGATGATGTTGATGAATCCGGCAAAATCAGTAAGTACGGTGTAATCAATGGGGACGCCGATGAGTTGGCTGACGGTTTTGGTGGCCAGCTTTTCGCCGCCACCCAAGGCCGGGTAGATGTCGCCATAGACATGAGCGGCATTGATGCGGGCGGCGCCGTAGCCGGGAATCGACACGATTAAATCACGAGGGAACGACAAAAACGACACTCGTTGGGTTTGTGGATTAATCCGCAAGAGCATGACGGCGTCGGTGCGCGAGGGGGTTTTTTCTTGGGGGCGGCGGTCAGACCCGAGCAAGAGGACCGTGATAGGTTGATCGCTGCCAGCTGGTAATATGAGCGCAGGGATGGGTGTGGCGGTACTTGCTGCCACGGTGGGAGTAGTGTCGGTGAGGGTGTTGGTTGTGGATCCTGTAGTTGTACTGATTTGGTTGAGATTCCGAAAAACTCGAAATGCAGCCCAGCCACTGCGTACCCCCATCACCACCACATAGCTGATGACGATGGTGGCGAGGCAGATGAGGATTGATTGTACCCATACCATTTCTCGTGCAGGTGGGGTTTTGGCTGGTTTGATTTTGCGTGGTTGGGGTGCAGGTTGAGCATTGGCTGGTTTGGGTTTTTGGGATTGCGGTTGGGGTGTAGATTGGGCGTTGGCTGGTTTGATTTTGCGGGGGTGATTAGTGGGAGGGGTATTGAGCAAATCACCGAGCAGATTCGGTGATGGCATATTGAGCTGACGTCGGCATTCGGCACATTGGGCCAAATGGGTGTCGACGACGAGCTGTTCGATGCTCCCAGGGAGGATCGAATTAGCCCGAATCAATTTCCGTATGTAGCGACAATCGTTGGGCATAGTTATGAATCAGTTATGTGAAGATTTTAGCTATTGTATCATTGATAAAGTAGGGGCGAATAACAGCGAATGAAATTCGCTCTATTCGCCCCTACGTCACACCGCGAATGAAATTCGCTCTATTCGCTCGCACTATCGATAATCAGTGTCGCCCCTTCGATGTTTGCGTGTTGGACAAGTGCCCCAGTGGTGGTGTCGAGTTCGTACAATCCGTCGTCGCTACTGTCATGCGCCCAAAAGCGGGTAATCATGATGTGCCCGTCAATCGTCGCCATATCCCCAATATGATTCCAGGTGTCGTAGTCATATTCCCAGTGGGTCGATTCACCCGTGACCAGATTGGTTTTGTAAATGAAAATTTTTTGGTTGTCAGCGACGTTGGCTGGCCAGCAATTATGCACCGTGTAGAGCACATCACCTACGATAGCGCCGTGTTGTGGGTTGCGGGCGATCAATGGCAATGGCGTAAAGTGGGTCTCTCCTTCGTGATAGGTATAAACATCGGCAAAGGGCAGGAAGTTTTCTTGGGGAAATGCACTTGTGCCATTAAAAATATACGTGGTACCGTTAGCGACGAGTGAATCACGTAGTGATATGGTTTGTTTTTGGTCAAGGTTGCGTTGCCATTCGAGGGTGTCGGCTGCGAGCACTTGGATTTCAAAGGCGACGATGTTTTGGGCGGCGTGGCTACTTCCTTGCACCAACAATTCGTCACCCACCAGCATGCTATTTTCCAAAAACATATCGCCCCACTTGGTGCGGAGCTCGCGTTGGGCCATGACTTTGCCATCAGACAAGCGGATGCGCATTACCACCGCCACAAATCCGTTTTCTTGACAAGCGACGATGAGTGAATCTTTGTAGCGCTGGAGCGCATAGGGTTCCATGCAGGTAATGTAGTCGTGTTGTTCGGCTAGGTTGTAACTAATTTTCGACACGATATATTTGTCTTCGTTGCTATCTCGCGACAGCCCTAACCAGATGTTTTTACCATCATGAGTGCCGTCTTCAATGTACGTCGTGGCCAAATTACGAGCACCCACCACTTGCCAATTGCTTCGATCGACTAAAGAAATTTTGGTTTGCCCAAAACCACCAACGGCGCCATCTTCACCAGCCACTACATACAACGGCTTGGCGGGCATTACTACCGGTAATACCTGGATCTGACCACAACTACACAATACCCATAGCATGGCAATGAAGAGTGTGTAACGCATTGGGATACTCTCTTTCTCGTAGCATCCCACCCCACGGTAATTGAGGTGGGATGCATGATGTATCAATTAATAATTCCAGCCGGCAGCCACGCGAAAGAGTTTACTAGTCAGTCCTACTTCATCAGGGGCTACTGCATTGACACTGACGTAGTTGCCTATCGTATTGCCGTACATTAGGCGCAACCAGGCAGCATACATGGGGTCATTGCTGTCGACATCAATGCCGAGCATCAAAAAGAATTTCCAGACTAGTTGCGAGCAATAGAGCGCTTTGTCAGTATATTTGTTGGCCAAATTAAGGTTGTAGGGTGTTTGGCCACGATAGCCATATTTGTTGACTAATTGCTCAAATACGGCAGCGATACGGTAGACATCGATGGCACTACGGTGAATGCCGACATATAATGAGCGATCTTTCCACGTATTAATGTTTGTAAATTGCACGCCACCATTACTGGTTGATTCATACACCACGACATCGCCGTTTAGTCGTTTGCCGTAATAGATGCCCGAATGTTCGTACATAAAGGCCCAAAACTGACAGAGCGGCACGACAACCCATAATTTACAGCCCAGCAAACCGGTGCGGCGAAGCAACACGTCCCCTTTTTGGAGGCGACTGTAATAAATGCTATTAAGGCGATTGGATAATTTTTGGTCATTGGTGATTTTGAGGAACAGTGCCCCAGCCAACGCCCAATCAGACAAGGCACTTGGCGCACTACTCAGAGTTTGTGGGCTCATTACACCGAGTGGGCTCATTTTTTTGGCACGAAGGCGTTCGAATTCGGGGGTGAGGGCGGCGATGTCAGCAGGTGTTTGCGCCGAAAAAAGCGCCAGCGCCACTTGCTCATAATCGTGGCTAGCAAGGGCGCGGGCGGCAGCAGGCGAGATGTCGTCTGTGTCGTTGTCGTCATCGGCGGCATAGCTCGGGGTAACGAGGGTTAATGTGGCAAGTACGACCAACAGGCTCAAAAAACGGTACCACATGGTCAGTTCCTTTCGATAAAGTACGGATCTGACCCTATTTTCACCAATGACCATTACAGGAGCATTACCAAGTCGCACGAAAACATCCCCCATTCACAATGAAAAATTGAAAATTGAAAATTGAAAATTGAAAATTGAAAATTGAAAATTGAAAATT
>CALFIC010000052.1 GCA_937876225.1 uncultured Chloroflexota bacterium | reverse complement strand
CTATGCCCACGATGTCAATGCCCAAATCGCTTCGTTGACGCAGGTAGGGCAACTCGATGTCACCCATTGGATCCCAGGCCATGGGGTACTGACGGGGCACGATGCGATTGCCGATACGCTCGCAATCAACCATCAGGCGATTGCCACCAGCAAAACGATGGTGACGGCAGCGTGTGGCAATGGTGCCTCGTTGCAACAAGTGGTGGCGACTGTCCAGCAATCACTCGGGGTGACATCGAGTGCGATGGCGCAGTATGCGGTGTTTGCATCGGGGATTTCGGCTTATCTGAGTGCCTTGCACGCCGATGGAGTGGTGACGGTCGAACTAGGAGCAGATGGTCCCATGTGGCGAGCTGTGGCATGATGCATACGTCGACATTACGGGTGCGCTATGCCGAAACCGATGCCATGGGGGTGGTGCATCATGCCGCCTATGTGCCATGGTTTGAAGTAGGGCGGGTCAATTTGCTACGGGCCGCCGGCTGCCCGTACGGCGATATCGAAGCACGGGGATTGTTGGTGGTATTGTCGGATTTGCAGGTGCGTTATCGTTCACCAGCGCGGTTCGATGATGAAGTGATCATCGAGACACAGCTGACGACCCTCAAAAGCCGCCAAATTGCCTTTCGCTATCGTGCGCTATTGGCCACAAATGCGACTGTATTGGTCGAAGGGCAGACGGCGCATATCGTCGTAATGCGGGCGACCATGAAGCCTACCGTGTTGCCGGCAGACCTTACGTCACTGTTGCTGCCATGGGTCAGTACGGAGTTTTTGGGGTAAATACAGACGGAACGGGTTGTCTGTATAATTAATAGGCACACATATTGTTTTTATAAAAGAGGTCAATGATGACAACATGGCAATCGGCCACAATCAAGTCGGGTGATGTCACGATTCGCTATCAGCGGGCGGGCAATGGGGCACCGATTATTTTGGCGCATGGATTCTCTGATAATGGTGATTGTTGGAAAGCCTTTGCGGAGCCGTTGACGGCAACACATGAGGTGATTTTGATTGATGCCCGCAACCATGGCCAATCAGGGAAAGCCCGCCAAGGCAATGGCGCAATTGATCAAGCGAGTGATGTCAAAGCGCTAATTATCCAACTGGGCTTAGTGAAGCCGGTGGTGATGGGGCATTCGATGGGTGCCCAGATGGCGATGCACGCGGCGGGGTTGTTTCCCGAATTGTTACGGGCGGTGGTGATGGAAGACCCGCCGATGTTCCCCGATGTGGTGCCGACTGCGGCCGAATCTGCGGCAAACAAAGCCCGCCGGGTTGGTTGGATCGATAGCATGAAGGCGCTGAATCACGAGCAACTGGTGTTGCGCTGTATCGCCGAAAATCCCACTTGGCGTGCCGAAGAGCTCCATCATTGGGCCGAATCCAAGCATCAATTTGGTTTCGTCAGTGATGTCGTCGATTATGAGCCTGAGCGCACCATACATTGGCAGAAACTCATCCCCCAAATCGGTGTCCCAGCCTTGTTGATTGGCTCTGACCCCAGCAAAGGTTCGATTGTGCCGGCTACTGCTGCTGCCGAAGCGCGCACATTGTCGACGCACATTGAAGTAGCGTTGATCCGCAACGTGGGGCACTGCATTCGTCGTGAAGCGCCGCTCCAATACAGCGCGTTGGTGCACGAGTTTTTGCGCCGTCATTAATTTTTGTACGAGGCGTAGGCTGATATTACTCGTGTGACTAACGAAAAGGGCAATGCCATGACGAATTGGCAAGCAGGGTTTGTGCAATCGGGCGCGTATAAATTGCATTATCAGCGGGCGGGGCAGGGTGTGCCATTGCTGTTGGTGCATGGCCGGACTGATAATGCCGCCTGTTGGCTGGCATTTGCGGAGCCATTGACGCACCATTACGATGTGGTGATGTATGATGCGCGTGGGCATGGGTTGTCTGACCAGCCAGCGGCGCATTATGCGCCCCATGATTTAGCTGCTGATATGCGCAATGTCATCATTGCTCTCAACTTGGTGCGCCCCATCGTGATTGGGCATTCGATGGGGGCAATGGCGACTTTGGCTGCGGCCACCACCTACTCTGAGCTGATGCGGGCGATCGTGCTTGAAGACCCGCCGTTGGAGATGTTGAATCCACAGGTTGATGCGGATGTGGCGGCTGCCAACGATGCGGGGTTTTATGCCTGGCTTGATGAAATGAAAACATTGTCGCTCGAGCAGTTAGTCGTGCGGTGTGCAGACGATAACCCGACCTGGCAGGCCGCTGAGTTGCGCTCTTGGGCCCAAGCGAAACTGCAAGTGGGGGCACGTTTGCCATTCAACGAAACAGACCGCTTTGTGGCGTGGCAAACAATGATTGCTGCCTTGACGATGCCGACGCTGTTGGTGGTGGGTGAACCTGCGAGTCGGGTGCTTGTGACGGCGCGAGAAGCCGCCACGGCCCGGCAATTGTCGTCGTGGGTGGAGATTGGCTTGATTCGCAATGTGGGGCACTGTATCCGCCGTGAAGCACCAGCGGCGTATGCCGCGCTGGTCGGCGATTTTTTGAAACGAACGCAAGGATAACCCACAATGTTTCCATATGATTTAGCCGAAGCAACGGCACTGCTGCGCCAACTGGTGGCCATCAAAAGTTATCCCGGTGAAGAGCACGCCGTGCAACAAGCTGTCGCTGATTGGTTTACGGCTCACGGTATGACTGCCGAAATCTGGCCCACTAGCCAAGCCCCCAATATAGTGGTACGCATCGAAAACGGCGTAGGTCCTACCTTTATGCTCAATGGCCACACCGATACGGTGCTGGCTGCCGAAGGCTGGGAGTGCGACCCGTGGCAAGGGCGTATCGATGGTGACCGCATGTACGGCCTCGGGGCTTGCGATATGAAATCAGGCGTGGTTGCTAACATGCTCGTCACCCGGGCCTTTGTCCAAAACCTGACGGCCTGGAGCGGGACATTGATATTCAGCGCGGTGGTTGACGAAGAAGCCTATTCACTCGGTGCCAATAGTTTGGTGACTCAAGGGATTGCCGCCGACTATTGTATTGTCAGCGAATCAGTGCCCGAAATTGAGTTGGGCGCTGCCGGCAAAATCCTCGTACGGGCCGATGTCATCGGTAAAGCCGCGCATGGCTTTATGCCGTGGCAAGGGATTAATGCCGCTAGCGAAGCGGCTCGTTTTGTGGTGCAGGTTGATGGCTTGCCGCTGGGTGTGCATGAACGGATTCCCGCATCACAATCAATCTTGTCGTTTTTGAGTGGCAGTGCGCAATACGTGGTGACCATCCCCGAACGGGCTGAAGTGTTGGTGTCGCGCCAAATCGTGCCTGGCGAAAACAAAGCCGAAGTGATGGCGCAAATGGACGCGATTGTGGCAGGGCTCAATTCACCGGCTCGTATCGAGCTCACCACGCCACCGCCTTATTACCCGCCCTTCGAAATAGGCGCAGATCATGCGTTGGTACAGGCGCTCCAAGCGGCATTTACCCAGGCACATGGTCGCGCTGGTGAATATTATTATTCAACAGGGGTCAGTGATGCTAATTTGTTTGCCGAATTAGCCCATATCCCGACAGTGTTGCATGGCCCAATTGGCGCGAACTTCCATCAGTGTAACGAATGGGTTGATTTGCCCTCGATTGTACGGTGCTGTCACGTATATACCCAGACGATTCTGACGTTGTTACCGGCCAAATAAACTACTCGTGCGTAGTGTCAGGGAAAAAACTGCGTGGGCTGCATAGGTGGATAGTATGGCCAATCATCGCCATACTATCCGCCCTCTGGTGTGAAAGCGCAATAATGTAAGGTGTCATGGGGTAGGATGTCATTTTTTTGTCGCAAAAAATAGTTCAACAAAATTTGAATTATTTTTTGCCAGAAAAAACCACATACCACCTGTACCCTGATACAAGTGATATGTGGCGATATGAGTCCCTAGTAGCGGCGGTCCGGATATTAGGCGAGCACGTTAATCGTGGTGGTTGGGGCGTTCCAATGGCTAGTAATGGCATATTCGCCTGAGCCGAGCGTGACGACGACACTGCCATTCGACGCGGTAGCCGTGACTTTTTTGCCATCAATACGGATGCTTTTGGGGTCGTCACAGGGAATATGCACTTCGGCGCTACAGCCGGCAGGGATGCTCACATCGAGTTGGAGCAAATTCCCTTTGACTTTCCAGCCAGATTTGTAGGTACCGAATTGGGACGTATAGCTGCCTTTGGCGTAACTGAGTCCGCCACCGGGTTGTGGGGCGATGCGGGCGGTACGGAAGCCGGGGGCGTCGGGGTGATCGCAGATACCAATCATGGTGCGCATCATCCAATCGCCTACACACCCATAAGCAAAGTGATTGAACGAATTCATGGTGGGCGTCTGTAAGCCAAATTCGTGGTGCCACGAATCCCAGCGCTCCCACATGGTGGTGGCGCCTTGGGTGACGGGATAGAGCCACGAGGGGAAGCTCTGTTGGCGAAGCAGGCGGTAGGCCATTTCGGTGGCGCCACCCTTGGTGAGGGCGGGCAATAAGTGCATCGTGCCCACAAACCCCGTCGACAAGTGATTGCCACGGCGGACGATGTCACGAATCAAGCGATCGGTGGCATAGCTGACGGTGCTGGCGGGGATGAGGTCAAAATTAAGCGCCAAGGCGTAGTTGGTTTGAGTTTCGCCATTGAGTTGCATATTGAGATGCACCAAATGAGGATGGACGCTTTTGATGTCGCCAATCACGGCACCTTCGGGTGAGACATGGGCTTCGCAGAAGGCTTGGCGCACGTGCTGTGCCAACTCGTGGTATTTGGCGGCGGCAGCAGTGCGTCCAGTAGCCTCGGCCATTTGGGCAAGCAAGGTGGCGTCTTGGGCCCAATAGGCGGTGCCGATAAGGTCACGGGCGGTATGAGAATCCATGGCGACCCAATCGCCATAGTCGTTGCCACGACGATTGAGGCGCCGGAGGTTGGGATTGGTGTCGTGCAAGAACGCCATCCATTTTTCCATGGCCTCCCAGTTTTCGTTGATGAACTCAATATCGCCATACATGCGCCACAACGTCCAAGGGACGACCACACCACAATCACCCCAGGCGGGGGCGCCTTCGGCCTGCACGACGATTCGGGGTGCGACGTCGGGGAATGCGCCGGATTCGTGTTGGCCGTCACGGACATCACGCATCCACTTGGTGAGATAGGCGGCGCAGTCCATCTGGTAAATGCCGGTGCGGACATAGATTTGCATATCGCCGGTCCAGCCCAAGCGCTCGTCGCGCTGGGGGCAGTCGGTGGGCACACTGAGGAAGTTACCGCGCTGGCCCCAGCGAATGTTTTTCCAGAGTTGATTGAGCAAGGGGTCGGCACAGCGGAATTCACCGGTGAGGGGAGCATCGACATGCATTACACAGCCATTGATGTCTTCGGGCTGGGGTGGCTTGTCGAGGCCGCTGATTTCGACATAGCGAAATCCTTTGTAGGTGAAGTTGGGCTCAATCCAGCGTGATTCGCCATCGAGAATAAAGACGTCGGTTTGTTTGGCGGCGCGCAGATTGATGGTATGGAGCGAGCCATCGCCATTCAAGATTTCGCCGTAGCGAACAGTAATTTTTTGGCCCCGTTTGCCATGCACATGCAAGCGCATATAGCCGGCATAAATTTGCCCGAAATCGACGATATAGACTTTGGGAGCCGGTTGCGTGACGCGTTGCACCGGCAATGTCTCGATGATGCGCAATGGTGGTGACGTATCGGGGCTCATGACACCAGCATAACTGATGACTTGGACGGGATGCCAGCTATGATCGGCGTATCCCACTTGTTCCCAGCCGTGCGGGATGCGGGTATAGTCGATTGTTGCTCCCATATAAAAATCCGCCGCGCGAATGTGACCATTGTTGGCGCGCCACTGGGGATTACTGGTGATAGTATGGGTGCTGCCATCGGCGCAGGTGATGTCGAGGCGACAGCGCAAAGCCGGGAAGTCCCCATAGCGCGAGAAATTGTTTTCGAAGCCCAAATACCCACAATACCAGCCGTCGCCAAGCATGGCGGCGATGGCATTGCTATCGCGTTGGAGCAGGCTGGTGACATCGTACGCTTGGTACATCACGCGGTGGTTGTAATCGCTCCAGCCGGGGGTGAGGACCCGATCACCGACCACTTGACCATTGAGTTGAATCTCGTACAACCCGAGGGCTGAGGCATACAAGGTAGCGCTGACCGGTTTACTGGGCAAATCAAATTGATGGCGAAGCATGGCCACGGGTTGACTCAGTTCGCCGACATCTTTGGGGGTTGGGTAGGCGATCCACGCTGCAGCGGCCCAATCAGATTCATCGAGCCCTTGTTGCCACAAATCAGTACGACTCCATGCAGAAGGAATATCGTTTTCATCCCAGACGCGCACTTGCCAATAGGCGGTTACTCCGCTTGATAAAGCTGGTCCAGCATAGCGGATGGCGGGTTGCAAGTCACTAATGATTTTGCCACTATCCCATAACGCTGCGTTGGCTTGTTTGAGTAATTTGGGGTTGGTGGCGACGCGGATTTGATAAGCCGTTTGGCGACGATCGTGACCGTCACCCGTAAGGAGCCAACTCAAGCGTGGCTGAGCTACGGTAATTCCACGTGGCGATTCAAGGTATTCGGTACGTAAACCGGCGGGGCGTAATTGACCCATTGTCTGCTCCTTTGCAACGTTGATGGCTTTATCCTACCAGATTTATGCAATGGTATTGGCAATTTCTCTGGCTGAGGGGTGAGTTTTTGTAAAAAAACTCACCCCGTCACAAAAGGTGACGGGGTGAGTGCTACCAGCATGCGGGCTGATATTAGGATTTACGAGTGGCGGGAGTGGCCAAGTTTGCACGAATGCGCCGACCACGAATCGTAGCATGATTGAGTACTTCGATGACCTTACGGGCATCGCGTTGGGGTACATTGACATACGAGAATCCGTCGTGGAGCTCGATGCCACCAATCAAGCGACCGGGGATTTTGGCTTCGTTGGCGATGGCACCGACGATGTCGCCGGGGCGCACGCCTTGATCGCGACCGATGTCGATAATCAAGCGTACGTTGTCGCGATTCATTGACGACGATCGGGCTGGTCCGCTGTTGCTCACCGAATTGCGGGGTTCGAAGTTTTGGCTAGCGACACTCATCGATTTGGCCAATGGATCGTGCGTGACTTCGTTGAGGACATTGCCAAAGGCAATCCGCAAGGCAGCCGCCGCGATGGTTTCGCTATCAAATTGCTCAGCGAGCTGGGCCAAGAGTGATTTCTCGAGGACCAAATCGTGGGCTTCGACGGTGTCCGCCACTTGTTTGGCCAACCGTGACCGTTGCCGTTTGTTGAGGTCGGCAAGGGCGGGGATGGTATGTGGCGTAATCGTGGCGTTGGTCATGCGCTGAATCGTGCGCATCACAAAGCGATCACGTGGTGTGATAATCGAAATTGCGATGCCGGTGCGCCCAGCGCGGCCGGTACGACCAATCCGGTGGACATAGACTTCAGGGTCGGGTGGGATTTCGAAATTAATCACGTGGGTCACGTGATCAACATCGAGCCCACGAGCCGCAACGTCTGTGGCTACCAAAATTTGGCTTTGGGCGGTACGGAAGCGATGCATGACGCGATCGCGTTGGGTCTGGGACAATTCGCCGTGCAGGGTATCACAATTAAAGCCGCGGGCGGTGAGCTTCTCGCCCAATTGGTCAACGTCGTTGCGGGTCCGGCAAAAAATCATCGCTGCGCCGGGTTCTTCGAATTGTAACAAGCGTGACAATACTTCGAAACGATCGTTGGGGTAGACTTCGTAGACACGTTGCTCAACCAAATCGGCGGTGCGCTGACTGGCAGCGATGGCAATTCGGGCCGGGTTGGTCATGTAACGTTTGGCCAAATTCGAAATTGCTTCGGGCATAGTGGCCGAATACAACGCCGTCTGATGTGGTTTGGGCAACACTGCCAAAATTCGCTCCACGTCTTCGATGAAGCCCATGGCGAGCATTTCGTCGGCTTCGTCAAGGACAATGACCTTGACGTTGGTCAACGAAATCGTGCCACGATTTATATGATCAATCAGGCGGCCTGGTGTGGCCACAACCACGTGAGCACCATTAGACAATGAGCGGAACTGCCGTTCGATGGGTTGACCACCATAAATCGCGACGATGTTTAAATTGCCGCGGTGCTTGGCGTAACTCTTGAAGGCCGCTGCGACCTGCACTGCTAACTCACGGGTGGGCGCTAACACCAACGCTTGGATGTGTCGTAGGTTGATGTCGATATTCTCGATAATCGGTAGTGCATATGCTGCGGTCTTGCCGGTGCCTGTCTGCGCTTGCGCTATCACATCTGCGCCAGCGAGCATATGCTGGATTGAAGCAGCTTGTACTGGTGTAGGCGTCTGGTAACCAAGCTCATTTAGTGTGCCCAATAACCCACTACTCAGTCCAAGGGCCTCAAAGGTGTTCGTCACACGTTCCTCCTTATTCAATAACTTATCAATTATACACGGTATTGGTTGGATTGGCGAATGTGGAGATGATGAGGTATTTTATGCAACAATCCTCATCATTGTATGTATATACGTTGACGAGGATTATTGCAGGTATTACCTGAATTGTGATTCAGCTATGAAGAATATTTCGTTGCCATTTGGGCAATAGTATCGCGAAACATCTGTACTAATTCAGGTGGTGAAGAGACCACGCACGCACTGCCATAGCGCAACAAAATCTGGCGGGTAGTCCATAGATTATTGACAACTGCATTAACCTTCGCGCTCCCATCGTCGTTATAGGTAATCGTTGTTTCATTAAAAAATGACGCCAGATCGCGTCGCCGTGCGACCTCGGGTCCAAGTGTATAGACGATTGGGTAGCGTGATTGTGGGGGGCGTACCGGTGGGATGCTGTTGGGGAGTTGTTTGGCTGATCCACGGGTAATCCGGTCAAGCCGATATTCGACGGTGTCATTAGCTACCACATGCCCCGCCGGGGATACGGCATGTACCACTGCATCAAGGTAGGCATGTCCATCTCGAAAAAAGATTTCGTAGGGCGCGACGGTGTGCCGGCGGGCTTCGTGCAATTCGAAATTGCTCGTGTAATCAAACGCCAACATTTGTTTATTTTCGATGGCTTTGCGTACTACTTGTAGCGTGCGTTTGTCTACTTCATTGTTTTGTCGACCTGGATTGCGGAATGTCAACGGAATGCCCCCTTTGGGCTTCGTGTCATCGGGAACGAGCATTTTGATTTGGCGTAATAATTTCTGGACATTGATAAACGCCGATAACACATTTTCGTCAGGAAAGTTTTTATCAATAAAATTCAGTGCGTCGACACTCTCGCTCGGTAAATCAAGGATGGCAAAATCTCCCACACTCAGTATTTTGTAGCAATTGGTTTTGCGGTCAAAACGAATCACACAATTGTACTCATGTTTGAGGGCATCGAGGTCATGTTTGAGTGCCATATTTGCTGCGGGGGGGTAGCCGTCGTGGTTGAGTGCGAGATTGACTGATTCGATTAGCTCACTTGCCGAACAATCTGAGCGGAACAAGCGCCGAAAGATTATCAGGCGCCGGCGGAATGTAGTGGCAGAGCTACGGCGTAATCCGTTTTTGCGTGGCGGCATGGCTTCCTCCGTTTATTCCAATTCAATTGGCCATTGTTCAGCATTGGCAATATCGCGTAACGCATTTACTAGTCGTTGTAGTTGTACAATCACCATACTGACTTTGAGAGGGGCGTTTTCGTCATGGTCGATCCAGCGCTGGAGTTGCCCATCGGCATAAGTACGCAACAAACGATCACTTTCGTCAACCATTTGATCAAGCGACTTGATTTTGGTTTGGCGGACTTTGGTGCTTGCTACCACGCTATCGTCACGCAAATACCCAGCATCGTCGTCTCTGTCGTCATCGCGGCTTCCACCTTTGGGGAGCATGTCGTAGCTACTCGGTGGTTGATATTCGTCGCTTGGATTGGGCATCGCCGGCATACTGGGGGCAGGTGCTACCGGTGTGGGGGCTGCTTGGAGGGCATTGATGGCACTATCGAGGGTATGGGTAGGGTTGGCTGCAAAATAACTGGCTAGTCGACTGAGTTCTGCGGCAGACATGCCTTCGTCGACCGCCGCGCGTGCCAATTCAGTGCGGGTTTGGTCGTTGTTGATGCGGCGTAGGTGCTGAGCCTGGGTGACCGTCATTTGGCCGCTCCGCAAATAGGCCTGGATCCCTTCGTCGAGATCGAGTAGTCCCAAATAACGGCGCACCGAACGCGGCGACAAGCCGACGATTTGCGCCACAAAATCATCCAACTGCCCTTCGTCGGCATTAGGATGTTCGCTGGCGAAGCGTTGCCGCAAGCGGTCGAAGGCTCGCGCTTGCTCGAGATCATTCAAATCACGCCGTTGCAGGTTTTCGGTTAATTGACGGATAAGCTGACGGTCGTCGTTGTCGTATACCAAACATGGAACTTGGGTGAGCCCCAAACTGAGAGCTGCACTGCGCCGGCGATGCCCATAAATAAGCTCGTAGCCACCTTCGGGGCGCGCCATCACGCCAAGCGGCTGGAGTAACCCTTGGTCGGCAATGGTGGCGGCTAGCCCACTCACATCACCTATATCTTCGCGGATACCACTGCGGCTGACGGCGATATCAGCCGGATTTAATTCGATTATTTGCATTAGTGACCTCATTTGTGGACGTAATTATTTATTATTTATTCAATATACCATTTTTTTTAGAAATTGTCATCTAAAAAATAGATGTGCTGATGATTGATATATCCGGGTACAAAAGTTATACCCGGATGGGCTGATTTCTGGTATTTCTGCAGGTAGGATAATTTTTAGCGTAATGCGGCGGGTGAGTGGTTTGGGATATATTGGACCAAGATTATACCGCCTGCAATGTTTTTTGGCGGGTGACATAATCAATGACGGCAAGGGCTTCGGCGATGTCGGTGAGACTGACGAGCCCGAGGAACTCATCGCCACGATAGACCGCGGCTACTTCGCCGTTATCTGCCGCACTAATAGTGGTGCGTACCTCATCGAGGGTGAGGGTATGCGCCACTTTGATGACATCGCGTTGCATGATACCGGCCACATAGACGTCACGGGGGTCGGTGGCGAGGGCGTGCATGACATCTTCGCGAGTAACGATGCCGAGCAGTTGATTGCCTTGCACCACGGCAAAGTCGGGTTGATAGGAGGTCAAGATGTGATCGACTACCCGGCTAGTGCGGTCGGCTGGTGACAAGGTGATGGCATTGCGGTTATAGGCATCGCCGACGAGGCGGGTTTCGAGCATGGTACGGGCTTGGGTTTCGCTTTGTTCGTTGCCAGCGCTCAAAAAAATTAACACGGCGGTGAGGGGTAACATGACATTGCCATTGAGAATGCCGATGATTCCAATCACGACGGCAGCGCCTTGGCCAATCATGGTGGCAATGGTGGTGGCTTGGCGTTCGCTCGTCACCATGGCGATGAGGGCACGGAGTACCCGCCCGCCGTCGAGTGGGAAGGCGGGGAGCATGTTGAACAACACCAACATGACGTTGGCGACAAACAACGATGACACGGCCACTGTCCACGATGGTAATGCGTCAGGACCAGGGAGGGCTGCAATCGACATCGTTGAGCTGATATCAGCAGTGGGAATAAACGGCAACAATACCAAGGCAATCGCGACATTGACGAGTGGACCGGCTATGGCAATCCATAATTCGTGGATGGGTTTGCGGGGTCGGCGTGACAGATAGGCAACGCCACCAATTGGCAACAACAAGATTTCGCGGACGGGGATGCCGACGGTGCCTGCTGCGAGGGCATGGCCTAATTCGTGCAAGATCACGCAACTAAACAACAGCAGAGTCATGCCCATGCCAAACAACATTCCCATATAGCCGTGACTACGCCAAATCCAGGCTTCGTAGCCGAGTAACAGCAAAAAACTCACATGCATTTTGATGGGAATGTCTTTGATGCGAAAAATTGTGGGTGACCAGTTCATGAGGAGCCTACCTTACACTACATTTCACGGGCAATAATGCCAGTCAGGCATCCGATTGCCCCAGCCGCTTTGGCGAGTTCATCGACGGGGGTGGTGACACAGGTGATTCCGTGACGTTCGAGCCACGCTTGGGTCTGGGGGTTCCCTGCCGCCATCAAGATTTTGCGTGGCGCGAGAGTGACAAAATTAAACGCAGCCCCACGGCGTACTTCATCGTTTTCGGGGATAAAGTCGACATGGTAGCCACGATCACGTAAGGCATCGACGGCGCGATGGACGAGCCGGGTGGGCCACGCTAATGCCAAGTTGGTGTCTATAATTCGTAGCATTCCCATCAGATGCATCGTACCATATGGCAGGTCAACTTTGATAGCATCGATACCCATATCACCTAACACATTGGCGATTTGGTCAGCGCCGGTGTCATTGGTGCGTTGGCCACGGCCAATAATCACTGTACGAGCGTCGAGCCATTGCAGATCGGCACCTTCGAATGTACCACTACCGCCAATACTGCGGATAATTGGGACGCCCATATCGCTTAGGCGGCGGGCTGCGACGCGTTCTTCGCCGGCGCGGACTTGCGACGCGGGGCGGGCAATAATTGCGCCTTCGGGCGTCATCACAAATACGTCGGCCATAAACATTTGGTTGGGGGTGGGTTGGGTCGCCGGCGTTGCATAGGTGACATGGACACCGTGGGCCAGATAGACGGCAGCCATGGCGTCATGCTGCGCTTGGGCCCGCGCCAAATCAAGGGGCTCGAGCATATTGACGGCATCGGGGTCTGCCGATGCGTGGAGTTCATCACCGGGGCGATGGAGCAGGACATGGGTTAATTTGCGGTATTCGCTATCGATGCCACAGGCGCCCCAAATGCCTCCTAATTCGCCACGGAGGGTCAGGCTCCGGGGGCGCCAGCCGGCACCACCATAGGCAGATTGGGTATGGTTTGGATCGACGTTGATCATAAAAAACCTCTTCATCGTGTGTCGTCAGCGAATTCTGTCACGGCGTGGCAAATTGGATTTGCATTTTGGATGTGATGATGGTATTATACACATCGTTGTTCGGGCTGCTAGCTCAATTGGTAGAGCAGCTGACTCTTAATCAGCGTGTTGAAGGTTCGAGTCCCTCGCGGCCCACCAATAACCCCACCCCCACACTGGCGTGTGGGGGAATTTTTTTCACGTAACGTATAGCGTTTATATCAATCATTTTTATGTAGTCATAGCCTGTGCGAGCAAAATATTTGGAATCCGTAAATAATGGTATGTAGCGAGTGCTAAAGTAGGGTGATTTTTTTGTGATACCATAATAATCATCCGTTCCCACAAAGGAGCTCTGCAATGATCCCAATTGCTGCACCTGGAGCCATGACCGAACGTGAACGCTTTATGTTCGATACCTTTGGCTATTTGGTAATTCCTGATGCGTTGTCGGCGACCGAAGTGGCTGCGGTGTTGGAAGCGTCGCGCCGGGCGCATTCGGCCTACCCTGCCGGCGAATGGCGCCAACTTGGTCACCTCTATGAGAGTGAACCGGCCATCGAGGAATTGTTGGACCATCCGTCGATTTTGCCCAAAATCCGGGCGTTGATGGGCGATTACTTCATCATCCAAAGCTCATGGGCTACCGTCCAACCCGCCAACACCAAAGCAGGCGGCTACCACCAAGATGGTTCGGGCGTGTATGAGTTCCGCCGCTTGGCGGCTACCCAAACGCCTATCATGCAATTGCGCGTCGGCTATTACCTCACCGATCAATCTGAAGATGGTATGGGCAACATGGTGATGATTCCCGGTAGTCACAATCACATGACCCCATGGCCCAAATCAATCAAACCCGATGAGGATGATTTGCCTATTCGTGATGTGATTTGTGGCAAACCAGGCACGGCGTTGCTCTTCCACCAAGGAGTATTCCACCGTACCGGACGCAACGAACGTGATTTTGATCGCCATACCATGCATATTGTCTACTCACCACCCTGGCTCATCCCGTCTGATCGGATGCGCAATGACCCTGACTTCTTGGCCCGGACCACGCCGTTACGCCGGGCATTGATGGGCGAATGGAAACGTCCCGAAGAGCCGTTTGGCGTCGGCTACCCCCGCCCGCCGTTTGCAGATTAATTGCGCCGAATTGCCCGCCCCATTGCGCGTGATACCATTCCGCTCTTGATGAGCGTGATTGGGTATCGTCGTAGTGGGGCGTTTTTTGTACTCCAATAATTTTGCCCCCTCGCCAACCATTGTTGAAGCACTCGCTGGTGCGGTGTATGGAGTTTTTTTGTGGAAAAAATAGTTCAAATAAATTTGAAATGATACTTTTGAGTAAAAAATAACATAGGAGAGCGGGGCGGCGCATACTGTGGCAAGCCGAGGGAGATTCCACGCTACGGTTGCCAGCGCAACCGGCATGGAATGACGGGGAGGTGGTTTGGCATAGGTATTGCGGAGAGGAGATAGCGACGCATTTGATCCAAGTGGTAGTTGGAGAGATCGTGTGTGTTGGCTTTTCGCATGGCGCACGAGGAAGAGGAATAGGCAGTATTTTTTGTGGAAAAAATAGTTCAAATAAATTTGAAATAATATTTTTGGGTAAAAAATAACATAGGAGAGCGGGGCGGCGCATACTGTGGCAAGCCGAGGGAGA
>CALFIC010000051.1 GCA_937876225.1 uncultured Chloroflexota bacterium | reverse complement strand
TGGTTCCTTTAACCGACACATTGCGTTATCTTGTATGTCGGCGATATGCTCACGCTATAAAAATAATCGCTTATTCCGTAATACTGCAGTATACCATTGTTTGGTATCGAAAACCCCGCATGGTAAGCGCCATACGGGAGTAGTACACATATGTGGCGGTGTGGCATCACCACTATTGTCGCGAGCACCACGTCAAGTGGGCTACGCACCCGCCCCAAATACTTCAGCTAACAACGCTTGCTTGAGCTCGGTGAGGGCGGTGAGTTTAGTTTCAAACACTCGTTGAAGTGTTTGGGTTTGCTCACGTAGCAAGATTAACATTTCAATTGATGTCTTTTGATCATAAAGTGAGGGTACAGGAATAACAAATTGTGCGACATTTTTAGCACCCAAGTTTGGTTGAGCAGCTCCATTTTCAAATTTTCTTATTTGTTTTTGTCCGTGATGACTAATCATAAAGAAATATAGAAACATTTTTTCTATATTTGGTGAAGGACGTAAAATGACCAAAGACGAAGCAATTGCACCTTCAGAATATGGACTTGTAATGGCTGTTTTACCCAACGTTGCACCTCGTAGGCAGTATACAAGGTCACCCGCTCGAATTTTGCCACTGCGAAGCGAATCATATTTCTCTTTTGTAATAAAATGCATATCTATCGATGAAAGCCTGCCGTCTGGCAATATATGTCCTGTATTTATCCAAGGAATCCCATTAGCTACATACTCATTTCGGTTAGGGTAATTAGAACCACGATCGCCATTTTCAAAGTCACATACATCCCCCAGCCTTCGCTCCACCCAGCCCGCACCGCGCGTACTAAATACCTGATCGAGGTAGCTATCAAACAGCGCGCGGGCGTTGCGGAGATTGGCCACGGCAGCAGCGCTGGCTTCGGCGATGGCGGCGAACGCCGCATCGAGCCGCGCCACGATGCGCTGCTGCTCGGCGAGGGGTGGCAGGGGGATAAGGATTTCTTTGAGTTTTCCAGAAGATAGCTCTTTAAACGTGGTTCCTGTTCCCAATTCATTCAATAATTCATTTTTCGCAAAAAGAAAGTAATAAAGATACTGGAAATTCATTTTAAATCCCGGTACCAAACCTTTACATCCTTGATTGAAAGCCATGGGAATTTCATTGATTACGACATATCCAATTGGCGCACGAGATGACAATATGACTGAGTATTCAGGTACTAGTTTCGCTGAACAGTTCTGTAGACCAGCATCTGTAATTTTTCTTCGAGTGTCTGATACAAGTGGTGAATCAAGTTTCCCCATTTCTGCAGGTGTAATCCAAGCATGTCCTCCATCCCAATATTCTGAATTTGACGTACTTGGAGTCGCTCCATTAATAATCTCACACACATCCCCCAGCCGCACCAGCGGCCAGCGGGTATTTTTGTCTATCGCAACATCCATGGTTTACTCCATATAGTATGCGTAATCCCGTCGAATGCAACGGAATTAGCCGATGAGGGTACGAATCCGCGCGAGGGCCGCAGCGCTTTGGGCATCGAGGGCAGCGATGTCAGCGAGGATGTCAGCCGGGCGGCGATGGATGACCTCGGTTGCACCGGCTGGGTTTTTGGTGGCCAAATCGTACGTCTTTTGATCGATGCCGGCGACGTCGATGCACCAGCTTTTGGGACTGGCGGCGCGAGTCTGGCTCAACGCCACAAACTCGGCCAAATCGGCATCGTTGAGCGGGTTGGTTTTGCCCATACTACGACCCGGGTCGAGCTGGTAATACCAGATTTGTTGCGTCGGGGCACCCTTTTCAAAAAAAAGCACCACCGTTTTGACGCCAGCCCCTTGGAAGGTGCCGCTAGGACAATCGAGGATGGTGTGCAGATTGCAGCTCTGCAACAGCTCGCGGCGCAGGCTGACAGAGGCATTGTCGGTATTGGACAAAAAGGTGTTTTTGATGACGATGCCTGCCCTGCCACCGGCCTTGAGACTACGGATGAAGTGTTGCAAAAAGAGCGAGGCGGTTTCGCTGGTCTTGATGGGGAAGTTTTGTTGTACCTCGGGGCGTTCTTTGCCACCAAAGGGGGGATTGGCGAGGACGACGTCGTAGCGATCGCGGGCTTGGATGTCCATCACGTTTTCGCCCAAAGTATTGGTATGGATGATGTTGGGCGCTTCGATGCCATGCAAAATCAGATTCATGATGGCGATGACGTAGGCCAGCGATTTCTTTTCTTTGCCGTACAACGTTTCTTCTTGCAGGATGCGTTCTTGCGCTGGGCTCCGATCGGGGTTGCTGGCCCGTAGATAATCAATGGCTTCGCACAAAAACCCAGCCGAACCGACTGCACCGTCGTAGATGCGCTCGCCGATGGTGGGCTTGACGACCTGGATGATGGCACGGATGAGGGGGCGGGGCGTGTAGTATTCGCCCCCATTGCGCCCGGCATTGCCCATGTTGTGGATTTTGGCTTCGTAGAGGTGCGAGAGTTCGTATTTTTCTTGTTGCGAGCGAAAGCGTAGCCCATCCATCTGATTGATGATGTCACGCATGTTATAGCCGCTCTGGATTTTGTTGGTAATCTCACTAAAAATCTGGCCGATTTTGTATTCGAGTGTTTGGGCTTCAACTCCCGATTTTTTGAAGCCCTTTAAATAGGGAAAAAGCTTGGTATTGACGAAATCGCGCAAATCATCGCCTGTCATTGCGTGGGTCTGGTCGATGCGGCCGTCGCCTATTTTGGGGGCGGCCCACGCGCTCCAGCGGAATGGCTCATCAAGGATGTATTTGTATGGGCGCCCTTCGAGTTCTGCAGTCACGGCGCGATCTGCTTCGAGCCCGTCGAGATATTTCAAAAATAGCAACCACGAAGACTGCTCGGTATAGTCGAGCTCGGACGCACAACCGGCCTCTTTGCGCAGGGTATCGTCGATATTACGAAATGCTTGTTCAAACATAACAATAGTAGCCTTTGTGGTGGTTTTACGTCATGCCGTGATTATAGCATGGCACACCCGTTGAAAATTGAAAATTGAAAATGCCGAATACAGAATGCTTCGGATTTCGCACGCGGAGGCGCGGGGCACGCGGAGCAACAGGCGATGCAGGGGCGCCATGCAATGACGCCCCTGCATCGCCACGACGGATGATCCAATGAACGACGGCGCACCTCAAATCGCACGT
>CALFIC010000050.1 GCA_937876225.1 uncultured Chloroflexota bacterium | reverse complement strand
GGGCTTCGGGCCGGCGATCGCCACCCTGAGGTGGACGAGGCGTAAATGGCGCATTGCGGCGCTCATCTGGGCGCGGCGGGGCATCGGGGCGCGGTGTGCGAGCATCATTAGGCACAAAACCTGGCCGCCGATCGGCAGTGGGGCGGTTGTCCGGACCACGACGATCTTGCAGCGGTGGCGCATTGCGACGGTCGTCGCGGCGATTATCGTCACGGCGATTATCGTTGGGTTTCTGGCGGACCGCCGCACCGATATCGTCGCCCCGTGATTGTTCGTCCGGTTTATCTTCGAGGGCCGCCAAGGCTGCCAACATATCAGATGACTCGAATTCTTCGCGGAGCAAGCGGCGTTCGCCACGGTTGCGCTGATGCGATACCGCCGGCGTAATCCCTTCGGCGTTACGCGCTTTGGCTTGGTTGGCCACTTCATTGGTCGTTTCTTGGATGACTTGGGGCGAAAACTCTTCGGGCACCCCTGTGGCCGACAACAACACCGTCACCGTGCTCCGTAGCACGTTGACATTGACCACTTCACCGGGGCCCTCGGGCGTTTGCACCCACATGCCACGGCGCGGCATTTCGGCTTTCATCTCGATGTATTGTTCGTGTTCGTAGGCCAGACAGCACAACAAGCGCCCACACACACCACTGATTTTACTGGGGTTGAGGGGCAAGTCTTGGTCTTTAGCCATTTTGATCGAAACACGGGCATAGTCGGGCAAAAACGACGCACAACACAAAATCCGTCCACAGGGGCCAATACCACCAAGCAACTTGGCTTCGTCGCGGGGGCCGATTTGGCGTAATTCGATGCGCGTCCGGAAGGTCCGCGCCAAATCACGCACTAGGTTGCGGAAGTCGACCCGTTTGTCGGCCGTAAAATAAAAGGTCAAACGCGATCCATCAAAACTATATTCGGCTTTGACCAGCCCCATCGGCAATTCGTGCTCGTCGATTTTTTCTTGGCAACGTTTGATTAATTCATCTTGGCGACTATTGAGTTGCTTCCAACGCACATCGTCTTCGGGAGTGGCATGGCGAATCACCGGTTTGAGCTCGCCCACAATCGCTGATTCTTCGACTTCGTGCGGTAATTCGGAGACCCGCGCCATTTCGAGGCCGCGGGCAGTTTCGACAATCACGTATTGTCCTTGCACCACTGGTTCGGTTTGGGTCGGGTCAAAGTAGTATGTTTTTCCGGAATCCTTAAAACGGATGCCGACAACGGTAGGCATGGTATTACCCTTTACAACACAATCTATATCATCAACAAATTGACCTATGTAGGTGTGCATTATTGTAACACATCTCGCTGAGCTGATATTTTTCTTAGTAAAAAAACCAAAAAAACGCTTTGTACGGTAAAATTAATGGTGATGACACGGTGTTTTTTGTATCAGTAATTTATCAGAAAAAATCACATCGGATAATTTACGCATATACTCTTGACGAAAGTATCAATTTATAGTATTATTCTAATTCGCTGTATATGGCAGTACTCTTCGTACACCGTCATAACAGGCACCGCGCACGATGAATCGCAGATAACAACTACCAGGCAGTACCGTCAAACAGAGACGAAAAGCGCCGGGTAGGGTGTTTTTTGCATTATCGTGTGTTTATGCACATTTGTTACCCCTTGGTTACCGCCCGAACAAAGCGAGGTTTCCATGTCTCCTACTCATCGTCACGTTGCCCTGCCGCCGTTGGTATTACCCAATATGCCCACTGGTGAAAAGGTTGCACGGCACACATTCGGTCAAGAGCGCGATGCCATCGAGGTGCCCAATCTCATTGAAACCCAAATGCGCAGTTTCGATTGGTTCCGCACCGAAGGTTTAAAGGAGCTGTTTCGTGAGATTTCGCCTATTACTGATTTCACGGGCAAAAATCTCGAATTACGTTTCGGCGATTTCCATTTTGGTACACCCCGCCACAACGAGCACGAATGTCGCGAATATGATTTGACCTTCTCTGCGCCATTGCGCGTGAATGTCCAATTGCGCATTTTAAGCACGGGCGAAATCAAAGAAAGCGACACCTTCCTCGGTGACTTCCCGCAAATGACCGAAAACGGCACGTTTGTGATTAACGGTGCCGAGCGTGTGGTCGTATCGCAGTTGATTCGTTCACCGGGTGTCTATTTCAGTGCCGAAGACGATGCCAACACCGGCCGCAAAATGCACTCCGCCAAACTCATCCCCAACCGCGGTGCCTGGCTCGAATTCGAGACCAACAAACGCGATATCATTTCCGTCAAAGTCGATCGCAAGCGCAAAATGCCAGTAACAGTATTGTTGCGGGCGATTTTGGCATGGCAAGCGGGTCCCAATGGCGAAGGTCATTGGTGTGACGACAGCGATTTGGTCAACCACGGGCATAGCGAGCACGTCGAAGAAATTTTCGGCACCCTCGAAGAAAAATACGACCACAAATATTTGCGCACGACGCTCGACAAAGACAGCACGCGCAATTCCAAAGAAGCCTTGATTGAGCTGTATAAGCGCTTGCGTCCAGGTGACCCGCCCACCCTTGATAATGCCAAATCATTGCTGGAGTCGTATTTCTTCAGCGAGCGGCGTTACGATTTGGCCAAAGTTGGTCGTTACAAACTCAACAAAAACCTCTACGAGCGCGACGGTGTCACTGACCCGCCCAGCCTCGACATCCGCGTGTTGCTTGACCGCGACATTTTCAAAATCATTGAGCGGATTATTTTGCTCAACAACAACCACCCCGGCTTCAAGGCCGACGATATCGACCATTTGGGCAACCGGCGCGTGCGCACGGTCGGTGAATTGATCCAACAACAATTCCGCGTCGGCTTGTTGCGCATGGAACGGGTCATCAAAGAGCGCATGTCGTTGGTCGAATCCGAGAGTGCTACCCCCAATGCGTTGATCAACATCCGCCCAGTCCTTGCGGCCATCCGCGAGTGGTTTGGTGGTTCACAGTTGTCACAATTCATGGATCAGACCAATCCCTTGGCCGAGCTCACCAACAAGCGTCGTTTGTCGGCCCTCGGACCTGGTGGTTTGAGCCGCGATCGCGCCGGCTTCGAAGTCCGCGACGTGCACCATTCGCACTACGGTCGGATTTGTCCCGTCGAAACGCCCGAAGGTCCCAACATCGGCTTGATTGGTACGATGTCGACTTATGCCCGCGTCAACGAAATGGGCTTCCTCGAGACACCTTATCGCCGCGTCTATCGTGAATTGCCCACCGCAGCCGGCATCCTCGAAGATGCCAAAGAATCGTTGCCCAAAGGCAGCAAGACGATTATCGCCACCCGCGAATATCGTAACTTGTCGACCGGCGATTTATTGATTGCCCCAGGGACGGTGTTGAGTGACACCGACATCCTCACCTTTGCCTCGGCCGCCATGTTGGAAGGCCAACGCTTGCGCGAAGATATCGTCGATTCCAAGACCGGCAAAACCATTGGTGAAGCAGGTATGGACATCAGCGCCGATATGGCCAAACAAATCGCTGCATTGCCGTTGCGCACCATCAAAATCGACCCCGTCGTTTCACGCGACGTCAAATATGTCACGGCCGACGAAGAAGAGCGCTACTCGATTGCCCAGGCCAACGCCGTGGTCAACGAAGTAGGCCGATTCATCGACCACGAAGTGTCATGCCGCTACAACGGTGAATTCGAAGACATGGAAGTCTCCAAAATCGACTACATGGACGTATCACCCAAGCAGGTGGTCAGTGTCTCGACGGCACTTATCCCCTTCCTTGAGCATGACGACGCCAACCGAGCCCTGATGGGTTCCAACATGCAACGCCAAGCGGTGCCGTTGTTGCGCCCCGATGCGCCGATTGTCGGTACCGGCATCGAGCATTTGGCCGCCCGTGATAGTGGTCAGGTCATCGTGGCCCGCAATGACGGTATTGTGGCCAGTGTGACCGGCGATACCATCGTGATTAATCGCTGTGATTTGCAGGGGAATCTGCTTTACAACGACGAAAACGCCTTGGTTACCGATACCTACCGCTTGCGTAAATTCATGCGCTCGAACCAAGATACCTGTATCAACCAACGTCCTTCAGTGGTGCGTGGCCAACGGGTCAAGCGCAACGAAGTTATCGTTGATAGTTCTTCTACTGAAAACGGCGAATTAGCGCTGGGCCAAAACGTGCTGGTAGCCTTTATGCCGTGGGAAGGTGGAAACTTCGAAGACGCCATCCTCGTCAGCGAGCGCTTGGTCCGCGAAGACGTCTTTACCTCGATCCACATCGAACGCTACGAAATCGAAGCGCGCGAAACCAAACTGGGACCCGAAGAAATCACCCGCGACATCCCCAACGTCGGCCCCGAAAGCCTGCGCAACCTCGATGACCGCGGTATCATCTATGTCGGTGCCGAAGTCCACCCCAATGACATCCTCGTCGGCAAAATCACCCCCAAGGGTGAAACCGAATTGACGGCCGAAGAGCGTTTGCTCCGTGCCATCTTTGGTGAAAAAGCCCGCGAAGTCAAAGATAGCTCGTTGCGCGTCCAAAACGGCGTGCGCGGTAAGGTCATCGGCGTCAAACGCTTTGACCGCACCGAAAACAACGATGTCGACTTGGCCGTCGGCGTCAACCAAAAAGTCCAGATTTTGCTCTGTCAAAAGCGCAAAATTTCGGCAGGGGACAAAATGGCCGGTCGTCACGGCAACAAGGGTGTGGTCAGCCGCATTTTGCCCGTCGAAGACATGCCCTTCCTCGAAGACGGCACACCAGTCGACATCATCCTCAACCCTATCGGTGTACCAAGCCGTATGAATCTCGGTCAGATCCTCGAAACTCACCTTGGGTGGGCTGCTGAGCGGGTCGGGATGCGTATCGCCACCCCGGTATTCGATGGTGCCAGCGAAGACGACATCCAGACCTGGTTGGGCAATGCAGGCTTGCCACAAGACGGCAAGGTACGCTTGTTTGACGGCCGGACTGGTTTGCAATTCCACAACCCGGTCACCGTTGGGTATATTTATATGCTCAAATTGGCCCACTTGGTCGAAGACAAAATCCACGCCCGTTCGACTGGCCCCTACAGCTTGGTTACCCAGCAACCGTTGGGTGGTAAGGCCCAGTTCGGTGGTCAGCGCTTCGGCGAAATGGAAGTCTGGGCACTTGAGGCCTATGGCGCAGCCTATATTTTGCAAGAAATGCTCACCGTCAAGTCCGACGACGTGGTTGGTCGTGTCAAGACCTACGAAGCCATTGTCAAAGGCGAAACGATTCAAGAAGCGGGTGTCCCCGAGTCATTCAAGGTTTTGATCAAGGAACTCCAGTCATTGGGTCTATCGGTCGACGTCTTGTCCGAAAACGAAGAACCAGTCCAGCTCAACGACGACGCCGATGGCGACATGGTCCAGCTCGACGGCATCAACATTTCTGGTCGGGAACGCGACGAATAGCAGGGGTTATCCCTAGGAAGTGCATTACGTATGCTCGAGATCAACGATTTCAGCTCGATTCGCATCAGCCTTGCGTCGCCCACGGCGATTCTGGCATGGTCACATGGCGAGGTTACCAAGCCGGAGACCATCAACTACCGCACACTCAAACCCGAGCGTGATGGTTTGTTCTGCGAAAAAATCTTCGGTCCTACCCGTGACTGGGAATGTTACTGTGGTAAATACAAGCGGGTACGCTTCCGCGGTGTGGTCTGCGACAAGTGTGGCGTCACCGTCACCCGTTCGAAAGTCCGCCGCGAACGCATGGCCCACATCCAACTGGCCACGCCGGTCAGCCATATTTGGTTCGTCAAAGGCTCACCCAGCCGCTTGAGCCTGTTGCTCGACATTACGCCCCGCAACCTCGAGCGCGTGCTCTATTTTGCGGCCTATATTGTCACCCATGTCGACGACGAAGCCCGCGCCGAGATCCGCGCCGAGCTCGAAGCCAAGTACGATGATCGCATCGCCAGCCTCGAACTCGAAGCCAAAGACAAACAGGGCGCAATTGCCACTGGGCTGACTACTGATTTGCAACGGATTAACGTACCAAGCACAGTAGTTGATGTCGAAGCAGAAGTCACCTCGGACAACGTCATCAGCAACATCGACGCCCAAAAGCGCTTGCTCAAACAAGACTACGAAAAACTGCGTGAGGACCTCGAAATCCGCGATGAAGAAATCGCCGATGAAGAAATCCTCTTTCGCAGTGTGGTCCTCGTTGAAGAAGGACGCAAAATCAGCGAAACGACCCTCGACCAACTCGATGAATTCTACGAGCGTGAACTGGCGGCACTCGATGCCCAAAGCCAAGCCCAAAGCCAACGCCTCGATGACGACAACTTGATGCGTGGCGCCGCCCGCGAGCAACGCGAGCAAGCCGCCCGTGACCAACATATCCGCATCGACGAAAAGCTCGACC
>CALFIC010000049.1 GCA_937876225.1 uncultured Chloroflexota bacterium | reverse complement strand
ATCTACACAGGCGAAGACACTCTTTCCCTACACGACGCTCTTCCGATCTCAGCGATTTGTACACGAGGTAATCGGCTTCATACGCAGCTCGCCGGTTTTTGTAGAAGACTTCGCAGTAAGCGGCGAGTAAATCAAACGCCATCTGTTGCCATAACGCTACATTGGCCATCCTGCTGAACTCAAATGCAGCAGGTGGTGCATAGAGCGTATACCATTCACCTTTGACCGTTGTCGGGTTTCTTTCGCCTGGGTCAATGAGTGCACGCACATTATCTGGCGTAATAATCAGATTGTGCCATTTGCGCTCTTGCTTGAGGGCTATAAGTTTTTTGTATAACGCCGTGAAGTCGAGGAACACACAATGCCCATGGGTGAGTACATTATTGTACTTGTCGATGGTATCGCCAAAACTTGGACCAACAGTATGTTTGTGGAGTGCTTGGAGTCGCGGATAATAATCGCGAGTCACATGGATACGGCGTGGTGTCTGTTGCTCGTCGAGCACCGCTAGTTCGATGGCGGCTCCAGTGCGTTCATAGGCCACAGTATCTCGTTTCAGCCCAATCACATGTAATTCATGTGGTTTGCTGAACTCGTTGGTACGTGTCGATATCACCATTTTCTGCATTTTGTCTGGTGTGCGGATGTCTTCTGCAGTTAAAATACTGTTGAATTCGGCCATGTAGTTGGCTTGTATACCAAACACATTAAGCGTTTCGAGGATCTCGATGTGCTTAGGCCGGTCTACTCCCAGCAAATTGGTGCGTTCCAACACAGCACTGCGCTTGAGTGTGGTGTTGTACCCTTTGAGGCGCACGCCACGACCAAATAGTTGAATAATCTGTGTGCCTTCATTTTTGCCGATTTTCATCAATCCCATGCAACTCACGCGGAAACTGCTCCATCCCTCGGTAAATTTGCGTGAACCGATGAGCATGGACAGTGATGAATTCGGCTTGTTGATGCTGTGGAAGAGCGAATCGTTGAAATCACTTTCAATGGTACGAATGCCCGATGCTTCTACATCATCATGAATTAACTTGAGTAGGGCGGGCGCATCGCCGACGTTGATGACACCAAAGACATCATTTTCGCCGATGCGGAGCGCGATTTCGCCACTCGCTTTACGCAACAATTCCACGGTAATTGCGCCAGGAGTGGACGTTTTGAATATTTGTTGGAGCATGTCCACGTAGATTGCTTCAGCACTCAGTTGACGCTGCTGTAAATACTCAAAGCGGTTGGCAAACACACTTTTCCCGGTTTCATCGATTAGATACCCGTCATCGTACAAGATACGATTGATGGCTTGTACAGTGACCGCCCGTTGTTGTTGGTTGGTGAAGCGTGCCAAAAAGCGCATGATTTCGACCACGTCAGAAACTTCGTCTCTGTTGATGTTTTTGGTGACGCTTCCACCCACAAAGATCATGAATGGTCGATAGAGTTGAAACTCACGGATTTGTTCGCGTTTATCATCGTAGTAGCGTAGTTGTTGATAGAACGTGAGCAGACTTCCTACCAAATACTCGAACTGGCCCCCAGTCTGCTGATCTGTGCTAACCGTGGATGACTGCTTCTGCAAGTTAAGAATCGAAAAATCTTTGCCGTAGCCGTCTTCGTAAAAATAACGGTAGGAATAGTCGATGATGATGCACTTGGCGTATTCTGCGGTAAGCGCGGGGTCGTTGCTCGCACGGAATGCTTGCCCGAATGTGGCCGAATACTCGCACGAAAAGCCGTTGGTTACCAACTGGCGGCGATATTCCATCCACTCTTGGCCACTACTGCCACGATGTCCCTCATCGACGAGTACCAAATTATTGCCTTCGAACGCACTCACCGCCACCGTTTTGTCGCCGTCGTCTTTGGCCAACTTGTTGATGTCGATAATTTCGATGACTTTGCTTTGCGGGTTATCACTACTTTGGAGTGGGCTTTGGGTGCTACGCGATTTTTCAAAGATGCGCGCATTATAGAATCCTGCGCGGAGTAGATTTTTATGATGTTGGTGCGATAAACTCTCGTTGGGTGTCAAGAGAATTATCATATCGGGGATGAGTTTCTTACTCGGTGAATCGTATTCTTGGGCATAGCGCAAGTACTGCAGGATGTTGACGTGCATGATAATCGTTTTGCCCGACCCGGTGGCCTGCCAAAACGCCAATTTGCGCAAATCTTCGGCCTTGTACTCGGGGAGCATCGTACCGTTGGTGATGTTGTGTTGTCTGACAATATTGTTTAGTTCGGTTTGGAGTGTGACCGCATTGGTGAAGTAGGCATCCAAATAAATTTCAGTGAAGAGTAACGCCAAATACTGGAAGTACTTCATGTGGATGCTGTTGCCGTTTTCGTCGCCAGATTCAGTAACTTGGTCCCAGTTTTGTAGAATAGCCTGATCATAGCGCCGTATTGCATCGTCGTTGACTCGGGCATGGTTACGCACACAGGCGAGTACTCCGTCCAAGTACGTTGATTGCCCGGATTCATTTGAGTTATTAGTGCTATTTTCGCCCTTTTTCAATTCCGTAGCGAGTTCCATGAAGTCTTTTACGCCAAACAGTTGCAACAGCCAGCGTTTGAGTACCAGTTGCTTGTTGAGCGCAAGTTGGACGCCATTGCGCCCCGCTTTGGGCGTTGTGCGCACTCGTTTATCTGTCGGGAGTGGAAGTTGGTTTGTCATAATCGTATTCCCATCATCTTTCGCGCTAGTACGCCGTGTCTGCGAACATGCGGGCATGGAATTCGGTGTCGATGAGGCGTACTTGACACGTACTTGGGAGGTAGCTCGCCAATGTCGTGTCACCATTCACATAGATGACGTCGTAATCTTGGGCCAATTGCGCTCCAAGTTCATTTGCAGTAAGTGCCATCCAGAAGTGATTCTGGTCGCCCAACAATGCGCCATCCCGCCATACCACCAGCGTGCGGCGTCCATCGGGCGTGGTGCCTGTCACAAGCCGCAAGTGCATGTCGGTGCGCATGCGCTGAACGCGTAGCCCGATTAGATAATTGAACGTTTCGACCATGTCGACGCGGGTTGGCACACTTTCGGCCACACTGCCGCTTTTGGCAATGTTGAGCCGATAATCAAACGGGTGCGTGAATGCTTGCTGATTGAGCAACGACGCACTATCCCGACTCTCCACATCGAGCATGTAGCCCAATATGTATTCCTCGTGCATGGGACTGTTTGAATTTTCGGCAAACAGCTGTTTCCTTGTTTCTGACACCTGCATTTGCACATTATTCAACGTGTCTTCGTACGACTCGAGGCGCAGGTACTTGAACATGTGACTGCTTCCGGCACGATTAACTGGTTTACCGTCCTTCCAGTCAGCCGAGTAGATGACTTTTTGGATGCGTGGTTTAGTGACCGTATTGAAGTGATTTCCTGCTTCAATCATTACATAACGTAAATTGCGGCTATAGTTTCTGTTTATACTTATCACTGAATGAGCAGTTGTACCTGAACCAGCAAAATAATCTAGGACTGTTGCGTTATTGTATGAATGAGAACTGAATGTAGATCCTAGTACGAACTGGGATACTAATTCAACTGGCTTAGGATATGGAAATTGATTTGGACCAAACAAATCATTAACAATCTGCGAACCATCAGAATTTAGGTATTTAATTACACTGTAAAATTTGCTTCCATCCTCTTCTACGTCTCTGAATCGTCCAACGATATGTTTGTCATCTTTAGGAATTAGGCAATAAATCCCGTTATTGATGCCTTCATCAATTTCCTTCTTTTTCTCAAGGCCTTTTACCTGAGCAATATCTTCATACAAAAGTGTACCGTATTTTCCAAACTCTACGCGTAACCAGTCAGTTTCAATCCAATATTTTTTTCCGTGAATGTCAACTATTTTCCCTCTAATTTCTTTTGGTCGCAGAAGAGGTGGACATTTTTCAATATTTTTTGCATAAATAGTGAAATAATCATGCCCTTTGACTATTTTCTTGGCTAACCCACCACCTTCAGCACGTATAACAACAAGCTCTCCTATTTTGTTGTCACCAAAAATATTGTCTTGGAGTAAGGTCAAATTATGAAATTCATTATCATCAATACTGATACCAATAACTCCATCATCGCTGAGGAATGATTTAGCAATTTCGTTTCTAGAATGAAGAAATGAAAGCCATGATGAATGTTGAAAGTGATCTTTGTAAATAAACCCATCACCCTTCGTATTATACGGTGGGTCAATATATATACACTTAACCTTCTCGCGATACTGTGTTTGTAACATATTCAACGCCTGAAAATTCTCAGAATGAATGAGTAAACCATTACAAGTCTCGTCAATATTGTCGATAGAGGTGAGGAGTATGTCTTTGAATGCTTGATTGAAAAATTTGGTGTCGACGACCAAGTACTTGTGTTCTTTGAGAAACTCGATTGTGAGTGGTCGACTGTATGCGTGCTTGAACATGTTGCCGTGTAATTCGTCGATGGCGAACAACTTCACCCACTCGTCGACTTGGGCGTTGTTGGCGATGATGGTGGGATAAAGCTCTTCCGGTACATGGTCTAATGTGACACAGTAATCGGTGGCAACCACGAATTTTTTCTTCAACCACAACTTTTTTTGGAAATCTTCGAGTTGGGCCAAAAACGTGATGATTTTGTGGCCCACACTGCGGAAGGCCTTGATGCGGGTCAACGTGATGCTCAAATCAATGTCGGCACCATCGGCGCGATTGTCGTCGCCGTCATCGAGGCGGAGCATTTCGTTTTTGACATAAAAGTCGAGTTCACGGCGTAAAAATTCGCCCAAGTTTTTGTGGATGAAGTAATCGAACGTGTTGCGTTTGGTGTAGTCGTTGAGGTGATTTGCAATAATGCTTTTGGTGTTTTTTTCGGTCGCAAACAGGGCGCCATACCAGGTTACATCGAGTGGAATTTCTTCACGCTGTGGGGTGGGGTTATCGCGTTGATCTTCACTGTCAGTATGGTCTTGATCTGTAGCCGAAAGGACAGTTTCAATGAGATCTTTAGCACCTTTTTCTATTGCAGAAAGCGCACTATGCCACAATGATTCGGTTGAGTTGAGTTGAGTTGAGTTGAGTTGAGTTGAGTTGAGTTGAGTTGAGTTGAGTTTCCACGCGCTGAAGCGTGATTTCATTGAGTTTGTCTTGTTTTTCAGAGTGCACTTGGTACGTAAACGTAATGGTCAGGGTGCGACCATCAGCGCTCTGTTGTACGGGCGCATCGCCACACAACACAAAGCGACGTTCTGCATTGGCGTTAGCCTTGTTATTGTTGGTCTCCGTATCGGCATCGATGAGTTTGAAGTGTACTTGGCGGCCGTCGCTGAGCGTGAATGTATAGTCGCGGAAGTATTCGCTGCTTTTGATGTAGTATTGGTCTGCGTTGGCCCAGTGCAGTTTGACTTCCTCGCCGTTATAGGGAATTGCATAGGCCTCTTTGTTGATGCGCCGGAGCGATATGAAATCACCTTTGTCGTAGTAACGACTAAAGAATGTATTGAGATGGGTGTAGACGTCGTTTGCGAGTTGGTCAGCGCTGAGATTATCAAGGCGTTCGCGCAAGTAACGGACCCGGTTTTCGTTTTGTTGATGGGTGGCTGTTGCGATGAGCGACTCGTACGTGAAGCGATTATGTGTTACTGATTCATTCACATATTTTTCAACTTGACGAGGCAACTCATCTTCTAGGAATTTTGAAATTTCTGTGCGTTTGGCATTCATGATGCGATAAATACCAAAGTCGAGATCAGCCTGATCAAACATGAACATTTCGGCCAATTTGGCACGAAAACTCTCAAACGCAGAATCATTAGTACGTGGTGTAGTCATAAAAATATGCTCCTGTGGGTTGCTGTCATGGTGTTTTAACGGCTACGATTGGTTTTCATTGTAACACGTCTCTCATCCCTTGAACGATATTGCGTTGTACGTCATCTTGTGTGAAGATGAACATATGAGATGACCGGCAGAGTAGTAACAAGGAAATGCACGTTATGCCGCCACGCACACCGTATAAACTCGCCATTGACCGCATTCAGACGACCCCGACACACGGTCTGACGGCGTTACCGACAGCGCGCATCGATGCCATTAAAGCGCGCCCCGCCCGGGTTGCCAAAGGCCAACAATATCACATCCAAGCACAATCCTTCTTGTCCGAAATGAAACGCATCACCGACAGCAACTCTGTGCTTGAACGCATGGGGGCCACGCTCTTACTCTGTTCTTTCATCGAGGGACGGATCCGGGCCATGTACCGTGATCGTCACGCTATCATGCACGGATTACCCCGCCCATCGGCAGCCGATGAAGCGCGCGAGTTTAGCGAAGCGAGTGACGCTGGCGTCATATTGCGCAGTACGTCACTCGACAAAGACCCCGTTTATCGTCAGCTCTGCCAATTGCGCTATTACGAAGACATCGACGAGTATACATTCAAAGAGCTCAAACTGTTCACTGATGTGCGGAATGCGATGGTGCACGATGCCATGTATCGTTTGGAATCGTTTAGTGCCGACATCATTCACGCCCAATTGCCGCTGGTCGATCACCTGACAAAAATGCGTCAAAAAGTACGCAATCGGACAAATAAAGAGCGCGATCTCCATGAGCTTCATCCACACCGTAGTGATTATTTTGCTCCCATGGCGCCTGGTACGCGCATCAAGCGTGTCGCGCTGTTTACGCATGTGGCGGGCAGTCCATCAAGCACTATTAATGCACCCATGAGTTACGGAAAACCACTCTATGTGATTGCGATGGGCGTGAGTGGGCCACCCCGCGTAAAGTTTGAAAAAGAAGAATTGGGCACCCATGAATTGTGGAATTCGTTTATCGATACACACCACACATTTCCTATTTTTCGTAAACTGAACGTGGCCGAACCCGAGGTGGAGTATTTGGGCTACGGTCGTTTGGTGACGCGTGGGCAAGCGAGTGCGTCAGTCCATCTTTGTGATGTGGTGCTGGGGTAGGTGGGGGGATTGTCGTGTGAACTTCACACCAAAACCAAACTTATCATAGCGTGGTTACATTGCCGTTGAATGTGGCATATTTGATGTGACTTGCGTTGTTT
>CALFIC010000048.1 GCA_937876225.1 uncultured Chloroflexota bacterium | reverse complement strand
GCCCGTTCATTCGCCGACGACGTTTCGGGCAGGCGGCTCAACGCGAGGAGCATGATGATGCCATAGCTGACCAGCACCCAAAAGACCCCATGCCAATTCCAGAACGACAGAATCACGCCACCCAGCGATGGGGCCAAAATGGGGGCGGCGCCGAGCACCAGCATCAGCACACTCAGGCGATCGGCCAGCACTTTGCCACGCCACAAATCGCGGGCGATGGCGCCGCTGATAACCGAGCCGGCCGAGGCGCCCAGCGCCTGCAAAAATCGCCCGGCAATCAGCACGGTGATCGATGGGGCCAGGGCACAGGCCAAGGCGCCGAGGATGTAGATGATGAACCCCACGGTGAGTGGGCCTTTGCGGCCGTATTTATCGGTGATGGGGCCATAGACCAGTTGGCCAAGACCGACGCCAATCAAAAAGATCGCCAAGGTGAATTGCACGGCACCTGCAGTGACATTGAATTCATGGGCAATGGTGGGCAGCGATGGCAAGTAGAGATCGATACTGATGGGCATGATGGCCTGGATAGAGCCGAGGATGAGCATCAATAATAGCCCATGCGTGGGCTGTGGGGCAGTGGTCGACGTGGTCACGAGTGCTCCTTGATTGACGAATGCGCTCTATATTACCACGGGATGTTTGTAGAGACGCAGCCTGCTGCGTCTCTGACGTCTAGTTTGATGTATCACGCGGAGGCGCGGAGCCGCTGTGTGCGCTGTGCGAGACAGTGGGTGCATTGATTGATGTATCACGCGGAGGCGCGGAGCCGCGGAGAGAGGGCGTGTTTTTGTATGACTCTGCGTCCTCTGTGTGCCTTGTGCGAGCCATACGACACACCCAGCCCGCTATCACCCCGCCCCCAAGCCGCTCTGGAGCTGTTGCCGGTCTGATTGCCAGCTAGGCCAAAACTGCCCAAGGAGCGCATAAAAGCGTTTGTTGTGCGATGGCTCCAGCAAATGCACCAGTTCATGTACCAGCACGTATTCCAAGAGATGTGGTGGGTATTTGGCCAATTCGGTGTTGAGGCGGATATGCCCGGCGCGCGTGTTGCAGCTCCCCCAACGCGTTTTCATTTGTTGTACATAGACGTGATTGACCTGTACCCCCATCCGGGTGGACCAGGTCGCGACCAGCGGCGCTACGACGGCGAGCAGTTGTTGGCGGTACCACCGCTGCAAATACGCCGAGCGCTGAGTGCTCGTGCTGTGTGCTGGCGCCGTCAACACCAGTTGCGTGGGTGTTTGTTCGACGTGATAACGGGTCCCCACATTCATGTGCAATAGATAGCGCACGCCCCATACATAGTGACTTTCGCGCTCGAGTATTTCGGTGGCTGGCAGGCGGGCATACTGCTGTAGCTGGGCTTGTTGCTGGCGAATCCAGGGTAATTTGCTGCGCACAAAGGCCTCGATGACGGGCAGCCCCAACTGATGTGGGGCACTTACGGTGATGTGCCCGGCGGGCGGGTGCACGCGTAGATGGAGGTTTTTGATGGATTTACGGGTCAGTGCGATAGAGAGATCGTGGATATAGATAAGGGCTGGATTCGTCATTGCATTAGTACTCAGTGCGCGCCTTGATAATCAGGAAGAGCTCCTCGACTATGGTAACATCTTTGATTACCTGAAAAATAGCTCCTTTGATGATGTTTTCTTTGGCCTGATTATTGCGCCAATTATCTTGGCGGTTGGCCATGATGGTCTGATCAACCAAGCGTACCACGTCGAGCTTGACGTCTTGGTGTGGGTCGTAGTGTTGCCGTTCCTCGAGGATTTGGCGACAGCGCGTCTCGTCGAGGGCGAGATTGTCGTATAGCGCTTTGACGGGGTAGGGGATTTCGCTGGTGGGGAGCAAAATCTGCTTCGCTAATGCGCTCATCTTGCGTAGAAATTCGGCGTACTCGATTGCCTGTTGGCGTAGCTGCTGGATAATCTCGTCGAGCATTTCGGACATGCGCCGGTAGTATTGCGGGTTTTCTTTGCTTTTGAGGGTAATCGTGGCACGGGCATTGTGGCTCATCGTATCGGCAATGGCGTTTTTGTTGTCTTTGATGGGCTGTAAGCGCATTTCGATTGCTTCGCGTGCGCCGATATGGCTAATCAGTTCCATCAGCGAATAATTGTCGAAATCAGTGATGGCTTGGGGGGCTGCGGCCGTGATGTAGGTGTCAATCAGGCGGCGCATGTCTGGTTCATACGCTTTGAGGTCAATGAATTCGCCACTGGCATGTTGCAAAATCTCGCGCAGCCGCACATAGCTCTCTACCTGGCGTTTGATGTCGGCGATTTGGCTGGCACTATAGCCGGCTTCGCTCATCTGATTGGCGATTGCCGCATAACAGCGCAATAATTTGGCAACACTTTTGTAGAGAATCTCACGGACTTGCGCCGTCTGGGTGAGGGCGTCGGGATCTTCGGTATTGCCACAAAAAAACTGGATATAGGCGACATCGTCTTTGGGGTGCGGCACCGGTTCACACAAGGTAAACAGACATTCGAGGGCGGCCTCGAGATTTTGCCGTTCGATTTTGAGCCGGGCCTGCATTTCGATTTCTGGGGATGGACCTGTCCCACTGTTGTCGAGGGGTACCGTATAGACCTTGAGTGCTTGGGTAACATGGGTAAACAGGTCTTTGTAGTCGACCACATAGCCGTATTGTTTGTCGTCACCATCGAGGCGATTGGTGCGACAAATCGCCTGAAAAAGCCCATGGTTCTGCATTTTTTTATCAATATATAAATACGTACACGAGGGCGCATCGAATCCAGTGAGGAGTTTGTCGACCACAATCAACAACTTCATGCGGGCGGGTTCTTTGATAAACAAGCGCTTGGCCCAGTCTTCGTATTGTTCGGTGTTTCCTTGGCCACTCTGGGTGAGGAGTTGGGTGTACGTGGCATAGACAAATTGTTTGTCACTGGCCGTATATTGATGCCCCGAGTCTTCGAGGGTAATGTCGCTCGCATTGGGTTGATACGAGGTGATGACCGCACATCGTTGCGCCAATTCGGTGCGCCCAAATAATTCGTAATAGCGACAGGCCTCGTAGATGCTGTTGGCCACCAACATGGCAGTACCCCGTTGGGTGGCGAGGCGTGGTTTGGTGGCAAAGTCAAAGACAATGTCTTGGACGATATTTTCCATGCGCGATCGTGAGCTGAGCACGCGTTGCAACGTCGCCCATTGTTCGCGCAGGGCTTGCTTTTGCCATTCGTTCAAGCCTTGGGTTTTGGCATCGAACCAGACATCGACTCGCTCGGGTGACGTGAGGGTTTGGCTGATGTTACGGGCGTCATAGACGAGGTCGAGCACCACCCCATCGGCTACGGCTTCGTTGAACTTGTAGGTGTGGATGTAGTCGCCAAATACTTCGTAGCTGGTCTGGGCATCGGTTTGCAACAACGGTGTCCCCGTAAACCCAATGAAAATCGCCTTGGGGAGGATGGTTTTCATGGCCTTGTGGAGTCGGCCGCTCTGGGTGCGGTGGCACTCATCGACAAACACGTACACATCGCCATAGACGGGTTGGGGTTGCTGGCGTAGTTGGGCGATATAGCCTTCGAAGTCGGTGTCATGCGTGCCAAATTTGTGAATGAGTGCGCAGAGCAAGCGTGGCGTCGGGTGTCGCAACATGTCGAGCAAGGCTCGGCCACTATTTGCGCGTACCATGGGGGTATTGGCGTTGTTGAATACTTGTTCGATTTGCTTGTCGAGCTCATCACGGTCGGTAATCACGGCAATGCGGGCGTTGGGGTTGTGGGCGAGGATCCACTGGGCGAGGAGCACCATGACGATGCTTTTGCCACTGCCTTGAGTATGCCAAATAATCCCCCCCTGCCCAGCCATGACGCGGTGTTGGGCGGCTTTGACCCCGAAGTATTGGTGGGTGCGGGGGACCTTTTTGATGCCGCCATCAAACAGCACGAAATCGTGGATGAGTTCGAGTAGGCGTGATTTGGCACACAATTTACCGAGGTATTTATCTAATTTACCTAGCCCGGCATCGCTGTGTGCATCTTCGTGCCACTGCAACCAGTATTTTTCGGGGGTGTCAATCGTGGCATAGCGGAGCCCTTGACTGTCGTTGCCTGCCAGCACCAGCTGTACGGTGCTATAAAACCAGCGGTTGAAGAGTGGTTGTTGGTTCGAAATAGTCTGGCGAATGGCGGTTTCGACGCTTGTGCGGGCGTTTTTGAGCTCGAGGGTAGCGATGGCGATGCCATTGAGGTAGAGCACGATGTCGGGGCGGCGTTCGTTATCGCCGCGCAAAGTAACTTCTTCGGCGATGCCGAAATGATTGTGCGCGGGTGCATCCCAGTCGGCCAATTTGACCGTTTGGGTAGGCGTATTGGGCAATTCTTTGACGGGTACGCCGTAGCGCAACAATTCATAGACGCGTTGATTGGCCGTGTACAAATCATCGTTGACGACGGCCGCCGCCCGCTCAAGCGCATCAAGGGCTCGACTAATCAACGTGTCGTTGTAGCCACGCCCACGCAAATAGGATTGGACAAGCGTTTGCTCGATATGCCGATTATTGGGCCGGTCGTGCCAGTTGCCGAGGTATGTGTAGCCGAGCGTAGTAACAAAAAAATCGACGACGCGCTGTTGCGTAATGCGCTCTGCTTGACCAATCATTGTCATAGAATGTGATCCTTTTTTGGTGGGCTAGATTGTGCTGGGGTGGTGGGCAGGTTTATGCGCAGCTGGGGTGAATCAGCGGGGGAGAGTTTATTGACGATACGGTGTAGCCCTTCTTTGAGGGTGGCAGCCCCAAAATTGAGCAACAAGCCCACTGGGAGATTGAGGAGCCGCAGGTAGGTGAGGAGTTGTTTGCTGTGCACGGGTGCGAGTTTTTCGACGGATTTCAGCTCTACAATGACACTTTTTTCAACGAGCAAGTCTACCCGCAGTCCTTCCTCAAACACCATGCCGTCGTATTCAAAGCGAATAACTTTTTGGCGTTCGACAGATAACCCGCGGCGTTCGAGCGCGCGTGCGAGTACCACCTCGTAGACGGATTCCAATAAGCCAGGCCCGAGTGCGATGTGGATGTTGACGGCGGCATCGATGATTGCGCCGGTGATGTCATCGAGTGGCAGGGGCGTTGCTGGGGTGTCAGCGGGCTGATGGGGATCGGTTTGGCCTTTCATTGCATGTTGCCTTTCGCTTGCTGAAATAGGCAGAGTTGCGGTTCACGCGGAGGCGCGGAGCCCCCACCCTAGCGTCATTCCATGCCGGTTGTCCTAGCAACCGTCGCGTGGAATCTCCATGGTTGACACTCAATGACGTTGGGGTAGTGCTTTCACGCGGAGGCGCGGAGACGCGGAGAGGAGGCGTTTGGTGATGTGTTGTTATTGACATTATTAGTGATCTCCTCTTTTGCTCGGCGTGCGATAAGTTTGAAATATACCTATACCAATGTGTTACTCTGTATTTTCTGCGTCTCGGCGTTCGATAAGCCTGAAATATGCCAATGTGTTACTCCGCGTTCTCCGCGTCTCCGCGTGCGATAAGGCGTGTCCTCCCTGTCAACAATTCCTGCATCATGCCCTGTTTGATTGCGCGCGTCTTGTGCAACTGCGTCTCAAGTGTTGCGAGCTCGGTGTCCATGTCGGACAATACGGTGGCGATGGCGATTTGTTCGGCTTTTGTGACAGGCAATCGGACTTGATATGCTAAAAGTTGGGTCTTTCCGATTTCGAGGAAAGTGCTGCCGCCACAAAGGCTGATAAATCCTTGTTTCTGCGTTCCAAGAAGGTAATACAAGAAGTTTACATCGGTCGTCGCAAATGGAATGAAGTTCTTGAAGCCCTGATTAGTCGAGACTGGAAAAGTGTTAACGGCGCACTCACCGATAGTAGCTCGTGATGTCATGATTACTGATTGTGCCGGAGTCATTTCCGCCGAGCTTG
>CALFIC010000047.1 GCA_937876225.1 uncultured Chloroflexota bacterium | reverse complement strand
GTGTCGGAGTACGAGAAACATTGACGTCGAAGTAGAAGTTTCCGGCGACGGCCACTCCGCCATTGCGCAAGCCGACAATGCTGTTTTGGTTGTCTGATGCGACGGCAACGGCGTTGGTGACGGCAGGGTTAAATGTGGTATAGGTTGCATCACCCCAGACGAGCAACGTACCATCGGCTTTGACGGCCATTGAACAGTCACGACCGGCAGTAATACTGACGATATCGACGGCGGTTGCAGGAATGGTGATCTCACCCTTGGTGTTGTCACCCCAGCCGACAATGCGTCCGGTATTGAGGAGTGCCAAGCTATGGCGCTTGCCGGCACTGACGGCGACGACGCCGGTGAGCCCTGGGGGGACAGCCGTCTGGCCACTGGAGAAGTCACCCCATGCGGCAACGGTGCCATCGGCTTTGACGGCGACGGCATGGTAGTCACCACCGTCGATACCGACGACGCCCGCGAGCCCTGCGGGGAGATTGGTTTGCCCTTTGTCGTTGGCGCCCCAGGCAATCACAGAGCCGTCGTCTTTGACGGCGTATCCGGTGTGTGCGCCGGCACCGATAGCCTTGACGCCGGTTTGGGCGTTGACGGGGATATTGGTTTCGTTACTCGTGTTTTGACCCCAGGCATAGAGCGTCCCATCCGATTTGAGGACATAGACGGAGGCAATGGCGGCGGCGACATCTTTGAATTCCATGCCTCTGTAGGCAGCAGGGATGATGGATTGATTCATACCAGACTGATTAATGCCCCACGAAACGAGTGCTCCGTTTTGCAAAATACCAATCACGAATAGATTCCCTACTGCGGCCTTGCGTAAATTGAATGACTGTGCAGTTGGGGTACTGGTACGCGAATTGGTCGGGGTGTTGGTACGCGTCGACGTGTTGGTGTTGGTCGGCGTGTTGGTGTTGGTCGGTGTGTTGGTGTTAGTCGGCGTGTTGGTGTTAGTCGGCGTGTTGGTGTTAGTCGGCGTGTAGGTTGCAGTCTTTGTACTCGTTAGTGTATTGGTATAGGTTAGTGTTTTGGTATAGGTGGCCGTGTTTGTACTCGTTGACGTACTCGTATTGGTCGGTGTGTTGGTGTCTGTCTTTGTGCTCGTGGCCGTCTGGGTATTGGTGGGTGTGCTCGTGGCCGTCTGGGTATTGGTGGGTGTGTTAGTGGCCGTATTGGTCGGCGTGTTGGTGTCTGTCTTTGTGCTCGTGGCCGTCTTTGTGTTGGTTAGTGTGCTCGTGGCGGTCGGTGTGTTGGTCGCGGTATTGGGAGGCGTATTGGTGGGCGTGTTGGTGGGTGTGGGCGTATTGGTTTTGGTAGCCGTGTTGGTAGCTGTGCTGGTTGGTGTAGCGGTGGGATTGAGATTGGTGATGGTATACACCGCACCATCGCTTTTGAACGAATTATCACAGGTAGGATCGCCCAATACCCAGTTGAGTGATGCACCTTTTTGACCAGGGCTACTGATGTTGAACCAGGCCCATTCGGTCCCTTCGGACACTTGGTCATAGATGTAATTGACGGGGATGGTGAGGCCGCCTTGATTACTGCCGGCGACCATGCCACCATCATAATAGCCTGGTGGCACCGTGATAATCCACGAATTGGTGCCTACTGTGTGCGTAATTGTTGCAGTCCCATTGGCACCTGCCGAAATTTCGCCGATGGTGAAGTCGGTATCGGGTACTGCATTGCCGTTGTCGAGATTGAGGACTAGTTGGGTGCCGGCGCTGATTTTGCCGTTAATACGCACATTGAGCGGCGCTGGCGCTGGACTATTCCCTTCGACACCCGTGCGGTCACGACTGGTCCCCATGTCGATGACGGGTTTGAGGTCGATGTTGATATTGTCGAGCAAATTCGCTGATCCACCGCTGGGCTGAATACCATAGAAGCCGAGATTGCGGATACCGCCGAAGTCAGCAGGGATAGTATGCGTGCCATAGATGCGCACCCAGTTTTTGTTGGGAGCTGCTTTGATTTCGTAGCCGGTATCGGTAGTATCGGCGCCTGCGGTGATACTAACTGTGGCCGTGCTCCCACTAGCACCGAGGGTATTGACACCTTGCACGACGACTCTGCTATACGAATCGTTCGATTTGGAGCCTGCATCTAACCCACTAGGAATCCCGAAGCGGAATTGGATTTCATTGACGCTATTCCATGAGCGGGTGTGATGATAAAACTCGAATTCAAAGGTTTCGCCACCGACCATACAAATGGGTTGGTAGGCCATCGATGAATTATACGCATTTAATTCGATGTAATAGCTGCCTTCGGGAGGATTGACTCCTGACACCGATTCGACGTTGGTGAGTCCAGCGCCCCACAACTCAAAGACGCGACAACTGCCTTGGATGGGGTGTGAGGTATACCAACCGGCCATTTGCGATTCGCAGGGGAATGCAGTTTTGGTGCCATATTCAAACGATGGGTTGGCAATGATGCGCACGCCACCAAGTGCATTGTTGATGGTGGGGTTGGTGGTGGTGGGAATGACACCGGCAGCGACGGTTGCTGAAGGAGTCTTGGTAATCGTAAAGGTCTTGGTGACGGTGGGTGTGACGGTAGCTGTACTGGTGTTCGTCGGCGTACTGGTGTTCGTCGGCGTACTGGTGTTCGTGTTGGACGCAAGTGGTGTATTGGTCGTGGTACTAGTTTTGGTCCCGGTAGCGGTGCGGGTATCTGTTGCGGTATTCGTACTTGTCAGCGTACTGGTATTGGTACGAGTGCTGGTGGCGGTATTGGTCCCGGTAGGTGTACTGGTATCGGTAGGTGTACTGGTATCGGTGGCGGTACGGGTATTGGTACGGGTATTGGTATTGGTCGCAGTATTAGTGGCCGTATTAGTGCCCGTTGCGGTGCGTGAATTGGTAGCCGTTGCCGTATTGGTAGCGGTCGCCGTTGAGGTGTTTGTTTTGGTCAGTGTTTTGGAGGCGGTCAACGTCGGCAATGGTGCCGCACAGGTCTGCCCACTCGGCAACAACCCCGCATAGGTGGCGGCATAAATATGCCCTGATTTCTCGTAGAGTACCAAAATATCGCCATTGATGGGGTTAATTTTGATATGCGGGAGATCTTCAATTGCGCTGGTGGTGATATTGGTCTCGATAACTAATGGGTTGCTAAACGTTGTCCCTGCATTAGTGCTGTATTGAAAAAAGTTTTGGTAGATGCCGGTATTGACTACCGCCAAATCTTTGCCGGCGACTACTACGCTGCCACACATATCACTGGCGATGGTGCGGTCGTGACCGAGTCCACCAAACACTTGTGAGCTTGTTACGGTGTTTTGATTAGGGTCGATACGCCATACGGACGCGCCAATCCCTGCGATATAAAAATAATCGGTGCTATCGAATGCGCCCAATGCTCCGGTGACACCCGTGATTTTGACGTTGGGCAGTGGTTGGATGGTGAGTGTGGCACCATAATCACTACTGACGCCGTAGACTGCAGTATTGCCACCGCCACTATCTACAAACAAATAGACGTCGTGGGTGACGGGATCAACGGCAATATCACCATTCAACGAATAGGGGTTGCCGATTTCGGTGGTATTCCACGTGCTACCACCATTATTACTGTAGTACAACACAAATTTATGTGTGGGGAGATATTGAATCGCCAGCACATAAATATTGTTGCCATCGACCGCATAGCGGGTGGCATTGTTGCCATTGAGATTCATGCCAATGTCTGTCCACGTCGTGCCGCCATTGGTACTTTTGAATACCTTACCAATGGTTCCAAAAGAGGCGTAATAGAGTGTATCACCCGTGGTAATCGTGAGCTCACCTTCACCTCGATTACCGACGGTGACGCTCGTAGTAACGAGGATGGGGGCGCTGTATGATTGACCACGATCGGTGCTTTTGGCCATATAGACGCCTGTAGCAGTCGTAAACGCCATGTAAATAGTGCCATCACTGCCGACGGCGATTTTGCGGGTAGTAAATGACTGCCCGAGATTACCAGCGATACAACTTAGCCCATCACCACAGGTGGTGTCGAGTTGGACTTTGTTGTACAAGGCGGTAATAGGAGGTACAAGCACCGGGGTGGCGGATGCGGTTAGTGTTTTGGTGGTGGTGGCAGTATTGGTGGTGGTGGCAGTATTGGTGGGTGTACTGGTTTTGGTTCCAGTGGCGGTATTCGTCGCCGTTTTGGTTGGTGTTGCCGACGGTCCCGGCATTGCACAGCTGTTGCTACTGGGGAGCAAGCCGGCATAGGTGGACGAATAGGTATGGCCGCCTTTTTCGTAATAGATGACAATATCGCCGTTGGTGGGGTTAATGGCCGCGTTGACGAATTCGCGTGTATTGCGATTTAGCGACGCGAGCCCTGATACGACAATTTGTTTGGCACTGAAAGTTGCGCCGCTATCGGTACTATATTGGAAGTAGGTTTGATAATCACTCGTGCCAGAGATGGGGCTTTTGCCAGCGACGACGACACTGCCACAAAAATCGGTGGCAATCGCCCGTCCCATGGTCGTTGTTGCGACGGTGGGCTGGAAGATCGTACCGTCACTCACGTTAATACGGTTGATGAATGTTGATTGACTATCGACGAGGTAGAGATATTTCACAGTGCTATTGCCGCCAAGTGAAATAAGTGTTCCTGAGGCAAAAAAGGATCCGGTCGTAAAGGTAAAAGTGGCCCCATTATCATCACTGACGCCCCATTTGGCATCACCACTCGGGCTCCATTCCACAAATACATAGACCTTGTGGGTGACAGGGTCGACCGTTACGTCAGCATACATGGCAACAGTATTGCCGAGCAATGTACTATTCCAAGTATTGCCATTGTCATTACTACGGACGAGAACATAATCGTTTGAGGAATTCATCGCAATGACATAGATGTTAGCGCCATCAACGACAAATTTACCGCGTGGAGTTGCGCCGTCAAGCCCAGTGCCGATCTCGCCCCAGGTATCACCACCGTCGGTGCTTTTGATGATTTGGTGCGCATTTAATGAATAGTAGTACAATACCCCGCTACTAGTAATCGATAGACTACCGGTATTGTCTGTCGTAGAATTGTTGAAAATAAATTGTGGTGGACTAAATGACTGACCACGATTGGTACTTTTGGAAAAATACGTTCCTCCCCCAATCCGGTATACCGTGTAAATCGTGCCATCGTTGCCAATCACGAGACTCCGGTTGTCAACGGGCACCCCAATAAATACATCGCTACACGGACTCCCACCACAATCGGTGTCGACTTGTAAATTACTGTACAAAGGGGTGACTGCTGCACCACCCGGTACCGTTGGAGATGCGGTGCTGGTCTTGGTGAGTGTATTGGTCTTGGTGGGTGTATTGGTCTTGGTGGGTGTATTGGTCTTGGTGCTAGTGGCGGTATTCGTAGCAGTTTTGGTTGCCGTGCTGGTCTTGGTAGGTGTTGCTGATGCTCCTGATGCCGCACAACTGCTGATACTGGGCAGGAGTCCGGCATAGGTGGACGAATAGATATGTCCCGCTTTTTCGTAATAAATGATAATATCACCATTGGTTTGGTTGATTTCGGCGTTGACGAATTCCCGTGTATTGCGATTCAGCGACGCGAGCCCCGAAACGACAATTTGTTTGGCACTAAAGGTGGCGCCACTATTGGTACTATATTGGAAGTACGTTTGGTAGTCTGTAGTTCCGGAGCTTTTGCCGGCGACGACTACACTGCCACAAAAATCGGTGGCAATCGATCGCCCTTGGGTGGTGTTTTCGATGGTTGACTGTACAATCGTGCCGTCACTTACATTAACCCGGCTAATGGTCGATAATTGATCACCGGCAAGATAGAGATATTTGGTTGACCCACTAGCGCCCAGCGAAGAAATAGTCCCGGATGCAAACCAACTTGGCACAGTCGTATAACTAAAGGTTGCACCATGGTCATTGCTGACGCCCCATTTGGCATCGCCACTCGGGCTCCATTCCGCAAATACATAGACTTTGTGGGTGACAGGGTCGACCGTTACGTCGGCATACATGGCAACAGCATTGCCAATCAACGAAGTATTCCAACTACTTCCGCTGTTGTTACTGGTGGCAAGGATATAGTTGTTTGAGTCATTCATGGCGATGACATAGACATTATCGCCATCTACGGCAAAGCGATTGCGGAGCGTGTTGCCATTGAGCCAACTGCCGATTTCTCCCCAGCTATTGCCGCCATCGGTGCTTTTAATGATTTGCCGTTCGCCAAAAGAATAATAGTACAACACGCCACTGCTAGTAATTGCGAGCTGACCATTATTAGCCGCAGGATCAGCAGACGAATTGTTGAAAATAAATTGTGGCGTACTAAATGACTGACCACGATTGGTGCTTTTGGCAAAATACGTGGCACCATCGACGCGGAACACCGTATAAATCGTGCCATCGCTACCGACCACAATATTACTACGATTGTCAAAGGGCACCCCAATGAATGTATCACCACAGGCACTGCCGTTACAGTCGGTATCGACTTGGACATTGCTGTACAAAGGGGTGATGGTGGCTCGCGGACTCCCCGTTGATTGAGCACCCCGTGGCCGGGCATCGGCGATGCTAGGCATGCCACTTAGGACAATCAACAGTACAAGCATTACGATGTTCGTAAATCGCCCAAAAAAAGACGAATGCATGAATAAATGCCACATATAGTACCTTTTTCAAATCAATGCATAAAATGTAACTTCATTGTAATACAGTACACTGTTGAAAGTCAACAAAATATGAGTGTTTTTTTAATTTTATTACTAAGTTATATAGTATTTTTTGTAAATTGTAGGATGAAGAGAATTTTTGCATACAGAAACTGCGTTTCGAAGTCGGAAGCATGAAGTCGGAAGCGTGAAGTGCATTACGCAGTAACGGATGTCACTGCGCCCTCTGTGTGCGTGGTGTGCGCCAAATGGCGCTATGCAATCACATCTAGGGGAGATTCTTCTTTCATGTGCAGAATAGGCTAGAATAGACATACGAGCACGTTGCCAAAAGGATAATGTTATGACCATATTGTTGTATCATCACGATGCGTTTTTGCGGGAATGTACCGCCACCGTAATCGCTCATGCCAGCGAAAGCCATGGGGTCGTCCTCGATCAGACCGTCTGTTATGCCACCAGCGGTGGCCAACCACACGACACCGGTACCATGCGGGCGGGGAATGATAGTTGGCAGATTACCGATGTCAAAAAAACACCAGAGGGGAGCGTGCATATCCTCAGCGATGGTGAATTGCCTACCGTCGGGAGCACCGTCACGTGTGTGATTGATTGGGAGCGGCGTTACCGCTTGATGCGCACGCATACCGCCTTGCATTTGTTGTGCGGGGTGGTCTTTCGTGATTATGGCGCCTATGTCACCGGGGGCAACATGGATTTGGAAGAAGGGCGGCTCGATTTCGAAATCGCCGATTTTAGCAATGAGCTGGCCCAAACCATTGTCGAAAAGGTCAACGTGGAAGTGGCTGCCAATCGCCCCATTGAAGTCAAAATTTTGCCCCGTGACGAGGCCTTTGCCATCCCCGATTTGATTCGCACCAAAATCAGCTTGTTGCCCGAAGGCATCAGCGAAGTACGCACGGTCAATATCGTCGGGCTCGATTTGCAGGCCGACGGCGGCACCCACGTAGCGCATACCCGTGAAGTAGGGCAGGTCACATTGCTCAAAACGCGCAGTAAAGGTGCCACCAACAAGCGGATTATCATAGGATTACAACCATGAGCGATGCATCGGTCAATCAATCCATCCAACAACAATTCGGCGCAGTGGCCGCCAATTACACCACCAGCACGGTGCATGCCAGCGGTGCTGACTTGCAGGGGCTGATTGCGGCTGCGGCTTTGAATGGCCGCGAGCGCGTGCTCGATGTGGGGTGTGGGGCTGGGCATGTCACCATTGGGTTGGCGGCACAGGCCTTGCATTTGACGGCGGTTGATTTGACGCAGGCCATGCTCGACCAGACCCAGGCCCAAGTCGAAAAACGAGGCTTGCAGAATGTGACCATCCAAAAAGCCGACGTGGCGGCTTTGCCCTTTGGTGATGCCTCGTTTGATGTGGCGGTGTCGCGCTATGCGGCCCACCATTTCGCCGACCCACTGCACGCGTTGCGCGAAGTGCAGCGAGTGTTGGTGCCAGGCGGGCGCTGGTTGTTGGTAGATGTGGTGTCACCCCCTGAACCGATGGCCGATACCTATCTGAATACTGTCGAAATTTTGCGCGACCCCTCGCATGTGCGTGACCACAGTGTGGCGCAATGGCTGGAGATGTGTAGTGCGGCGGGTATCCCCGCCCGCCACGTCCAGACCTGGTCGGTGCGCCTCGAGTTTACGACGTGGGTAACGCGCATGGCGACACCGGCGCTAGAAGTGGCGCAGTTGCAACGCTTGATGGCCAATGCGCCGGCCCATGTGCGCGATATTTTGGGGATCGAAGCCGACGGCAGCTTCCATATCGCCGTCGCCTTGATCGAAGGAGTGCGGGCATGAGCCGTTGGGCCACGATTCAGCAGGGGTTTTTGGCGACCTTGGTAGTCTGGCCGGGGGTGGCACCGTTTGGGATGGTGTATGCGGTGAGTGCCTTGTCGGCGGGTCTGAGTTTCTGGGAAACGCTGGGGATGTCACTTATCGTCTTTGCCGGCGCCTCGCAATTCACGGCTGTCGGCTTGTTTGGCAGCGGTGCGCATCCCTTTAGCATTATCGCGACGACAGCCATCATCAATGCGCGCCATTTGTTGTTGGCAGCGTCAACGGCTTCGTACATCCGCAAGTCGCCCACGTGGTTGCGGGCGCTGGTGGCGTTTCAATTAACCGACGAAACCTACGCCGTGGGAGTGCAACACTTCACCCAGCATGGTGGTGATGCCTGGTTCCAATTTGGTTCGAATCTGAGTCTCTATTTTGTCTGGGCGACGAGTACTATCATTGGCAGTTTGTTGGGGGCATTGATTCCTAACCCGTCGGCCTTGGGGCTTGATTTAATCTTCCCATTGACCTTTATCGCTTTTACGGTGCCGATGTTGCGCGACCGCGTCAATCTGGTGGTAGCACTATTGGCGGCGCTTGTTTCGGTGGCTACGGCGTTGGTATTGCCGGGAAGTTGGTATGTCTTGACAGCCGGGATTATGGCGAGCGCCGTAGGGGCGTGGCTGGCACGCCGTCAGCAATTAGCACAGATGGAGCCCATTCATGAAAATTCCTGAGTTTGCGCTGGAGCGCTATTTTGCGCGCTACGAATTCAGCACGCCCTACATTTTGTGTAGCTCTGACATCCAAGGCATGGCGATGCATGATTTGTTGGCGCTGGCCGATGATGATGCCTTGCAACGCTGGCAATCGTTGACCCTCGGCTATACCGAAACCAACGGCTTGCCCGCTTTGCGGGCTGCCATCGCCCAACTCTATGACGGCATTGATCCTGACGAGGTGATTACCTTTGCTGGCGCCGAAGAAGCGGTGTTTATTGCTGCCAATGTATTGCTGGGACCTGGCGATCATATGATTACCACGTGGCCCGGCTACCAATCGCTCTACGAAGTCGGGCGGGCGACAGGTGCCGATGTGACCTTGATTGAGCTGCGACCCGAACAAGAATGGCGCCTCGACATCGACGAATTACGCCGGGCCATTCGCCCCAACACCAAGTTGATTTTGCTCAACACCCCCCACAATCCTACGGGGGCATTGATGAGCCACGATGAGTGGCGGGCGGTGGTGGCGATGGCGCACGAGGCTGGGGCGGTATTGTTTGCCGACGAAGTCTACCGCATGCTGGAATACAACCCCAGCGACCGCTTGCCGGCAGCCTGTGAATTGTCGCCGTCGGCGTTGAGCCTGGGTGTGATGTCCAAGGCCTTTGGGTTGGCAGGGTTGCGGATTGGCTGGTTGGTGGTGCGCGACGCTGTGATGCGCCAAAAACTGCTTCGTTACAAAGACTACACCACGATTTGTAATTCGGCGCCCTCTGAAGTGTTGGCATTGATTGCCTTGCGGGCGTCGCAACGGATGTTGATTCGGAGCCGGTCGATTGTGCTACGCAATCTGCAGTTGTTCCAAGAAGTTTGTCTACGTATGCCGGAGCGCTTGCAGATGGTGGCACCACGAGCGGGAAGTGTGGCCTTTGCACAGATTCAGCATGCCAAACCGATTACCCAGATTGCTGAAGAAATGGCGGCACAGGCCGGGGTGTTAATTTTGCCGGCCAGTGTCTATGGTTACCCAGGGAATTACTTCCGGGTAGGGTTTGGCAAAGCTGATTTCGATCAGGGCTTGGTGCGGTTTGAGTCCTACCTACAACAATTGTGATAGGGGGAGTGACAGATGTCGATTTGGTTGACCTATGCGGGGATGGCGGCGGTGACCTATGCCGCCCGAGCGATTCCCTTGCTGTTGCTCCGCAATGATCCCCCGCCGTGGTTGGCGTTGTGGTTGAAATATGTGCCGCCGGCGGTCTTTACGGCCTTGATTGTCCCCGCCGTGGTCACCCAAATGGGCGACCATGGTCGGGTACTACAAATGGGGCCGGCGGTAGGTGCGGCGGTGGTTGGGGCACTGGTGGCATGGCGTACCGAAAACGCCATTGTGACGGTGGCACTCGGCATGATTGCCTTCTGGTTGATTCGCCTGGTGGTGGGCTAAGGGGTACGGTGCGATAACACTGCCCTGAGCCCACCACTGCTGCGCGTCGGCGTATATGCGGGTGTGGGTACAGTGGTCGGGCGCCAGGATATTTTTTACAAAAAAGGAAACGTCATGGAATTACGCACGATTACCATTGGGGCCCGTGAAGGTGATTTGGGGCGGGGTGCGCAGGCTGCCCATGCCCTACGCCAACAGCTTGGTGACGCAGGCTATGTGGTGCAGACTCTGCGCTGTACCCCCACCATGAATGGGTTTAATAGTTGTGCTGATTTGGTGAGTGTGGCCACCGGAATCGAAGACCGCGCGCTCGATGATGGCTTCGATTATGCCACCTTGGGCGTCGTGCCTCGCGACCGCTTGGGGCAGTTGGCTGATGCGATGGCGGCCACGCAAGCGGTATTTGCCAGCGTCAGTCTGACCACCAATGGGCAGGTCGATGATGCGGTGGTGCAAATGATGGCGCAGATGACGCATGATTTGGCGCGCAAAGTGCCGGGTGGCGTGGGGAATCTGCGGGTGGCGGCCTTGGCGATGGTACCGGCGGGGAGCCCGTTCTTCCCGGCGTCGTGGCACGATGGTGGCGCACCGTGGCTGGCGATTGGTCCCGAAGCGGCGGCCTTGGCGTGGCAGGTGACGCGCCCATTGGCGGACGTGCCACTCGATCACCCCGACCGCCAGGTACTTGTGGCGGCGGCCTTGGCGGCGTTAGCCCGTGAGATTGTAGCGCACGATGCGCGGATGCGGGCTATCGCCCAACCGATTTGTGCGCAGTACGGCATCACCTATGCAGGCTGTGATTGGTCGCTGGCACCCCATCCCCATCCCGAGCGTAGTATCGCTGCTGCCATCGAGGCGCTGGCAGGAGTAGCGTTTGGTGATTGGGGCACGTTAGCGGCGGTGCGGGCCTTGACGGCGACGATACGAGGCTGTGCCGTGATCCAGTTGGGCTTTTCGGGCATCATGTTGCCGGTGGTCGAAGACGCCACATTGGCACAACGGGCGCTGGATGGCCGTTATACCTTGCGTGATTTATTGGCGTTTAGTGCGGTCTGTGGCACCGGGCTCGATACAATCCCGTTGGCGGGCGATGTCGATACCGCGGTGCTGGCCGGGATTTACCGCGAGGTGGCCACGTTGGCGACGGCATTGAAAAAACCATTAACGGCGCGCTTGATGCCCCTCGCTGGGCATACGGTGGGGCAAAAAACGCGCTTTGCCGAATTATTACCGGCGCCGTTAGCGCAGTTTTTTTGTGAGGCGCGGGTGTTGGCGTAATAACGAATGGAGGAGCGCATGAAGGCAGCGGCGCAGGCATTGTTACGCACTGCCCAGGCGATGATTGTGCAGGCGGCTGGTGACGAATCGCAATACCAGCAGTGGGTATTGCAATTGGCGAGTCATGATGTGCAGGTGCAAGTGCCGGCGATTTGGGCATTGCAATATGCGGGTGTGACGGTTATTCCGACCTTAGTCGCAGGATTGTCGCATGCACACGCACGGATTCGGCGCAATTGTGTCGATATCATCGATCATGGCGGGTATGGTGGTGATGTGCGCTGTGTCAATGGGCTCATCCGCTTGCTCTGTGACCCAATCGCGCATATCCGCCGCGCCGCATGGCATACGTTGGGGTGCGAGCGCTGTCGCCAATCAACGCTGTGTGTCTATCCGTCGCCAGCGCTCGACCATGCGGCACTATTGCTCGAATATGGGGTGACAGATCCGAATCCCGCCTTGCGCCAGCAATTGCGGGCAGAGTTGCAAGTGTATGCAGATGATCCACGGGTCATGGCTTTTTGGCAACAGGAATTGATGTAGCCTGCTTTTTTGTGAGGCGCAGGTGTTGGCGTAATAAAGAGGAGAGACGCAACTTACTGCGTCTCTCCTCTTTCCTTGATATACCGACGCCCCCCCAGCACACCGTGTGCTGGGGGGGCGTCGCTGTGCATGACTATGGTGTGGGGGTGAGTGTCGGAGTACGAGAAACATTGACGTCGAAGTAGAAGTTTCCGGCGACGGCCAC
>CALFIC010000046.1 GCA_937876225.1 uncultured Chloroflexota bacterium | reverse complement strand
AACTATCCATCCTAGTAGAGGAGGTGGTATGGGATACGATTTTGTTTGCTTTAGCGATGGCACTAAGGCACCCAAATCGTCTGTTGGCTTCTGCGTGGCCCAAATCAAACTATTGATTGGGGAGGCAGCGCTTCTGCCGGTCGTGTTGCACCTGATTGAACTCAGTGAACGCAACCAAAGGACATCCTTTGCGACCTTCAGCAGATTGCACATCAAGCAACTGTTGGAATTGGGGATCCTCGAACGGGGCACAGCGGGGCACACGGTGAATCCGGTTTTTCGCAACGTATTACTCGAAGCGAATCGCCAAAACAACATGTACGACATCATTTTTGACAAAGTGGTGTACGACAAGTACCCCGAGAAGCCCAAGGAAGAAGAGGGTGGGCCGTTTGACAAACCCGAAGGTATGTCGATCTTTTTCCTCAATGGGCCGCCGTTATTCGACAAGTTGCAGTTGCAGTTAGAGTTCTACGATTCGCAGACGCAAACCTACAGCAACATCGAATACAAACCCGACCACGAATTCGCCATCCCCGACGGTGTACGGTCATTTATTCAGTCGTTACCTGCAGCGTAACGACCATGCATGACCCCCGCAATCTCCCCAGTGGGGGGGATTGCGGGGGTAGTTTTTTTGTGGGGGGGTGGGTGTGGTTCGCACATTGTTATACAGACAATCAAATTACGTTTTTTATGCTAAACTATCATTAATCACTTTTTACGTAAGGATATGCCATGCGCAACTTGTACCGTTTTTTGAAACGATTTATTATTTTTGCGAGTTTTCTTGTGAATTTGTTCTTAGTTTTTTGGGTTTATGATTTGGTGACCACAAATACGACTATCCGTGATGCAGCAAATACACTCAAAGTCAGTGTGGTGACCCTCGAATCGAAAGTAAAGGATTTAACCAATACCATCACCGAAAAAGAAACCATCATCGAAACAAAAAAAACTGAGGTCGTTACTTTGCAAAACACCCTCAAATCAGCAATCTGCAAAGTACCACTCTCAGATGAAGTCTTTAAAAGTATCAAAACCGGAGAAGATGTGGGGCCAGTCCTAAAAAAATACATCACTGATACGAGATCTGCCACCACAATCACTATTACTGAAGCATCAGCTTCAGAACCATTTTACGATAATAAACATGATTTCACTTACACCATACATTTTACAAAAAAAGACAATAAAAAAGACGATTTTTTAGTACCTTTTAATATAATTTATGGTGCTACAACCGGTCAAAAACATGATAAAGACATTCATAGTATTATGGACGTTTCACAAAACTGTTTTCTCTATTTAAGCGATTATGAAATCGTTATCGTCAACGATTAATATTACGCCCCTATTCACTGAGCGTGTATCAGTGAATAGGGGCTTCTTCATGCCAATTAGACAAAGCTATTTATGACAATTTCCGTAGAATCTCGGATTTGGTCTTCGCTTGGAGTATTTAGTTTGGCACCACGCAATGATTTGACATACTTTGCAATTGCAACTGCATGAAATCCATCAAGTAAAAACGTAATCAGAGAATCTTCAATACCATCTGGAGATTCAACGCTTTGAGCAGCATCCATCATCAGATACATCACAACAAGCTGCATAAACGCCTTACCATGGATTTCTTTGCCACTTACCTTAGCTCCTGCTAACCATTCTTCGATGCGGCGTGGCGTAAAAATTTTGTTTTGTAATTTTCGATCAAATTCATGTAGCGCTTCTGCGACATTCCCGTTTTGTTGCACATCAGTCGCTTCAATAAGACGTAAATCAGCCCTACGTGCCTCTGCCTGAATGGCCAAAAGTGTTCTTGGCATTGTCCGTTGCACACTCGTATTTGCATGTAAAAGCATCAGCCCTGAGCTTTCAACCAATTTATTAATGTCTGTGGTAATAATATTAATTAGTTCATGTTCAGGCTGACTCCATATTGCCAGTGTGCTTTCAATGTTATGCAAGACTGCACTTTCTACTCGCGCCTGTAGTGCGGTATTTGCATCATTGTCATGCAATACCAAATTTGCCAACTTCAGTGGATCTTTTACCGTGAGTTTTACACGTACCATAATCGTTGCTTTATCTGACGCAGATGTCACACCCAAAATATCTCGCTCACCAACTATTGTTAATTCTGCAACTTGTTCGTTCAATGCCACATACTTGCGCGCTTGCATATCCGCAGTATCTGAAATATAAATAATCTCTCCACCACGATAGATTTCTTGAAGGCCTTGCTGATCCATGATACCTGTCATAAAGACATAAATTAGCCCTGGTTCAACCACAATTTTGCGTCCTGCATACACAACACGCCCTTCGCCACCTATTGTTGACGTTCTACCAATACTAAAATTGCTATATGAAACAGAAAACATATAAGCTCCAATCAACTAACCAATTTGCTTCTGCATAATGGCATAATCTCGAATAAATATTCGTTCGTGTTTGTACAGTTCGTATGCATATACGACGATAATTGCATACCCCAACAAAACCATCCCTTGTTCTACAATTCCAAATCGAAACAACCAGAAGCTGATTGCTTTCAAGCTATCAAACATGACACCAGACATCTCGTGATATCCCAACGCATTAAGAATCAAACGCACCACAATTGCCAGCACAAATATGATTATTGCGATGATGAGTTTATAGATAAAAAAAGCAATAACTCCACGGGAGAGCCATAACGGTAACCAAGCCACAATCGGTTCCATGTTTTCATTCATTGAGTCTACATGTATCGAATTACCAAGTTGTTGTACAGCAAGTTTTCCTGAAGCATCTTTACGGTATATTTTATCCATTTCAGCCAACGCACTCGATTTCAATATTTTGTCTGCGATATATAAAATCCCCATACCAATAACAATATATATCAACATACCAACACCAGGTACATTAAACTGTTCTATATTCCCACCAATTGGAACATCCACTAATTTAGTAATATCAGTCCAATGATCATGATTAACCACTACACCAGCCCCCAACCACACCACAATACTTAATAAAAAAAGGATAATCATTATCATCGTAGGCTCACTTTACAAAATCGATATCCATGCGCACATGAATAATTTCTTCATCAAATGCCTTGGAAATAGGAATAATTGCAGTTGGTTCAACCCAATTAGGATTCGGCCGGCCCCACTTACTTTCAAGATCTCCTTGCAAAAACGTCGGAACTATCAGGATTGATACTTCTTTCGTTGTCGCAGGAGTCGGCACTCGCGGAGTTGCATTCTGATTTGCAGCAGTATGCAACCATTTCCAATGTTTGCCATCTCCAAGCATCGCAATACGATTTATATGTGTACCAGTTGACGGCATTACGACCATCGCACTACGATTAATTTCATACAGAATATGCAGTTTATTCATTGGATTTTCAAACACCCGTTTGACATAGATGTTACAGAAATCGCGCATACGTGTTTCAACACTATGCTTAGTCAATGGTCTTTTATGTAATTGATCGACCACTTTTTGCAACAACAACGCACTTCCACGATCCATGTACTTTTCACGCGCAGATTTATTCACCTCGACTTGTGTTTGTGATTGAAAACTGAGCCGAGTCTGACCATCAATAGTGTATGTCGTTACTTCTTCACCAACTACCAAGTCCCAATCACCAAGATTATCAACGTCATTAGTCACAATTCTCTTTGATTCACCCCAAACCGTATCAATCTGTTGCAAAATCCATGCGTTCGATGAAATCACATCCACTGGTTTTACTTGGACAGTATGTTGTTGGTCATACGATTCAATCAAATCAATGTAGATAGAATTGAGATTACGCAAATGCCCGAGTAATCGGTCACGTTCACGTACAAATGCAGATTGAATAATCCCAAGCACCGCGACACCAAACACATCTTCAATGAATTGGTTACGGACTTGGCGCGCATAGAAATGATATTGTCGATATGAGTCAACAGCACTCAATCCACCGATTAACAATAAAACAACCGGAATAAGCGCCGGTATGATTGACGCTACTTGGGGCGGTAAAAATGCATTAAACGCTTGATTCAATACAAAAAATATACCATTCAACAACGGAATCACCAATATCATGCGTAACAGTGAACCCAAAAGACTGTATGTCGATCGGCGCCGTCTCATCACTCGATTCATTGCATCAGTCAATGAATGATTCACAGTCTGTGCTAATTGTGCAAAATATGACTGCGTAGAAACCTTTGAAGAATCGACAATCTTATTTTTGAACGTCAATAATCGACCTGATTCAAGTTGGTCAATGTAGTCTTGTAGGCTTTGTTGGATATTACGTAATCCATAACTATGTTGTGATTCAATTTGGGTAATAATTTGCTC
>CALFIC010000045.1 GCA_937876225.1 uncultured Chloroflexota bacterium | reverse complement strand
ATCCCACCTACGGCTAGGCTCCTGTCAAAATTTAACAAATCCGTGTTATTCTTGGCACAAGCGCAATGCTATATAAGGAGCCTATGATGACTCGCACAATTGTTGTCCTCGAAGGTGACCAAACTGGTCAAGAGCTCCTCGAAGAGGGGTTACGGGTCATTGACCCCGCAGTAACCGGTGTCAAAATCGATTTGGTGCGCTTTGATTTGAGCCTCGCCAATCGCCGTGCCACCAATAACGCCGTGGTCAATGAAGCTGCTGACGCCATGCGGGTCGCAGGGCTCGGCCTCAAAGCCGCCACTATTACTCCCGAAATCAAAGGGGACGTGGGGAGTCCCAATGCTATTTTGCGTGAAAAAGTCGACGGCACCGTGATTGTGCGGACCGGCCGACGTATCCCCGGGGTACGCACCGTAGCCGGCGCCTACTCGCCCATCGCAGTCATCCGCATGGCCGTCGGCGACGCCTACGGTGCCAAAGAATGGCGCGAAGGCGAGGGCGACAACGAAGTGGCCTACCGCACCGAGATGATTACCCGTGGCCACTGCAAAAGTGTGGCTGAATATGCCTTCAAATATGCCGAAAAAATCGGTGCCAAGGTATTTGGTGGCCCCAAATACACCGTCAGCCCGGTCTATGAAGGCATGCTCAAAGAAGAAATGGATGCCGCCGCCAAGCGCCACCCCCAGGTCAAGTATGAACCCCAGTTGATTGACGCCACCTACGCCTTGTTGCTGGCAGGCCACGGCGATGCCATGGTCATCCCCGCCCTCAACCGCGACGGCGACTGTCTGAGCGACATGGTGCTCCAGATGTTTGGCTCGATTGCCGGTAGCGAATCGTTGTTGATTGGCTTCGACGAAGAGTGGAAGCCGCGGGTGGTGATGGCCGAAGCCCCTCATGGTACCGCACCCAATTTGTTTGGCAAAAACGTCGCCAACCCGATGGCCATGATCCTGGCTGGCGCATCGTTGCTGAGCTATTGTGGACCCGAAGGGATATTGGCCGGACGCGCCATCCAAGAATCGGTGTTTGAAGCGGTCTATGACCAAATCTGCACCGCCGATTTGCAAGGGCACGCTACCACCAGCGAATTCACCGACGAAGTCATCATGCGCGTCCGCAAAAAAATCGAAGTGTGGGGTTCACTCGACCGCTAACCACACCACAAAACCCCGTGCATCGTCATGATGCACGGGGTTTGATTTGCCGATTCACGGGGCGGCGTACACATTTTCCAACAAATAAAGGTCACATATGTCCAAACCACTCATTTATGTCGCCCTATCACAGGGCGTCCTGCACGAACTCGAATTCGCTAGCTACCTGCCACACCTCCAAGCGCTGGCCGATATCCAGATTTGGGACGGTGCTGGGAATGCCAGCCAACACGCGTTGGACGACGCGTGTGCCAACGCCCAAATATTGATTACGGGCTGGGGTGTGCCGTTCCTCAGCCAACTCAACCGCTGGACGCCCGACAATTCGCCGTTGCGCTTGGTGATGCACAGCGCCGGCACCGTCAAACAACTCGTGCCGGTCGATAGCATCACGCGCGGTTTGCAGGTCAGTCGCGCCAATGATTCGTTGGCCGAATCAGTAGCCGAATTCACCGTGGGGGCCATCATCATGGCGCGGCGCAATGCCTTTGCGGCGGCTAATCGCTACCGCCATGGCCACCCGCTACTGCCCATCACCAGCCAACGCGAACTCAAAGGGAGCACCGTCGGCATCATCGGCGCCAGTGCTATCGGCCGGCGCGTAATGCACCTCATGCACCCATTTGGCGTACAGATCCTGCTCGCCGACCCCTATGCCACGCCCGAAATCGCCAGCACCCACGGCGCGACGTTGACTGACCTCGACACGCTCTTGCGCCAGAGTGACATCGTGTCGCTCCATGCGCCAGTGACGGATCAGACCATTGGGATGCTGGGGGCGGCCCAGTTTGCGGCAATGCACGATGGGGCGTTGTTTGTCAACACGGCCCGGGCACGGTTGATCGACAGCGATGCCTTGCTCAGTGAATTACAGACCGGGCGCATTAATGCCCTGATTGACGTGACCGAGCCCCACGAGCCCTTACCCGTCGATTCGCCCTTTTTTCAATTAGAAAATTGTGTGGTACTCCCGCATATGGCTGCGGTGACCCGCGATGCCCGGCTCCGACAAAGCCAGATTGTGGTAGACGAAATCACCCGATTTTTGACGAATCAACCGCTCCACTATGCCGTCGGAACCGAGCGCTGGGATGTGATGGCCTAGGCGCGTCACGCGACAACATCACTCGTTGCCCGGATGACAAGCTCGGTGGCGCATTGTACTGTCCGAAACGCATCACTTGACGTGCCGAGTGCCATAGTCATGGCGTGTACGCCCAACTCCACCATAGGCACGCGCACCGTCGTCAAGGCGGGGGTGACATCCTCGGCCACGGGGATGTCATCAAACCCCGCCACCGTCATCTGCTGGGGGACGGCGATGCCCCGCTGGCGCAAGGCCACCAGTGCACCCACCGCCATCACATCGTTGTGCGCAAAAATAGCGGTAATGTCGGGAGACTGTGTCAATAATTGGTGGGTCGCTGCGACGCCACTATCACGGGAAAAATCACCGGCGACCACATCGCTGTCGTGTAATACAATTCCGGCAGTTGCAAGGCCACGACGAAAACCTTCGAGGCGGTCATGGGTGGTAGTCAACAGTGCCGGACCGGCAATCACGCCAATCCGACGATGACCGAGCTGGGCAAAATAGGTCGCTAACTGAAACGCACCTCCGAAATTATCGGGGAGTACGGTATCGCCGGGGATTTGATGGCGGCCAATCAACACTACGCGACCACCCGTATTGGTAAATACCGCAATGTGCTGTGCCATATGCTGACTGTATTCGGGGGTATCGAGCCCACTCCCTGCCAAAATCAAGGCATCGACACGATGGGCGTGCAATAAGCGCACATATTCAAGTTCGCGCTCGGGGTCACGGTAACTGTTGCTGGTAATCACCAAGCGATTCGCATTGGTAGCGACCCGCTGGATCCCGCGTAATATTTCGGAAAAATAAGGATCGCTCATATCGTGCACGAGCACCCCTACAATCGCGTTACTCGCCCGAGCCAACGCTTGCGCCTGCGCATTGGGTACATATTGCAATTCCGCAGCGGCCGCCAGTACCCGCGCCCGCAATGATGCGGTTACGACCCGCGCGCCCCCATTAAGCACCCGTGACGCCGTCGCCAACGATACCCCAGCATGCGCCGCTACCTTGGCAAGATTTGTCCCCATGATTGATCCCCATCTCACTCTCTCCGTCCGTGATGAGCATACGCTTGCCATTGCCGTTTGTCAAAAATATTCCTGACATCTGCTTCGTTGGCTCGCACAGCGGGCACAGAGAACACAGTAGAAACGCAGCATGATGCGTCTCTACTGTTGCCGACATGGCATGACGCTATACGAAGTAGGAAGTAGGAAGTGAAATAAGAGTATGCATTGTTCGCGGACAAGCCACGAATCTGCGATTGTGGGGGACACGCCAAGGCATCATCCACTCCTTCCTTATATGCCTTTTTTTGCCCACCACAAATAGTTCAAATTTGTTTGAACTATTTTTTACCCAAAATTTTCGCTATACCCCTACGCTCCGTGTGACATGCCTCAGCCACCGGCATGTGCCTAGCGCCCCGACACATGTGCAAATACCACGATTCGGATGAAGATACCATGGATTAATCGCTCCTACTATGATATTATATGTGTGGAAAGCGCTTACCAAGTAAATAAAAGCCGTAGTAACCGAATGAATCACTGAAGGAGCATGCAATGGCGCAACAACGTATCGGCATCATCATGAACGGGGTCACAGGACGCATGGGGACCAATCAACACTTGGCGCGTTCGATTGTGGCCATCCGCAAGCAAGGGGGCATTGCGCTTCCCAACGGCGACATGCTCTATCCCGACCCAATTTTGGTAGGCCGCAATGCCCAAAAACTGCAAGCGTTAGCACAGAGCTACCAAATCGAGCGTTGGAGCACTGATTTGGATGCCTGTCTAGCCAACCCAGACGACACCATTTACTTCGACGCCCAAACCACATCGCACCGCGCCGAGTGTCTGCGCCAAGCCATCGCTGCTGGTAAGCATATTTATTGTGAAAAACCCGTAGCAGATAATTTGGCCATCACCCTAGAAATCGCCCGTTTGGCCGAAGCAGCCGGTATCAAACATGGCGTCGTGCAAGACAAACTCTTTTTGCCAGGGTTACTCAAACTCAAGCGACTCATCGACGGTGGTTTTTTTGGCCGGATTTTGTCGGTACGTGGTGAATTCGGGTATTGGGTGTTTGAAGGAGATTGGCAACCAGCCCAACGACCGTCGTGGAATTACCGCGCCGAGGACGGTGGTGGCATCATCATCGACATGCTTTGTCACTGGCGCTATGTGCTCGACAATTTGTTTGGGGCAGTACAATCAGTGCAGTGTATCGGCGCCACCCACATTCCCCAGCGCGTCGACGAACAAGGTCGCGCCTATGCAGCCACCGCCGATGATGCGGCCTATGCCACTTTTGAATTGGCCAATGGCGTCATCGCCCAAATCAATTCGTCATGGTGTACCCGTGTCTACCGCGATGAATTGGTGGTCTTCCATGTCGATGGCACCGAGGGCAGTGCCGTAGCCGGCTTGCGTGACTGCAAAGTGCAACACCGTAGCATCACGCCCAAACCAGTTTGGAGCCCCGATACCCCCAACGCAATCCCGTTTCGCTCGAGCTGGCAAGATGTACCCGACAACATGGTGTACGACAACGGCTTCAAAGTGCAGTGGGAACTATTCCTCAAACATGTGGCCATCGACACCCCTTTCCAATGGACGTTGCGTGAAGGCGCCAAGGGTGTGCAGTTGGCCGAATTAGGCATCCAGTCGTGGCAAGAACGGCGCTGGCTTGATGTGCCCGAATTGCCGTTATAAGCGCTGGCGCTTTTTGCACGGAGAGAACGAACTATGCCAACCACACTCATATTGCCCCATGCCGATCGCACACTGACCCCGTATACGATGAGCCCAGCGCCGACCTATACCACGGCGCCAGGTGCATTCCAGCAACGGGTCGCATTTGCGGCGGTACACGTCGTCCAAGATCATTTGGCTGATACCACACCCAATTCGCCACCCCACCTCGATTGGGAAGCCACCATCAACTACCGTCACTATTTGTGGTCACTCGGATTTAGTGTGGCCGAAGCGATGGATACGGCCCAACGGGGAATGGGACTTGATTGGCCGACAGCCCAAGAACTCATCACCCGCTCGATTACCGCTGCCCGTAGTTGTGGCGGCACGGTGGCCTGTGGTGCCGGTACCGACCATTTGGCCGTGCGACCAGGTTTGACCCTCGCAGACGTCAAACAGGCCTATAGCGAACAAGTCAGTTTTGTCGAGGGTCAGGGCGGGCAAATCATTTTGATGGCCAGTCGCGCCTTGGCTGCCACCGCCACGGGACCCGATGATTATGCCGAAGTCTATGCCCACATTTTGGGGCAAGTCAGCCGCCCCGTCATCATCCATTGGTTGGGTGACATGTTTGACCCGGCATTGGCGGGGTATTGGGGATCACGCGACCTCGATGTGGCCATGGATAACTGTCTGGCCGTCATCAACGCCCATGCCACCAAAATCGACGGCATCAAGATTTCGTTGCTCGATGCCAGCCGCGAAATTTCGATGCGCCGGCGCTTGCCTGCCCACGTCAAAATGTACACCGGCGACGATTTTAATTTCGCCGAGTTGATTCGGGGCGATGACCACGGCTATAGCCATGCCTTGTTGGGGATTTTTGATGCGATTGCGCCGGTAGCGTCGGCGGGACTCTATGCCCTCGACAACGGCAATGAGGCCCAATACCGCGCATTGCTCGATCCGACGGTGCCGTTGTCACGGCATATTTTCCAACGTCCGACCTTTTATTACAAAACCGGCGTGGTCTTTTTGGCGTATCTCAACGGGCATCAACGGCACTTCCGCATGCTCGGTGGCCAAGAAAGTGCGCGGTCGATTGTGCACCTCGCCGAATTATTCCGTCTCGCCGATCAGGCAGGCGTGTTTGCGGACCCCGAATTAGCGGCAGCCCGTATGCGCCCGGTCTTGCAGCTCGCCGGCATTGAATAACCCGTAAAGGAGCGCTGATGGAATCACTCAACGACTATCGCCGCCTCAGCCTGAATCAAGCCACCACCCAATCCTGGAGTCTCAAAGAAGCCATTGATGGTTGTGCAAGGGCGGGTATCCCCAATATCGGTATTTGGCGTGACAAACTGGCCGCCGCCGGCCTCACCAATGCGGTGAGCCTGGTGCGCGATGCGGGGATCCACGTGTCGGGGCTGTGCCGCGGCGGCATGTTCCCGGCGGCCACGGCGAGCGAACGAGCCGCCCGCATCGACGACAACCGCCGCGCCATCGAAGAAGCCGCCGCCCTAGGCGCCGATGTGCTGGTGCTGGTTTGTGGCCCAGCTCCCGACCGCGACATCGCAGCGGCGCGCACGATGGTTGCCGAGGCCATCGAGACGCTCATCCCCTATGCCCGGGAATGTGGCGTGCGCCTCGGTATCGAACCACTCCATCCGATGTATGCCGCCGAGCGCTCGGTGATTACCACGCTTTCGGAAGCACTCGACCTCGTCGAGCGCTTTGCCACGCCCCAGGTCGGCGTGGTGATTGATACGTTCCATGTCTGGTGGGATCCCTACGTGTTTGCCCAAATTGCCCGCGCCAAAGGGCATATTTTGGCATATCACGTCTGTGATTGGCTCGCACCCATGCCCCACATGTTGCTGGGGCGAGGTATGATGGGCGATGGCAAAATCGACTTCCGGCCGATTCGGGCGGCCGTCGAAGCGGCCGGGTATACCGGTGCCATCGAAGTCGAGATTTTCAACCAAGCCATTTGGGACACGCCCGGGGATGTGGTCCTGGCCCAAATGGGCGAACGGTTTTTGCAGGTCGTGTAACACAAAAAACCACCTCTTTCTGCGTTATCACGCGCAGAAAGAGGTGGTTTTTGATGCCTTAAATACAGGCTTGAATCGTGGCTTCGAAGCGTTCGAGCGCTTCATCGGCTTCTGATTTGGTGAGTACGAGGGGTGGACAAAAGCGGATGGTGGAATAGCCACAGGTCAAGATGAGCATGCCGCGCTTGAAGGCTTCTTCCATGATTTCGTCGGCCAGTTGTTTGGCCGGCTCGCGAGTTTCTTTGTTGAGCACAAAGTCGACCCCTAGCATCAAGCCCCGGCCGCGGACATCGCCGATGATGTCGTAGCGCGCTTGGAGTTGATGCAGACCGTTTTTGAGGTGGGCACCGACGTCGGCGGCGTTTTGCATGATGCCCCCACTGACCAAATCGAGCACGGCATTGGCAGCGGCACAGGCCACCGCGTTGCCGGCGTAGGTGCTCCCATGAGCGCCGGGCAACCAGCGATCCATCAAGGCTTTGCGGGCGATGATGCCGCCGATGGGCATCCCGGCCCCTAAGCCTTTGGCGGTCACGAGGATATCGGGGGTACAGCCGTGGGCGCTGGCCATTTTGCAGTGGGCACAGGCACCATTGCCAACGGCAGATGATTCGTGTTGGTGGGCCCACATTTTGCCGGTACGACCGACGCCACTCTGGACCTCGTCGTATATCAACAAAATGCCGTAGCGATCACAGATTTGGCGCAACCCACAGAGAAAGCCAGGAGCAGGCACAATGTAGCCACCTTCGCCTTGGATGGGCTCGACCACAATAGCGGCCATATCACTGGGGTGGATGACGGTAGCGAAAAGTGTTTTTTCGATATAATCGAGGGCAGCCTGAGTGACGTGCTCGGGAGCAATCCCAAAGGGCGTGCGGTAGGGATTAGCATAAAACGCGTGAAAGGTGCCAGGGACGAGTGGCATGTGGCCACGGCGTTGGGTTGATTTGGAAGCGGTCAATGACATGGCGCCGTATGAGCGACCATGGAAGGCACCAAGGAACGAAATAATCCCTTGGCGGCCGGTGACGTGGCGGGCCAGCTTGATGGCGGCTTCGATTGCTTCGGTACCCGAATTACTCAAAAACACTTGCCATTCGTCGGGGCCAGGCATGGTAGCGGCGAGTTTTTCGGCGACGTTGACCATTTGTTCATTGACAAAATCAGTCCCGGCCATATGGACAAATTTGTCGATTTGGGTGTGCATGGCCTGAATCACGGCGGGGTGGGAGTGTCCGGTAGAGAGCACGGCGATACCGGCGGCCATGTCTAGATATCTATTGCCGTCGACGTCCCAGACTTCGCTCCCTAATCCTTTTTCCATGGCAAACGGATAAACGCGGCCCATCGTAGCGGCCAACACGGCGGCGTCACGGGCAACCAATGAACTACCGCGCGTGCCAGGCACGGACAAGCGCTGGGAACCACGCAGGGCGACGTTAATCTCTTTGGTCATAAAACCTCCTCGTTCACAATAACTTGTCACCCTCTATTGTGACGGGTGTTACCGAGTTTCGTCAAATATTGATTTTTTTAGATGGGCGAGATACATCAATAACAGGGCGCCATGCAATGACAGGACGCCATGCAATGACAGGACGCCATGCAATGACAGGACGCCATGCAATGACCGGGCGCCATGCAATGACCGGGCGCCATGCAATGACCGGGCGCCATGCAATGACGCCACTACTACTCCCATTCGATATCTGCAAAAATCATGCCATCCACTACCGTCACAGGAAAGACACGGACACGGATGCCAACCGGCGGCACAATCGCTTTGCCATTGTGAAGCCCATACGTCCAACCATGCCACGGACACGTGACAGTACCATCAATCAGCGCACCCGACGACAACGAGCCCCCTTCGTGGCGGCAGGTATCATCAAAGGCATAGATATGGCCAGCGGCATTGGCCACACCGATGGGCAGACCATCGACGATGACACACGTCATGCGGCCGGTGGGGAGTTGCGCGCTGGGCAACAGGGGAGTGCGTTCGGGTGGCATTACGGCATCCAATCATGCAATGTGTTTTATCTATCGTACCTGAATGTGGAGGGGGTGGGATTGATTAAGGGCGAATAGCGGCGAATGAATTCGCCGGCATGATTCGACCCTACCTCCTTGATATTGTGGTATACTCAGAGGGCATATGAATGCACCCCCTTGCGTCACCCCATTTGACGCAGTTTGTTGTGTGCCCGCCGTGAGGCGCGCGTATGTGAGTAATTGTCGGCCCGCCGTGAGGCGCGCCAATGTGAGTTGTGATTGCCCGCCAGAAGGCGCCGCACACAGTAAACGTTTTCTGTATTTGAAGGAGTTCCACCCGTGGCCCCAGAACGACTACAAAAAGTCTTGGCCAGCGCAGGCATTGCCTCGCGCCGCGATTGTGAAGTGTTGATTGCCGAGGGACGCGTCGTAGTAAACGGCGAAGTCGTCCAAGTAGCCGGCACCCGTGTCGATCCCGATGTCGACACCATCATTGTAGACGGCAACCCACTCGGTGCCCGTCAGCCCCGTACCTACATCATGTTCCACAAACCAGTGGGCGTGGTGTCAACCAGCGAAGACCCACAGGGTCGCCCGACCGTGATTGGCATGGTCGATGTCCCACAACGATTACACCTTGTTGGCCGTTTGGACTTTGCCAGCGAAGGGTTGATGCTCCTGACCGATGATGGGTCGGTAACGCAGGCACTCACCCACCCCAGCAACCAAGTCGAAAAAGAATACCACGCCCTGCTCGACGCCACCCCTTCCGCAGACGATTTGCGGGAATGGCGCAAGGGTATCACCCTACCTGCGTTGGAAGACGAAGGTAGCGATAACGACAATTACGACGAAGAAGGCGACATCATCGCCAGCGAACCCACCATCACCACGGCTCCGGCTTGGGTGACGGTCCTCGAGCAAACCGATGCCGGCACCTGGTTGCGCGTCGTGTTGCACGAAGGGCGCAAGCGCCAGATTCGCCGCGTCGCCAAAGCCCTTGGCTACGAAGTATTGCGCTTGATTCGCATGCGCGAAGGCCCCATCGTCCTTGGCGATTTGGCCGCCGGTGCCTGGCGCCCCTTGACCGACGAAGAATCGGCCAAGTTGCAACAACACGCCGAGCAAGCTGAATCGATGGCCCGTGCGGTTGCGCAGCGCGCTGCCGCCGCCGAGCGCAAAACGGCCCGCATCCATACCGACAATAGCCATACCGAGCAAACGCCCGCCAAAGAACTCCAAGAGCTCCAAGACGAGGCCGTCGGCTTACGCCGAGTCATGACCCGTGACGAAGACGACAAAAAACCCCGTCGCCGTGACGATGATGCGCCCCGCACCGCCGCCCCCCGCGAAGAGCGCCCCAGCTACGGCAGCCGCCCCAGTGGCGACCGCCCCGCTTACGGCGACCGCCCCCGTGGCGATCGGCCCAGCTACGGCGACCGCAGTGGTCCCCCCCGCGGTGACCGCCCTGCCTACGGCGACCGTCCTCGTGGCGACCGCCCCAGCTATGGCGACCGCAGTGGTCCTCCCCGTGGCGACCGCCCTGCCTTCGGCGACCGCAATGGTCCACCCCGTGGCGACCGTCCTGCCTTCGGCGACCGCAGTGGTCCCCCCCGTGGTGACCGGCCCTCGTTCGGTGATCGCAGTGGCCCGCCCCGTGGTGACCGCCCTGGGTTTGGCGACCGACCACGCAGTGACCGTCCTGCCTACGGCGACAGCCCACGCAGCGACCGGCCTAACTTCAGCGACCGCCCCCGCGGTGGCTTTGGTGATCGTCCGTCATTCCCACCCCGTGGCGACCGTCCTTCATTTGGCGACCGCAATGGTCCGCCCCGTGGTGACCGTCCCGCCTACGGCGACCGGCCGTCGTTTGACCGCAGTGGCCCGCCCCGTGGCGACCGCCCGTCGTTCGGCGACCGCAGTGGTCCCCCCCGTGGTGACCGCCCTAGCTTCAATGATCGCCCACCCCGCGATTTCGGCAACGAGCGCCCTTCATTTGACCGCAGTGGCCCGCCCCGTGGTGACCGCCCCAGCTTCAATGATCGCCCACCCCGCGATTTCGGCAACGAGCGTCCGTCGTTTGACCGCAGTGGTCCGCCTCGTGGCGACCGCCCGTCGTTTGACCGCAGTGGACCGCCCCGTGGTGACCGTCCCTCGTTCGACCGCAGTGGCCCGCCCCGTGGCGATCGGCCCTCATTCGGTGACCGCAGTGGCCCCCCCCGTGGTGACCGCCCCGCGTACGGCGATCGGCCCTCATTCGACCGTAGTGGTCCGCCCCGTGGCGACCGCCCGTCGTTCGGCGACCGCAGTGGTCCACCCCGTGGTGACCGCCCGTCGTTTGACCGCAGTGGCCCGCCCCGTGGTGACCGCCCTGCCTTCGGCGATCGCAGTGGTCCGCCTCGTGGCGACCGCCCTGCCTTCGGCGATCGCAGTGGTCCGCCTCGTGGCGACCGCCCGTCGTTCGGTGACCGCAGTGGCCCGCCCCGTGGCAACTTCCGCGATGGTCCGTCACGTGGTGGCTTCAGCGACCGCAGTGGCCCGCCCCGTGGTAACTTCCGCGATGACCGTGGCGCCCCGCCCCCTCGCCGCCGCCCTGAAGGCGACGAAGAGTAGGCGGTAATCACAATCCCCCCGGCACCGTAGGGTGCCGGGGGGATTTTTGCATGGTTGATTGCGCCTACCCCACCCACCAATCGGCCCGGTCGGCACACGACTGCACGAGCTGGGCATTGAGGCCATCGTTCTGGGCAATCCGGGCGTCGGCTTGGGCACGACTAAAGCCCCATGCCTGCATATGTCGGAGCGCCAAGCGCTCCATGGCGACGGCCATGGAGGTATCGAGATACCAACATTCGTCGAGTAGCCCTTTCACCGCGCTCCAGCCCGCATTTTCATACAACAAATATAACCCCTCGACGATAATCACCTGCGTCGTGGCAGGGATAGCCATAGCGTCAGCCACTGGGTCGCCAATGGCGTGCTCAAAGCCCGGCCAAGTCACCGCTGTCACACCTGCCGCCTGACGCACCGTCGTGAGCGCCTGCACAAACCCCGCCGCATCAAATGTCCACGGAGCCCCACGACGAGCCAAGGCCTCGTCAGGGTTGGGCAATAGGCGGAGTTGTGCTTTGCTTAGGTGGAAGCCGTCCATGCCCAGTGCCAACGCCGTCCCTGCGCCGTGACGTGCATTCAGGGCCGTGGCCAATTGGGCCGCCAACGTACTTTTGCCGGCGCCAGGCGTACCCACAATCCCCACCATGATGCGCGCCATGGTACCTGCACGTAGGGTTTCGAGATGAGCAAGTGGGTCGCGTAATCGTGGCGGCATAAGGTGTTCCTTCATGACATGACCAGCGTATCTTTTTGTATGAGCCAAACGGTATTGTGATTGAAAAAAGCACAGTGCGAAGGGGCATCGATGACAAAAAAATTCAACAACCGCTACCGCATCGCATCAGTCCGCGCGTCGTGGTGGGAATACACCACACCAGGGGCTTATTTTATTACCATTTGCACCTATCAAAACAGACCCTATTTTGGCAAACCAACCGACCTATCACCAATTGGGCAGATTGCCACCACCTGTTGGCACGACATCCCACATCACCACACCGTACCAATTACCCTCGGAGCCTTTGTGGTGATGCCCAACCATATCCATGGATTGATTGAGTTAGGGGGGAATGGGGTTGTAGCGCCGCAGCAGGCTGCGGTGCTACAACCCCACCTACGGATTCCGGCAAATTCTATCCCTGCGATTATCCGCGGCTATAAATCTGCCGTCACCAAACTCGCCCATCGCCAAGGCGTTGATTTCCGTTGGCATTCCCGCTACTATGACCACATCGTCCGCGACGATGCCGCCTATGACCGCATCACCCAATATATCCTTACAAATCCCCAACGGCTATAGGATTTTTGCGGAGCCGCAGCAGGCTGCGGCGCTACGCAATCATCTTTGCCTACCAAATGTACAGCCGTCTGCCTGCAGCGGCTCTTCGATCATCCCACGGAGCCGCCTGCCTGCAGCGGCTCTTCGATGATCCCACGGAGAGCCGCAGCCTGCTGCGGCGCTACGATCATCCTTCGCCGCCCATGGATCATTGCCAAGCCGCAGCAGGCTGCGGCGCTACTGCGGCGCTACGCAATCATCTTCGCCGCCGCCTGGGCCTGCATCGCCAATTCCGCCGCTTTGAATGTATGCGCTTGCGCCATGGCCAATTCCGTGCGGTTGAGGCAATCGCGAATCAATTCCCCAAAAAACGGATACCCGACTTGCCCCGCCACATCAAAGTGCTGCTCGCGCTGTTGATCCACCAAATACACTTGATCACCACCCCCACGCGTCACATCTACGTATTTGCGGAGCTCGATATAGCCTTGGGTACCCATGATAATCGTGCGCCCATCTCCCCAAGTCGACAAGCCGTTGGGGGTGAACCAGTCCACCCGAAAATAATTAGTCGCCCCGTTGTTGCCCACAATTGTGGCATCGCCAAAATCTTGCAGTTCAGGATAATCGGGGTGGGCATAATTGGCGACTTTGCTGTGGAGCACCGTGCCATCAGTCGCGCCACTATAGTACAAAAACTGCTCGACTTGATGGCTACCAATGTCGCACAAAATCCCACCGTAGCGCGCCAACTCAAAAAACCACGCCGGCCGGCTAGGCACATTGATGCGGTGCGGCCCCAACCCGATCACCTGCAACACCCGTCCAATCGCACCGCCATGAATCAATTGGCCGGCAAATACGGCACTTTCGTTGTGTAATCGCTCGCTATAGTACACCGCATATTTTTGGCCAGTCTGCGCCACCACCTCACGCGCCTCGGCGAGTTGCGCCAGCGTGGTAAACGGACATTTGTCGGTAAAGTAATCTTTGCCGTGGCGCATCACCCGCACCCCCAACGGCCCACGATCACAGGGCACCGCCGCACTCGCCACCAGTTTTACCCGCGCATCTTGCAAAATCTCTTGCTCGCTCTGGGCCACCCGGGCCTGCGGATAGGTTTTCACAAACGCTGCCACTTTGGCTGGGTCAGGATCATACACTGCCACCAAATCGGCACCAGCCTCGATCAAGCCATTGCACTGCCCATAAATATGCCCGTGATCGAGCCCAATCGCCGCAAAAGCAAACTCACCCGGCTGTACCACCGGCCGCGGTTTGCCCTGCGGCGCATAATTCATTCCATCAGACATGCCGGTTGTCCTTGCTACAATTGGCCACTCATGGTGCGCAAATTGGTCAAACTGGTGTTGAGACAATCGAGGGGGTCGCGCCGGCAGGTGTCTTGCTCCACCGCATACCATTCCACGCCGTTGGCTTCACACCAGCGCAAAATCGGCACAAAGTCGATCAAGCCTTCACCCACTTCAGCGAAATCTTGGCTGCCGTCGCTGGCCATATCCTTCAAATGGATGATGGGCATGCGCTGGCTGAATTTCGAGATGAACTGCAACGGATCGTCGCCCCCTTTTTTGACCCAGTAGACGTCGATTTCGGCCAAAATCGCATTGTCGGCACTCGGCTCCAACAAATACTCCAACGCCGATACGCCGTTAATCGTGGTGGCGAACTCAAAATCGTGGTTGTGATAGCTCAAGCGATAGCCCGCCGCATTAAGTGGTTTGGCCAAGGCATTCATGTGGCTTTTGAACATCTGGTAGCCCAGCATGTTTTGATAGTCACGTCCCAAATGGGGCACAATGATGTCGCGCGTGCCATACAATTTGGCCTGATCAATCGCCCCTTGCATGTCGTCAGTCAACTCAGCCAGCGACACGTGCAAGCCGGCGGCCTGCAAGCCATGCTCCCGCAAAAATCCGGCAATTTGGGGTGCCGTGTAGCCCCGCGTCCCCGATACCTGCACCGCCGGCCAGCCCTGTTCTTTCAGCGCCTTGAGCACGCCGTTGTAGTCTTTTTCCAACGCATCACGCACGGTATAGAGCTGGGCGGCAACTTTTTGTAGAAACATGGCTACTTCCGTTCACTAGCGGCACGGCGTTGATTGAGCTGTGCCAAAAAGAGGTTTTCATCAAACGGCAATTCAACCCATCCATCCGTCCAGGTCGACAAATACATGGCATTGACCAAGGTCACCCCTTGCAAGCCATCGGCGCCTGGCGCGAGCAATGGCGTACCGTGGCGAATCGCATCGGTGAAGTTTTGGGTAATGCCAGGGTGCTGCGGACCCGCCCCACCACTCACCGGCACTTCGCACTTCCAGACCTCGGGCGCCCCAAAGGGCTGCGTGTTGCTGGCATTAAACTCTGGCTCGGGGCGACGCAAACGCCAAAAGGTGATTTGATTGTGTTCAATCACCAACTTCCCGCGATCACCGGTGATTTCGTAGCGGTTGGTGCCCGGGGCATCGCCCGTGGTGGTGACAAACACCCCCGTGGCGCCGTTGGCGTATTCCATGTAAGCCGTCACATCATCTTCGACTTCGATTTGGTGGTGCTTGCCGAAATGACAAAACGCCCGCAGGCGCGTCGGCATCATCCCCAGCGTCCACGTCAGCAAATCGATATTGTGGGGGGCTTGGTTCATCAAAATCCCGCCCCCTTCGAGGGCCCACGTCGCGCGCCACGACCCCGAATTGTAGTAGGCTTGACTCCGGTACCAGTCGGTGACAATCCAGTTAAAGCGCTTAATGACGCCTAATTCGCCCGTAGCCACCAAATCACGCACCTTCTGAAAGACCGGATTGGTGCGCTGGTTAAACATCATGCCAAACACTTTGCCACTGGCCGCCGCCACGTCATTCATTTGGCGTACTTGCTGGGTATAGACCCCCGCCGGTTTTTCGACCAGCACATGTAATTGATGGTGCAGCGCTTGCACGGCCAAATCGGGGTGGTAATAATGGGGCGTCGCCACAATTACGGCGTCTATCGCCCCCGATTGCAACATGGCGCTATACGAATCAAAGCAGCGTACCGACGCCGGCAATTCGTTTTTGGCCCATTCCAGCGATTGCGGACTAGTATCACTCACCGCCGCCAACACCGCCCCTTTAATCGACCCATTGGTGAGGTAGCTGGCATGCCCACGCCCCATTACCCCCAGCCCTACAATTCCAAACCGTACATCACTCATTGCCGCTCCTTTGCCCGCATTGCCATATATAATTGTGCGCTTGCTATTGTGTGGTTCTTTTATAACACGAAAGCAACAGAATCCATACAGCATTATTTCTTTTTTGAAAAAAAACGTGGGGCACCGACGTGAATCAGCTCAAGGCGCCGTTGCACAAGTCACCGCCGCCGCCACAAACCACTGTGCCGCCAGTCGAGTCATGGTGCCGTCTTGTTGACGCTGAGCCAACCCCATGTTGACGGCGTCTTGCAGATACACCGCGTCATATGGCATCACCAACACGTATGGCACAAACGACAACGCCGCTCCAATCTGAAGCCGCGGATCACGCGTCACCATCCCCAATGCCGTGGTATGCTCCACCACTGCGACATCAACAGTGCCACACGCCAGCGCCTGCCATAATTCGGGCATACTATCGTAATAGACGGGAGTGACGGTTTGTCCCGCCCGCCGGCGTTGGCGCAATGCCGTATCACCATCACCACCAAACACCACCCCTACGGGTTGGTCGCTGAGTTGTGCCACCGTCCGCCCATTACCACGACTGACAATCACCAAGCCATCATCCACATAAAACGTCGAAAAACGGGCCCGCCAACCTTGTTCGGGGGCATACGGCATCGCCGACGCCATCAGGTCAATCTGGCCTTGTTGCAAGGCATCATAGGCGGCATCGAGGCTGGTAGGTACATACAGCACCGCCACCTGTAGTGATTGGGCCAGTGCCCGAGTCAAGTCGATATCATAGCCGGCAGCTTGGCCGTTTTGGGTGGTGGTAAACGGCAGAACTCCGGGGTCATAGCCGACCCTGATTTGGCCACGACTATGGATGCGGGCCATCACCGGGTCGACCACCGCCGTGCCATAGCTGGTGACTTCGCTCACCAGCACCAGCAGGGCATATGTAACGAGTATTATGCGAGCAATCCGATTGCGTATTCTCACTATTCACTCATTCTATTAACTTGCCAAAAGTATCTCTTTTTATTTATACTCATGATTAACGATTCATCTGTCGTAGTTGGTTCTTTTCTGTTATAAACCAACCCATCCTTCTCCGCAATTTTGAACTGGAGCATCAATATGGCAATCGAACCATATCGCCCCCAGCCCAGCCCATCTGACAAAGAGAAAGCCTTTGATCAGCAGTTGGAGCGTCTTTTTGATCGCTGGCCCTACAAACTCATGCGTGGTATCCGCTGGATTGCCATCGGGATTGCGGTAATCTGGGTGTTGAGCATGATTATCCCGTCGGCCTGGACGTTCCTCACCACCCAAGACATCGGGCCGGCATTGCTCCAGCTCTTGGCCACCATGGCCTATTTGGCTGGCTTCATTGGCTTCCAGTTTGTCATGATGTATTACTTCATGGCCCGCACCCGCATCTACTGGGTGCGTCCCGGTGAGACCGGCGTCAGCTTCGCCGATTACCGTGGGAACCCCGAAGTCCTCGAAGCTGCCCGCCGAATTGTGACCCTGCTCAAGGGCGCCAAGCAATTCAAACAAATGGGTGGCGAAATCACCCGTGGTGTGTTGTTGATTGGTCCGCCAGGAACAGGCAAAAGCTACCTCGCCCAAGCCATTTCGACCGAAGCCGGTGTACCGTTTGGATACCTCAGTGCCCCGTCACTCACTTCGGCGTTCATGGGTATGGGTAGCATCAAAGTCATGATGTTGTACCGCAAGGCGCGCAGTCTTGCCAAAGAATACGGTGCCTGTATTTTGTTTATCGACGAAATCGACGCCATTGGCGGTGCCCGTAGCACCTCGCTGATGGGTGGAGCCACCGGCATGGCAGGTGCCAACGGTAGTGGGATTGCCCAGATGATGATGGGCTTGGGCGGCGCTGGTTCGGGCTTGCTCAACGAGCTCTTGCTCCAAATGGACCCTCCCCCCGAAGACCCCAGCCTCGTCGGCAAGTTACTGCGCTCGGTTGGTTTGCGCCGCAAAAAACCCGAAATGCCTCCCGTATTGACAATGGGTGCCACCAACATCGCCGAGTCATTGGATGCTGCCTTGTTGCGCCCGGGTCGCTTTGACCGCAAAATCGTCGTCGAATACCCCGATGCCGATGGCCGGCGCGACATCCTCGAATATTACTTGGGCAAAGTCAAACACGAGCCCATGCCGATGGATCGCATGATGTCTGACACCATCCACTACACCCCCGTGGCGATTAAGTTTGTCATCAACGAAGCGGTCATCCATGCCCACTTCGACAATCGTCAAGCCATCAATTACTGGGACTTTAGCCGCGCCCGCGAAATGCACGAATATGGCTTGCGTCAGCCCATCCGTGGCATGTCCTACGAAGAACGGCGCCGCTTGGCCTACCACGAAGCCGGTCACGCCTACGCTATGGTCAAATTGTTGCGCAAACAACGCCTGACCAAGGTCACTATCATCCGCCACGGCAATGCCCTCGGCTTTGCGGCCTGGAAGCCCGAAGAAGAAATCTACACCCAGTCCAAAGATGAACTCTTGCAACGCCTGCAGATTTCGTTGGCCAGCCGCGCCGCCGAAGAATCCTTCCTCGGCATCCAGATGAGCGGTGTCACCGGCGACCTGGCCTCGGCCACCGGTATCGCCACCTACATGGTCGGCGCCTACGGTATGGACACCAGCTTCTACTCATACTTGGCCTTTGGTCCCGAAGCGATGCGCGGCGGCGACATGAAAAAACAAGTCGAAGCCATCTTGGCCGAAGAATTCCGCAAGGTCAAGCACCTCATCGACCAGAACCGCGATGCCGTGATTGCCATTGCCGAAGCCTTGATTTTGCGCAATGAATTGACCGATATCGACGTCAACGACATTTTGGCACGGGTCGAAGCCACTCACCCCTTTGTTAATGAGCCTTTGGCACCGCCACCGGCACCATTGCCTGCCAGCGAAACCGTCGTTGATTCGGCGGCAGCGAGCAACAATGCTCCTTCACTCCCGTTGGCTGATCCCGGGATTGGCATTTACGCCCGCGAACCCCACGAATAATCAATCTAACGGATAGATTACTCCTCGGAGAGACGTAGCATGCTACGTCTCTCCGATTTTATATCCCCGCATTTTCACGGTATAATAGCAATCATGAAAATTCTACTGACCGGTATCAATGGATTTGTCGGCGGGCATTTGGCCCAACGCCTCATCACCAACCCCACCAATCAGGTGTGGGGCATCGCCCGTGGCAGCCAACTAGCGTTGCCCGAGCTCAATGGCCACGTCCAGCTGGTCAGCATGGATTTGCGAGACCACCAAGCAATCCGCGCCGCCATGGCCGCCATCGCCCCTGATGCGATTATCCACCTCGCTGCCCAAGCCAGTGTCGCCAAGTCATTTGGCGATGCCGTCAACACCATGCACGACAACGTGCTCCCCAGTGTGGCCCTGATGCAATACGCCGTCGAGCTCAAGCTCGACCCGCTCATCATCATTGCTGGTAGCAACGAAATCTACGGCAACGTGCCGGCCGATCACATGCCGATCAACGAAGACGAACCGCTCCGCCCCGTCACCCCCTACGGCGTTAGCAAAGCCGCTGCCGATATGGCGGCCTACCAGTGGTTTGTGTCGCACAAGGTACGCACTATTCGCTTACGGCTGTTTAGTCATATCGGCCCGCGCCAAAGCGACGCCTATGCCTTGTCGGCCTTTGCCGCCCAAATCGCCCGCATCGAGGCCGGTCGCCAAGCGCCCATCCTCAAAGTAGGCAATCTATCGGCCCGCCGCGATATTAGCGATGTACGTGATGTAGCGGCTGCCTACGAGGCGTTGCTGACCCATGGTGAAGCAGGGGCGGCCTACAACGTCGGCGCTGGCCAATCCCACGAAATCGGCCAATTGCTCAATCGCCTCGTGGCGCATAGTCGCGTCCCCATCACCGTCGAAGTCGACCCCGCCCGCTTGCGGCCGGTCGATGTCCCCGATGTGGTCTGCGACAATCAGCGCCTACGCCAGGCCACCGGCTGGCAACCACAAATCCCCCTCGATACCACCCTCAGCGATATGCTTGACTATTGGCGTCAAGCCATCAAGGAGTCATAGGCATGAAAGCCGTAATTCTCGTTGGTGGGCTAGGGACGCGCCTGCGCCCTTTGACCTGCAATACCCCCAAACCAATGCTCCCCCTGGTCGGCATGCCCTTTATCGAATGGATGCTCACCAACTTGCGTGACCAAGGCATCGACGAAGCGATTCTGGCCGTGCAATACCTGGCCGAGCGCTTCCGCGATTCGCTCGGTGATGGGTCACGCCTCGGCATCAAGGTCCACATCATCGAAGAACCCGAGCCACGCGGGACTGCTGGCGCCGTCAAAAACATCGCCCACATGCTCGATGACACAACGTTTGTCTTTAACGGCGATGTGATGACCGACCTCGATTTGCAGGCCATGTTGCGCTACCACCGCGCCCAAAAAAGCGAACTCACCATCGCCCTTACCCCCGTCGAAGATCCGACCGCCTTTGGGCTGGTCGAAACTACCGCCGCAGGGCGTATTACCCGCTTTTTGGAGAAACCCAAGCCCGAAGAAGTCACTACCAACATGATTAACGCCGGCACCTACATCATCGAGCCTCATTTGCTCGATTATGCACCCGCCGGGCAACACTACATGTTCGAACGCGGCCTCTTCCCCACCGCCTTGCAAAATAACCACCCCATGTACGGCTTCGTCGGCAACGCTTATTGGACCGACATCGGCAAACCACAAACCTACCTCGATGTCCACCACGACATCCTCAATGGCAAAGTGCGCTTTGGGTTGCCTGGTCAGCAAATCCGCCCCGATTTGTGGGTGGCAGCCGACACCGTCATCCCCGCCGACACCCAAATCCATGGCACGGTAGTGATTGGCGCAGGGGTCACCATTGGTGCCGGTGTTACCATTGTGGGGCCCACCGTCATTGGTGATGGCACACATATCGGCGCCCATAGCACGTTAACGGCTAGTGTGATTTGGCAACAGAATCAAATTGGCGAGAAGTGCACCCTTGATCATGCCGTCGTCGGCAACCGCAATCAAATTGGCGCCGAAACCAAACTGCTCCGTGGGGTCATCGTCAGCGACGATTGTCAGATCGGGTCCCACAATCACTTGGCGCATGGCTTACGCCTGTGGCCCAACACGGTGCTCCAAGATCACGCGATTTCGTTCTAAACATAATTTCACAACAAAACGGCGGTCGTCACCAGTGACGACCGCCGTTTTGTTATACATTACCCACGATACGGTGGGGGTTGGTTTGCTCCGTTGTACCCACCATAGCCATCATTATCGTCATCTTGGTCATTATCTTCATCAAACGACGATTGGTCGCCATAGTCCGGTTCTTCATCTTGCTGACCATAATTGGCATTTGTGCCGTACGGATTCGGTGAGGTAAACCCACTCACCGGGGTAGGTGTACCAAATGATGGTTGATAGCCACTACTCGGTGCACTCGGTTGCCCAAAACCTCCACTCGCCGTGTATGACGGCGCAGGTGGTGGGGATGAAGGGGTATATGACGATGAGTTATATCCGCCAAAACTCTGTTGTGCCGGTGATTGATATGCAGCAGGCGCAGGTGTGCCATAACTAGGATTCGCCGCGCTAATCGAACCAGTATTGATGCCATACGGCGGGGTCGCTCCACTCAGGTTACTCGTAGGAGACTGATAGCCGCTCGTTGACGAACCATATCCCGTATTGTTGCCCAACCCATAGCTCCCATATCCTGTTGGTGACGGGGTCGCCGGCGGCGGTGGTGCAACGAACGCTTCTTCTTTGCGCCCGAAGCCCCCAAACAAGCGCCCAAAAATACTTGGTTTGGGCTCAGCTGGTACCGCCGCAACGGCTGGTGTTGCCACTGGCGATGTCACGCTACTTGATTGATATCCCGAAGAATAGCTTGATGAGGGTTGTTGCCAACTTGGAGCCGCCGGCGCACTATATGTCGATGACGTCGACAACGACCCAGTCGTGCTCGAGGTCGACGGTGCCGATGTTTTTTGCATACTGGATTTGAGCATATCGACGGCTTCGCGGATTTTGCGCACCGAAGCCCACCCAATCACATAAAAAAATGTAGCCATCACCACCCATGGCAAAACATCAAACAGCCAATTATTAAAACTATTAGAAAAAATGTTGGTCGCAACCTTGGGATCTTGGCTGGGAATAGCTTTGAGATAGCCAAGGATTGAACCAACAATCAAGTAGGAGTTCACAAGCCCAAACACCCCAGCATATATGTTATCAGTCTGTGTTTTCGGGTCGGGCGTAATCGGAATCAAGTTGTCACAGTAATAACTGATGAGCAACGAAATCACTACTACCAAGGTGATTTTTACGAGCACCGTCACCGTAACGATGTCACCATTTACCGCAGATCGCACATAATCACCGAGGGTATCGCCAGCAATATGCGCTATCGTCATCGCCAACAATATCCCCGCAAATGACCAGATACCATAACTGCGATGCCGAAACGTACCAAGCGCCACACCGGCAAAAAGTGCCAATACTGCCAACACGCTTATTACAATATCCATAAGCGGCCACCTTTCACACACCAACGTGATTTAGAGATTACAGTTTGCATTATTGTAACACCAAATGAAGCAGGCAGTAGGATTGTCATTTATCTCGCACAGGGCACACAGCGGGCGCAGAGTCGTATTGTTGATTGGTGTGCGCCGATGAATGTTGTCCAATGCGAGATATACTACGCTCGCGCGGAGGCAAGGGGCGACATACGCGAGCCCTGAAGGGGCGACATGTGATAGCCCCATCGGGGCGACATACGCGAGCCCTGAAGGGGCGACATGCATTCCCCCGGGGCATCGCCTTGGGGTTTACCCACAATAGTCATTGGTGTGGTATAATCTGCGCGGAACGTGGACGGAATATAAGCTGCACCGCTGGCGGTACGGCTTTCTGAGCAACGACGCACAGCCGACGCGAAGCAAATCATAATATTGTTTGTCTGTAAACAGGAGTAATCACACAATGGCACGTGTTGCAATCAATGGCTTCGGACGTATCGGACGCCAAACCTTCAAGGCCATGTTGGCCAACTACGGTGACGACCTCGAAATCGTTGCAGTAAACGACTTGTCCAATGTCGCTACCTTGGCTCACCTGCTCAAATACGACACCAACTACGGTGCGTTTGACGGTGATATCAAAGCCAACGGCCAAGTCATCGAAATCACCTACTACGACGAAGAAGGCAACGAGCGCGAAATCAAGCTCCAAGTCCTCGCCGAACGGGACCCCGCCCAATTGCCCTGGGGCAAACTCGGCGTCGATATTGTAATCGAATCAACCGGCCGCTTCACCGAAGCCGAAAAAGCCAAAGCCCACATCCAAGCCGGCGCCAAGAAAGTCATCATCAGCGCCCCCGCCAAAGGTGAAGACATCACGATTTGTTTGGGCGTCAACGACACTAAATACGATCATGCTGCCCACAACATCATTTCCAACGCCTCATGTACCACCAACTGTTTGGCACCCGTGGCCAAAGTCCTCAACGACAAGTTTGGTATCAAGCGCGGTATGATGACCACCATCCACTCCTACACCATGGACCAAAACCTGCAAGACAACGTGCACGCCGATTTGCGCCGTGCCCGTGCTGCCGCCATGAACATGGTCCCCACCACCACCGGCGCCGCCCAAGCCGTGGCCTTGGTCATCCCCGAACTCAAAGGCAAGTTCACCGGCTTTGCCGTGCGCGTGCCCGTGTCGACTGTCTCGATGGTAGACTTCGTGGTTGAGCTCAACAAAGGCACCACCGTCGAAGAAATCAACAAGGCCTTCACCACCGCCGCCGCCAGCGAAGAACTCGAAGGTATCTTGGGCGTCACTAACGAAGAGCTCGTCTCGAGCGACTTCCTTGGTTCATCGTTCTCAAGCACCGTCGATTTGCCGTTGACTCTCGGCCTCGGCGACAACTTGTTCAAAGTCATCGCGTGGTACGACAACGAATTCGGCTACTCCAACCGCGTCGCCGACTTGACCGCCTTCATCGGCGATCACTTCAACGCCTAAATACCCCAAAATCCCCCTGTGGTGCACCTGTTGCACCGCGGGGGGATTTTTTGTGCCCGGTATTATTCGCGCGCCCACATGGCATTAACCGTGACTGGGAAATTCCACATTGAAGACAAGGATTATACACCTAGTCCTCAATGCCTGTTTAAACCCTCTTTAGAAATTACGTGGTTGCATTGAGTTGAATTGCTTCTTTTGCATATACAACATCACAGCTCCTTCTTTGGAACTCGCGTCAACAGTATCGACCTTCGTCCCACCAGAAGAAACTTTTTCACCCAACCATTGATTACCAAAAATCCCATATACCACGGGTACTGAGAGGCCAATCATACTGAAAAGAAAACCAGAATCACGTCCCAATGAATTAAGAATATAAAAGTAGATAATCATGAAGGCAAAATGCCCCAAGGCATATAACCAAAGACCATTAACTACCGCCCAAATCCACCCAAACAAAAAGCCACCCCATGACCAACCCGATCGCGCAGCGGTAATTGTTCCCCCAGAAGATTCATAAACATTGAACTGTGCCATATATTCCTCCTTTCAAACTTACACAAGTAATATAATCAACAAAATATTCAAAATACTTGTAATTATTACCAAAGTCATGATAGCTATTCTAAATATCCTATGGAATTTTGTTATTATTTCCAATTATATATTGCAAGATACAATACATACTCTGGCAACGCTTTAGACAAGTTATACATCGATCATGTAGTATATTTATCACTATTAATTACACCTGCCTACGTCACTAAATCAATACACAAACTGTAATTTCATACTTGACAAATTTGACTAGCGTAATAACATCGGAGCATCATTACCGAAAGCATTTCGGATATTGTTTTCAGCTTCATTACAGAGCTTTTGTGCATGATCAATACTCCCAAATTCTCGTGTTAATACTGCCATTTTGTCTATATTAATCTGCCTCTTTAAACTTTCACAGGTGCTA
>CALFIC010000044.1 GCA_937876225.1 uncultured Chloroflexota bacterium | reverse complement strand
CTCAGGCCTTACCCGCCCCAAGCTCAAGGCTTAGTGCTAGTAGAAGCAGGCTAGATAGAAGTGAGAAATTCATCAACATGGATTAAATATACCCTAAAAAGGGAAATTTAGCTAAATCGCTTACCGCTGAGTCGTTCCCAGGCCCAGACGATATACCCCGAGATGGAATAGACCACGAATAAGCCAAACAAGGTCAGTGGAGGGTTAGAAGAAATCAAAACAAAGGTCAGGATTAGCAGAACCATGACGCCAAATGGCACCCGGTAGCGCACGTCCAAAGCTTTCCCACTGTAAAAACGGGCATTTGAAACCATGGTTAAACCGGCATATACCGCAATGAAGAAGGTAATCCAAGGAATAGCTGTATCGCGCACTGGGATTTTATTGTCGTCGGCCAGCCAAATAAAACCAGCCATTAAAGAGCCAGCTGCGGGACTTGGCAAACCTTGGAAGAATTTTTTATCAACTACGCCTGTGTTCACATTGAAACGAGCCAAACGCAAGGCGGCACCAGCGCAATAGGTGAAAGCAGCTAACCATCCCCATTTACCTAAATCTTTCAGAGCCCACTCATAAGCTACCAATGCTGGGGCCACTCCAAAAGAAACCATATCTGCGAGTGAATCATATTGTTCGCCAAATGCACTTTGGGTATTGGTCATCCTTGCCACACGACCATCCATGCCATCCAAAACTAAAGACGCAAAGATAGCAATAGCAGCAATTTCGAAATGGTGATTCATGGCATTCACAATGGCGAAAAAACCGCAAAACAGCGCTGCAGTTGTAAATGCATTAGGAAGTAAATAAATGCCTTTGCTGCGCAAGCGAGGCTTTTGAGGATGTAGCTCTTCTACCTCGTAATCCTCGCCATCGACAATTTCCTCCGCCCAATCACCTTGAGGATGATCTGAGCGAGAGCGAGATAAGCGACTACGATCGATACGACCACGGCGGCGAAATGTTGGCAAAATCGTCCTAGTAAAAGTGAATCGAATTAATCTAAACCTGGCAAGCGCGCCAAGGCGGTATTGGTAGCAAATACTTTATCGCCAACACTGACTAAAGGTTCAGCGGTCAAGGGCAAGTAGACATCCACTCTTGATCCAAAGCGAATAAAACCATAGCGTTCACCTGCTTTGAGGCGGTCACCCACATGGATGTAGCACAGAATTCGACGAGCAATCAGGCCGGCAACTTGAACCAGGGTCACAATTTGACCATTCGCATCAATCACAACGGCGTTGCGTTCATTTTCAGTAGAGGCCTTATCCAAATCGGCATTAACAAACTTGCCAGGAAAATACTGGATCTCTTTTACCAAGCCGTTCACTCCACAGCGATTTGAATGAACATTAAATACATTCATGAACACGCTGATTTTCAGCGCTTCGCGATTGCCGTATGGGTCATGCGTGTGCTCAACGACCACGATACGGCCGTCTGCGGGGGACAACACTGCGTTAGCCGCAGTGGAACCCGAGCGCGCCGGATCACGGAAAAACTGCAGGACAAACAGTGCGATCAGCCAAAAAGGCAGTGACCAAGCACCTAAGGTAACAGATGCGATAAGAGCAACAATCAAAGCAATTGCGAGAAATGGCCAGCCTTCGCGGGCAATCACGTCGTTGATTTCTCCTGTGGTGGGCGCCCAGCCTGGCACTGAATAAAGCCCCCAGTGAATGAAAATCCCCAACTTTGCGTCGTGGAACCAGGCCGGCACCTGATGGGCTTGGACAGCAGTCAATGTACGATCAAAGGGCATCGCATATTCCTTTCAATGCTCATACTTCACAGACGATAATCGCGTTTGGTGCACACGAATGCGTTATACGATACCCAAGCCCACACGACATGCGGCGGCGGTATCAGCGAGTGAAACTAATGGGATATGTACGAAAAATATCAAACAACTTATAAATCATTTGGATTGATACTTACTCCACGTTGTGCCGACGCATAGGATCCATGCACAAGCTGTAAAGTACCGATATTATCTACTCCACTGGTGATGGGCGGATAACCATGTTGGATCGCATCCATGAGTGAGGCCATTGGCCCAATGAATGCATCAGGAATCCACATCCCCTCGAGCGGAATGTCTACCAGCGGTTGGCCATGTAGCCCAATCGCCAACGTATCTGGTTGCCCCGTGGGGTAGTTGTAGAGCAACCCAATTGTCCCCTTGATAACCCCCTTGCTCCCCAAAAAACGATAGGTGGCGTAGACGTCTTGCGAATTATCGTGATGATTGACCATCACTACCACTTGGAGCTGTGATGGATAATCAAGCACGGTGACTGTCTTGGTTTCGGCCCGCTCGGCTTGCCCCGGGTATTGGCTATGCCGACTGGTAATCAACGCCGGATCCCCAAACAAATAGCGCAAACTATCGAGATAGTGGATGCTGTGATACATCACATCGAGATGCGCCGAATCACGCAACCATGGCCACATATGCCACGGTGTGCGGGTCGATACTTGGATCTGGGCGTCGGTGGGCTCACCGATGTACCCCCGCGCTATTAAATCTTTGCTGGCGGCAATTCCGGCGCTCCAACGCATTTGTTGATTGACGGCGACGTGCTTCCCGGTTGCGACCCCCGCCGCTACAATTGCCCGGGCATCGTCGAGCGTTTCGGCCAGTGGTTTTTGACACAAAATATGCTTGCCAGCTACGAGGACTTGTTCGGCAATCGCCCGTTGTTCCCATGCCGGGACGGCGATGTCGACAATCTCAATCCGCGGGTCCGCGAGTAATGTCGCAATATCGGGGTAGGTGGTGCTGATCCCGTGACGCTGTGCTGTCTCGTGCATGGCCGTCGGATTGACATCGTAGCACCCGATGATGTTGAGCTGATGCGCTGTGTAGGCTGGCAGATGGGCGTAATTCATAATCCCGCCACACCCTATTATGCCTATCCCATAATCATGGCGTGGAGGGAGTTGGGGTTTATATGTCAGTTCAAACGCATCGTTGTGCAGTGTCATATCGTAGCCTCGTTGTGATTGTGACGGATGGAAGTATGTACCCTGATTGCGTATTGACGTCCATGAAAATCTTTGCCATGAAGGGCGTACTGAGAACGCATCGGTAATTGAGTAATTATGGATATTATTTGGATTATAACTGCATTTCTACGCACCCAAAATAATCCTCGTATGCCTGATGATGGCGGCCAATGCGCTATGTCAGTAGCATTTCGCATAGGGTACGTTTACCCAAAATAGGACTCCTGATGGAATGCTCGTAAGAATTGCGTAGTGCTACAATAGCGCTATGATTTGTTTTTGCCAAAAAGGATACTCAAATGCAAGATCCGCGGGTTGCCAAATTGGCGCAATTGTTGGTACAGCATTCGATGCGTGTCGCCCAAGACGAAAAGGTACTCATCGAAAGCTTTGATATCCCCACCGAAATGACCGTCGCCTTGATCCGCGCTGTCGCTGAGGCCGGTGGTCACCCCCTCGTCAGCACCTATAGCCAACCAGTGTTGCGGGCACTCTACCAAGTCGCCACTGCGGAGCAAATGCAAACCATCGGTGCCGTCGAACGGGCTCGTATGGAAGCTGTGCAGTGCTATGTGGGGATGCGTGGCTCCCACAATACTACCGAAATGGGTGATGTGCCCCGCGACCGCATGGAGCTCTACGAAAAGCACTGGTGGAACCATGTCCACTCCGCCGTGCGCGTCCCCCACACTAAATGGGTGGTGTTGCGCTGGCCCACGCCTTCTATGGCGCAATCCGCAGGGATGAGCACCGAGGCCTTCGAAGATTTTTACTTCAATGTCTGTAGTGGCGTCGATTATGTGGCCATGCAACATGCCATGGAGCCCCTCAAAGAACTGATGCTCCAAACCGACCGGGTGCACATCAAAGGCCCTGGTACCGATTTGCGTTTTAGTATCAAAGGCGTGGGTGTGGTGCCCTGCTTTGGCGAGCGCAATATCCCCGACGGCGAGATTTATACCTGCCCGGTGATTGATTCAGCCGAAGGGGTGGTGTCGTACAATTGTGAGTCACTCTACCGGGGCACACTGTTTACTAATGTGCGCTTTGAATTCAGCCAAGGCAAAATCGTCGATGCCCAAGCGGGCGCCAATACTGCCAAGCTCAACGAAATCCTCGATGTGGATGCCGGTGCGCGCTACCTCGGCGAATGGTCGCTGGGTGTCAACCCGTATATCACGAATCCCATGCGTGATACCTTGTTTGATGAAAAAATCGCCGGCTCGTTCCATTTGACCCCCGGCCAATGCTACAAAGAAGCCTCCAACGGCAACAATAGTCAAATCCACTGGGACATTGTCTGCCGCCAAGATGCGGCGGTGGGTGGTGGCGAAATCTGGTTCGATGATGTCCTGATCCGCAAAGACGGCCGCTTTGTGTTGCCTGCGTTGCAAGGCCTCAACCCCGAAGCCTTGACGCGCTAATGTACTGACGCGCAAGCGGCCCGTGCACCCCTGTCAGGCATAACGCCTGGCAGGGGTTTTTTGCCGTATAATCAACTGACCGGTCGGTAAGTAGTGGAAAGTGGGTTGAGTATGAGTGATCGTGAACGCAATCGCTTGTTGTTGGTGTTGTTTATTGGGGTGTTGATGGCGGCGCTCGACATTGCAGTGACGGGGCCAGCGTTGCCGGCTATTCGCACGCAATTTGGCATGGATGTGGCCACGGCGTCGTGGATTTTTGGGATATATATTGTGGCCAACTTGGTGTCATCGCCGTTACTTGCCAAGGCCTCGGATCGTTTTGGGCGGCGCACCAGTTTTCTCGCGAGTGTGCTGTTGTTTGGTGTGGGCTCGATTATCGTGGCCACATCGGTTGATGTCACCATGTTGTTGATTGGGCGAGCGATTCAAGGCTTTGGCGCCGGCGGTATTTTTCCGGTGGCGAGTGCAGTGGTCGGCGACGTTTTCCCGGTCGAGCAACGAGGGCGGGCGTTGGGGATGATTGGGGCCGTCTTTGGGGTGGCTTTTTTGATTGGGCCCATCATTGGTGGCGTGTTGTTGTTGTTTGGTTGGCAATGGTTGTTTTGGGTTAATGTGCCCATCATGCTCTTGATTATCGGGTTGGGCGTGCGCTTGTTGCCTACCGGTGGTGGCAATACGAGTGGGGCGTTTGACTGGCTGGGGAGCATCGTGCTTAGCACGATGTTGATTTTGAGTGCCTTGGCACTCCAAGGGGTCGGGGATGTAATCAAACAAGGGGGCACACTGACTACCACCATGATTGGCATGTTGGTTACGGTAATCGTGTTATTGCCGGTATTTGTGTGGGCAGAGCGGCGGGCTGCGGATCCGGTCGTGCAGATGGCGTTGTTTGCCCGCCGACAAGTAATCGTGATTTTGGCGTTTGCCTTTGGAGCGGGTATGGCAGAGGCGGTGACGTTGTATCTGCCGTCGCTCCTCGTGAGTGCGCATGGGATGAACGAATCAACAGCCAGCTTCCAATTGATCCCACTGGTTCTCTCCATGGCAGTGGCGTCGCCGTTGTCGGGACGGATGCTCGACAAACAGGGTGCCAAGCCGGTGGTGTTGGGTGGCGTGGCGTTGATGGCGGCGGGGTTGGTGGTGTTGGGAGTGATGCCCCGTGACCTCACGATGTATTACGTGTTTTCGGTGTTGTTTGGCTTTGGGATTGCGGTATTGTTGGGGGCGTCGTTGCGTTATATGATGCTCGGTGAAACCGAGCCCAGCCAGCGTGCCCCCGCCCAAGCGATTTTGACCATCGTGATTAGCATCGGGCAGATGATTGGCGCCGCTTTGATGGGTGCCGTGGCCGTGAGCCAAGCCGACAGCACTGCGGGTTATGCGCTCGCAATGTTGGTGACGGCTGGAGTGATGCTGGCGTTGTTGGTAGTGGGGATTTGGTTGCGCCCTCGCAGGCAAACCGCACCGGAATCAGCGGCGGCCTAACATAATTCCGATTATAATGTGGGTGAAGGTATGGTTTATAGTGATTTGGAAGGGTAGTAATGAACGCATATAGCATTTTCTTGACGATTCATTCATGGACACGTTGGGCCGTATTGATTACCGCCGTATTGGCGATTGTCACGGCGTGGCAAGGGTGGTCGGGTGGGGTGGCGTGGACTGCCACCAAAGCCCGCTTTGCCTCATGGTTTGTCAATGCCACTAGCATTCAGTTGGTGATTGGCTTGATTTTGTATGGAGCCTTGAGCCCCATCACCCTCAAAGCGTTCAGTGATTTTGGGGCGGCCATGAAGGACCGCGTCAGTCGCTTTTGGGCAGTTGAGCACATGGTGATGATGATTATTGCGGTGGCACTGGTGCATATCGGTTCTGGGCGGATTCGCAAGGGAGCCGACGACAAAGCTAAGCATCGCGCGGCGGCGATCTTTTTCACCATTGCATTTGTGGTTATCATGGCATCGATTCCATGGAGCGGTATTAACGCCCGCCCCCTCTTCCGTGGGTTCTAATGACCATTGATTTGCGTGAAAAAATCATGATCGAGGCGGCGACGCGGTTCGTCGCCTCGGGGTATCATGCCGTCTCGATGCGTGAGATTGCCGAATCTGTGGGCGCTTCTAAAGCAGCAATTTATTATTATTTTGCTGACAAAGAATCATTATTGCTTGCCATCATGGAGCACTCGCTCACGCAATTGATTCAAATTATGCAAGCCGGTGCAAATGCCCACACCGATACCGAACAACAACTGGTCGCTATGGTGCAGGGGTTACTGGGGCTGGATGCGGTGCAGCGGGCTGCCATGCGCCTAGCGATGTTTGAATTGCAGCATTTGGGTGAGGCCGAGCGCAAAAAATTTGGCATGCGTTACGAGCGTGAGTTCATCGAATGCATCCGCGCCGTGCTCCGGGCTGGGCAAGCCAATGGCCAGATTCGTGTGATGGACGTACAGGCGGCCACGTGGGCACTGCTGGGCTTGCTTTATCCTTTTTCGTTGACCCAAGCGCGGGGGCACGATGTCCCCACGCTCAGTCGTACCCTGGTCGATTTGTTTCTACATGGCGTGGGGCGCTGATGGTGCGTGACCTGCGACTTGGGTGAGCAACTGCGCCGGCGTGAGATCGGCGAGGCTCTGCAACCGGATGGTGACCGCCGGCATCCAGGCATCGATCAAGGCCGGAATTGGTACCGCCACACAGCGCATGCCGGCGCGAGCGGCGGCAGTGGCACCATGCGCTGAGTCTTCAAATACCAGGCATTGGGCCGGATTGATGGCGATGTTTTGGGCGGCCAACAAAAAAATCTCTGGCGATGGTTTGACCTGCGACACATCATCCCGGGTGACCACCGTGGCAAAGCGCTGGATGAGCTGGTGATGGGTCAGCCATTTGGTGACCCAGGCTCGGTCACCACTCGAGCCCACGGCAAGGGTGATATTGTGGGCATCGGCGTAATCGAGTAACTCCACCACCCCTGGACGCAGTGTTTGCGCCATACAATGTTCCATATAGCGCTCGTGATTGAGGGCCTTCCAATGGGCGCGGTCCACAGCGCGGCCGGTGGCGATTTCGAGGGCATCGTAAGCATCAAATCCGCCCACCGTCCCCAAACCTTTGCGCCATTCGGCCAAGTCGAGGGTGGCACCGTGGGCTTGCCACATTTCACTGACGACAATGAAATCTTGGGATTCGGTATCCAAAATCGTTCCGTCAAAATCAAAAATAAAGGCATGTATTGGCATGGTATCCTCACAGTTCACATATTGTTGTTATTGTACTGTGACTTTCGCCTGCAGTTGATTAATTTGGCGGTGATGTTTGGTTAATTCATTGTATGAACATCCGCCGATTCGGTGAAGGTGTCGTGGCATAATAAAAATGAGCGGCGCAATTATCTGCTCCCCGTGGTGGATGTGCTGACGATTATTGGCGGCAATGGGATTGTTGATCCATCGTGCCAGAAGGACAAAAAATGCTAGGGAGCGAACGCTTATACGGCAATGTAATAGCCGTGACGGGTGGCGGCCAGCGCCTCGGTGCCGCCATTGTGCGCCTGGCCGCCCAGGCTGGCATGCGGGTGGCTTTGCAGTATCACCGTTCGCAGGCTGCGGCGCAGTCCTTGGTGGCCGAATTAACCGCTACCGGCGCACAGGTCTGGGCCTGGCAGGGTGACCTCACCCAGCCGGGCGTCCCGGAAGCGTTTATCGATGCAACCATCGCCCACTATGGCACCCTCGATGTGCTGGTCAACAATGCGGGCATGTGGCGCGCCACCCCCATCGGACAGGTAACAGCCAGCGATTGGGATCAATTACTCACCCTCAATGTAACCGCCGCCTTTGCCACCATCCAACAGGCGACCCCCATGTTGACCCAGACCCGTGGCGCC
>CALFIC010000043.1 GCA_937876225.1 uncultured Chloroflexota bacterium | reverse complement strand
CGTATCAATGCACCACCGAACAACCAGCGAGCCGCCTAGATTGGCGTAGGTATTGTTTTTAAAAAATTAGTTCAAAAAAGAATTCATTGTTTTTATTTTTCATCGATTTTGTGGGTGTTTGTACATGAAAAACGTATCATTTATCTATATGCATAAGTAAATTGCGTATAATAACAGATAGGTACAATGGTCACACAGATAGGAGTGCCTCTATGAATACGAACCCCGTGCCCGAAAAATTCTATGGTGTATCGATGCGTCAACAAAATGATACACATCTAGACGATGTTATTGAGCAAGTTACAAATCTCGGGTATGCGGTACTTGATGGTGGGTATACTACTGATCAGTTGACGGCCATCCGTAATGCATTTGATGCGACACGGACGCGTTATATCGCAAAATATAGTGAAGATGTATTGCGGAGCACCAACGAATACAATACTATTCGGGCAGTGCTGACCTATGGCGACGAAGAATTATTTCAGTTGGCATTCAATGAAAACTTAATGACGGTGCTGAAAAAACTCATTCATGGTAAGTTTATTTTGAATCAACAAAATGGGATAATCAATCCCGCTCAACAAACGTATAACCAAGGATCCTGGCACCGCGACATCCCTTATCAGCACTATGTATCGTCACGTCCGCTGGCATTTAATGCATTGTTTTGTGTGGATGATTTTACTTTGCAAAATGGTTCGACATGGGTATTACCCGCATCACACCTCAAAGAACCATACCCGACACCCCAATACATTGAACGCAATGCAGTGCAAATCGAAGCCAAAGCGGGGTCGTTTTTGTTGCTAGACTGTATGATCTATCATACGGGTGGCTACAACCAAACCACAAAAGAACGGCGTGCGGTCAATCACGTCTTTACGATTCCGTTTTTTAAGCAACAAATCAATATCCCCAACAATATGCCTGCGCGCGAATTAACTACTGAGCAGCGGGAAATTTTGGGCTTCCCCTATGTGGAGCCACCTTCTGTCGATGCGTATATCGAAAGTCGCAAAGGCAAAGTATAATACGCATATCAGCTCAATATGTAGATGCGTTGTATGTACTCCAATGGAACGCAACTGCGCTCCATTGGAGTTGTTTTGTGACAAAATACGATCTAGCGAAGCACGATAAAGTAAGGATGTACCATGGACATTAATCCTGGCATTTTTAAGGCCTACGACATTCGCGGTATTTACCCCACCGAACTCAACGAAGCTGGTGCCTATGCCATTGGGCGCGCCTTTGTGACCTACCTCAATGTCAGCGAAGTCATCGTCGGGCACGATATGCGTTTGTCGGGTCCAGCGATTTTCGACGCCGTAACCCGTGGCATCATCGACCAAGGAGCCGATGTCATCGAAATCGGGCTTGTCAGCACCGACCAGTTTTATTATGCCTGTGCCCAACTCGGCTTGCCTGGCATGATGGTAACGGCCTCGCATAACCCCAAAGAATACAACGGCTTCAAAATGGTGCGCAAAATGCCCTACCTGTTGAGTGGCAGCGAGGGTATTGCTGATTTGCGTACCATTGTGCAAACCGATGCCTATGCTACCCCCGGCCGCAAAGGGTCACGCCGCCACATCGACTTGTCTGAAGGCTTTGTCAATCATATGCTGGGCTTGATTGATGTCGACTTGATTGCACAGGCTGGTCCTATGACCGTGGTCGCTGATACCGGTAATGGTACCGTAGGCCCCATCCTCGAGCGGGTGTATCGCAAATTACCAGTGAACTTTGTCGGCTTGTACCTCGACCCCGATGGTTCGTTGCCCAACCACGGCCTTGACCCGCTCCAACCCGAGAATCGCGCTGAGCTCGAACGCCGCGTTATCAGCGAAAAAGCCGCTGCTGGGTTTGCCTTTGATGGCGATGGCGATCGCTTTTTTGCCATCGATGATCGTGGCCAATTTGTGGCGGGTGATTACTTCACTGCCATCATGGCCCGTTACTTGCTCAAACGCTCCCCTGCCGCCAAAATCGTCTATGACGTACGAGCTTCGTGGGCGGTGCCACAACTAGTGGCAGCAGCCGGTGGCACTGCGCTCGAAGAGCGGGTCGGCCATGCCTTTATCAAGCGCCGTATGGCCGATGAAGGTGCATTGTTTGGTGGTGAAGTCACTGGTCACTACTATTTCAAAGAGTTCTTTTTTGCCGATTCAGGCTTGTTGCCGTCGCTTTTGACGGTCGAAATGTTGGCTCGCGAAGGGACGACGTTGTCGCAACTGCTCAAGCCGATTGAGTCCAAGTATTTTATTTCGGGTGAAATCAACTCCAAAGTCGCTGATTCGGCAGCCGTCATTGCAGCGCTCAAAGTGCGCTTTGCCGATGCCACCATCGAAACACGTGATGGCCTGTCGATTATCTACCCCGATTGGCACTTCAATGTGCGCACCTCAAACACCGAGCCACTCGTGCGCCTCAACCTCGAAGCGATGGATGTGGCCGTGATGGCGCAACGCCGTGACGAGGTGCTTGCGGTTATCCGTGGATAAATTGATGCGGCGCTGGGGATTACGCCAATACGGGATTACTGATGCGGCGGTGATTATGGCCGCTGCCTTTGCGTTGTCTGCGGTACTTGGCATGTTGCGCCAAGTGTTGATTGTTGCCACCTTTGGTGATGGTAGTGCGGCGGCGGCCTATTATGCGGCCGCCCGCTTGCCCGAGACGGTCATCAACTTTGTGGCGGGTGGTGCCTTGACTACCGCATTAGTGCCATTGCTGCTCGCCGAACCGACGCATGCTGACCAAGAACGCTTGCTCAATACCGTCAGTACCATGGTGCTCAGTGGTGTGGTGGTATTTTCGCTTTTGGCACAACTAGGGGTGACTTGGTTTGTCGCTACGGTACTGTTACCGGGAGTCGATGCCGCCACTCAACAACTGACGATTACGTTGACGCGGATTTTGTTGTTACAACCGGCGTTCTTGGCACTTGTGAGTATCGTCTCGGCCTTACTCACCGCCCAACGGCGCTTTACGCTGATTGCAACGGCGTATGTGTCGTACAACCTGATGATTATCGTGGGGATTTTGGTGGCCCGTTGGTGGCCTGCCATCGGCGTTTATGGCCCCACCATCGGGCTGGTACTGGCAGCGGTCATCAAAGTCATTATCGTGTTGATTGGTTTACATTGGGTCGAGATGCCGTTGCGTTGGCGTTGGCAACCACGCCTGCCCCAATTGCATACGGCGTTGTGGTTGGCAGCACCCACGGCACTTTCGGTGACGGTTAATTATGCTGGTACAATAGTAGACACGTCGTTTGCATCGCAACTTGGCGTGGCAACGGTGGCGGCTATTTATAGCGCATGGTTGCTGACCGACATGCCTGCGCGTTTGTTGGGTTCGGCGATTGGCCAATCAGTCTTCCCGCATCTGGCGGCAGCGATTGTGGTGCGCGATTTCCCGCTGGCTCGGCGGATTTTTGGGCGTACTACTGCCTTGGCGGTGGGCCTAACGCTACCGGTGATTGGGTTGACGTGGTGGCTCGGGCGTTGGGGTATTCATTTGGTGCTCGAGCGTGGCGCCTTTGATGCCGCCGCTGGCGATCGCGTGTTTGTGATTTGGCAATGGTATGTGCTGGGTTTGCCCGCATTTGTATTGACCGAATTGTTGTCGCGTATGCTCAATGCTATGCGCGATACCCGTACTCCGTTGCTTACCAATACAGTGCAACTGGGTGCGAAGTGGGGATTGTTGGCGAATTGGGGACAGGCAGGTACGAGCTTGGCCGTACCGCTGGCCCATGTGGTGACGTGTTATGCCGAAACGGTCGTACTGGCCATGGTGGTCTGGCGTCGTTTCTATAGAGGTATTGATGAAAATCGGTGAAGAATACACCCTAACCCCGCGCGCCATGGCACAAGGGGGCGACGCAGTCGGTCGGATTTCGGGAATGGCTTGTTTTGTCTCTGGTGCCTTACCTGGTGAAACGGTGAACGTCAAAATTACCCACGTCACCAACACCTATGCCCGTGGCACGGTAGTCAATGTGTTGACCCCAGCGCCCGAACGGGTCATTCCGCGGGTCGCCAACGCCCCCCACATGGAATGGCAATACATTGCTAGTGATGCGCAACTCGAATTCAAACGCCAGATTTTGGCTGAACAATTGACCTATCTCGGTAAGCTCAGTGATTTGCCCGAAATCACCGCTGTGGCCGGCTCTGATCCGTGGCACTACCGCAATAGCGCCCGCTTACACGGCTATGGCACCCATTTGGGCTATCGTGGCGAAAAAAGCGCCCATGTGATTGTCGTGGCGGACGACCCCTTGCTCCAGCCGGCTTTGCAACTCGCCGTGCAACACTTGCGCGAAGCGACGTTGTTGCATCCCCCCGAGCCCCGGACGCCGTGGAGTGTGTCATTGCGCCTCAGCGAAACCAATGGCCAAATCGTGGCCGCCATCAGTGATTTGCCCAATCGCGTCGCGATTGCCATTCGTGACGCCTGGTTGCTCAAATCTCCTAACGTGGTTGGGGTATTGATGCCGTATGGGGTCCACGAAGGCGAAGAATCCATCCAAGAAACGCACTACGGCATTACGATGAACCTCGGCGCAATGACGTTTTTCCAAGTATCGCTATCTGCCGCCAAAACCTTGTGTGACGCAGTCCTCGCAGGCCTCGGCGACGACATCAGTGAATGGCGCATCGTTGATGCGTTTTGTGGTGCTGGTACCTTCACCTTACCCTTGGCACAACGTGCCAAACGAGTGATTGGCATCGAAGAATATGCCCCGGCTGTGGCCAGTGGTCAACAAAACGCCTGGACCAATGGCCTCGAAAACGTGGAATGGTATACTGAGCCAGTCGAGCGGGGTATCGCCCACGTGCTTGAAGCCGATGCGATTGTGCTTGATCCCCCCCGTCGTGGCTGTCATCCCGAAACCATCATGGGGATTTTGCGCTTGATGCCCAAAAAAGTCGTCTATGTATCGTGTCACCCCGGTACGCTGGCGCGCGATTTGCAGTTGATTGTGGCTGGTGGCTACAAAGTGACGGCGATTACCTGTGTCGACTGCTTCCCGCAGACGGCGCACGTCGAAAGCGTCACGGTGCTGGAGCGGATATGATGCAGTTGCGTCACGCCACGCAATCTGACTGCGGATTATTGGCGCGCCTTAATCGGCAACTTATGATTTCCGAGGGCTCTGATAATCCCATGGACGAAGCCCAACGTGCCACGCGCATGTTGGGCTTTTTGGCAGGCGCTGGGATGTGTGGTGCGGAGCAGTAATTTACGCATAAGCGAAAAAATAGTAAGCATACATAAAAGGATTTGATATGGTGCAGGAACAATCAACAATCCAAGCTCCGTGGCAGTGGCGATTTGGCTTGTTTTGGGTCAGCCAAACTATTGCCCGTTTTGGCGGTGCGTTTTCGGGGTTTGCCTTGGTCTGGTGGGTCACCAAAACCTATGGCACGGCTACCGCCTTGGCATCAGGCACACTGATTACCTTGTTGCCGGGAATTTTGCTGGGGCCGTTGATTGGCACGATTGTCGATCGCAACAGCCGGCGATTTTTCATTGTCATGAGTAATTTGGTGTATGCCTCGAGTGCCGCTATCTTATTTGGATTATCGCATTATGGGTTATTACAACTCTGGCATTTGTATGTGGTGATGTTTGTCAATTCGTTGGCCGGGCAGTTTCATTTTATGGCGACCAATGCGGCGACAGCGCAACTCGTGCCCGAAGATCAACTCCAACGAGTGTCGGGCTTGGGGCAATTGCGTGAAGGTGCAGTGTCGATTATTGCACCGCCCGCCGGAGCCTTGTTGCTCGAATATTTGCACCTCGATGGGGTATTGTTTTTGGAAATATGTACCGGGGTAGCGGCAGCCATGATGATGTTGTCTATTGCCATCCCCAAGCCAACGAATGATTCCGATACGCCACGATTGAGTGTGTTGGCCGATTTGCGGGCGGGGTTGCGCTATGTGGCGAGTTGGTCAGGCTTGATTACATTGATGGGCGTGTCGATGTTGTTAAATCTTTTGTTCACTCCTGCGTTTTCGTTGTTGCCACTATTGGTCAAAAATCATTTCCACGGTGGGGCATTGCAGTTGGCCTGGTTCGAAATGGCGTTTGGAATTGGGATGATTAGTGGTTCGGTGCTGCTCGGGGTGTGGGGGGGCTTTAAAGTGCGCTTGCATACCATGTTGCTGGGCTTGGTCGGCATGGGACTCGGTATTACGGTGCTGGCTACTGCCGGCGAAGCAGGGCTCTATATTGGGATTGCAGCCATGGGGTGCTTTGGATTGGTGCAACCAATTGTGAATGGTCCCTTGTTTGCGATTTTGCAGTCGACCGTTCCCAAAGAGATGCAAGGTCGGGTATTTGGTTTGCTGGGGAGCGCGTCGGGGTTTATGTCGCCGATTGGATTGTTGTTGGCTGGCCCCGCCTCAGATAAATTTGGTCTGCAGATTTGGTTTTTGGCGGCGGGTGTGGTATCGCTAGTGATGGTGCCGGTGTTGTGGTTCTTACCGGCGATGCGTAATTTTGAGCGGGACGCAACGATTCCCCAAGCAGAATGATGGTGAATGGTGTGGGTGCGCAATATGAGTGATAAAGATAGGCGAAACAAAATACAGCAGATTGTGTTACCCAGCATAATCGCTGGGATAGTAGCAATGCTGATTTTGGTGGTTGGGGTGTGGCAATCCCCTGCGATTACTGTTCGTGCTGGTCATCACGATTATTGGTTTTTTCGGCAGTTTTATGATGTCGAACAGATTGGTAATCAGCAGATGCGCTGGTCACAACCCACCAGTGTGTTGCGCTTGCCAGCTATTCAGGGGCGCGAGACAGTCGTAACGTTGTGGTTACTCAATGGGCGTCCTGGCGGCACACCCGCCCAACAGATTCGTTTTTCTGCACCGATGATGGCGCCGCTCGACGTGATAGTCGCAGGATGGCAATTACGGCGTTATGCATTCTTGTTGCCGGTACAGGGATGGTCGTGGCAAACGCCACTCACCCTACAGGCACGTGACGTGATTGTGGGGGCCGAGCAGCGCCCAATGGGGGTACTCGTAGCGAAATTTGCCACGAGTACCCCAAAAACCATTGCCCCATATGTGGGCATCGTTGGCTTCGCAACGGGATTGGCTGGCGCTTGCTTATTGGCATTGCACGGGATCCGTCGCCGGCGCTGGTTGATTGGGGTACCGGGTATCGTCAGTATATTGCTCGGATTGGGCGTCTCCTTCCGTCCTGCCGAATGTATTCCGTGGTTGCATTGGCCTGTGGCGTTGATTCTTGTAGCCTTGATTTGGCACGGATTGGTACGGATCTTGGGCTGGACACAACGTCAATCTGACGACACGCTGAGTGTCACTGGGCAATATCTACCGGTAGCGTTTGGCTTGGCTTGGCTCTTGATGCCGTGGGTACAAGTACTGCTTGGTTGGGATGATGTCTATGTGCGTTCGTTGGGCTTGTACCCGTCGTGGTTGCGCAATGTTGCATGGGGTGGATTCTTTGGTGGTGTCGTGATGATGTATGGCGCAACCTGGTTGCACTTGCCACAAGTGGCACAATGGTTGCGCCAGTGGTTTTTTTTGTATGGCATGGCGATTGTGACGGTTATCTACTTGATGATTGGTTGGCAAGGGGTAATGCAAGGAGGCAGTGCCGACTTCAATGTGTGGATGATTGCGGCTCGGCACTGGCTTGCTACTGGAAGCCTGTATGATGTGCCAGCGATTGCGGCCGACGTGTTTGGGTATATTTATAAATACCCGCCGTTTTATGGCATGTTGTTTATCCCACTTGCAGGGTTTGCCGATATTACTGTACTGCGCATGTATCGGTACATCGACATCGGGTTGTTGGTTGCTACTGCGTTGATTTGGCGAAGTATGATTCCTACTCGATCATGGTGGTGGTGGATTCCCACCATGATTATTTGTGCTAATTTGAACCCCGTGCTCGAGACGTTACGCTACGGTCAAATCGACATTGTGATTGCGTTGCTCTGTAGTATTTGTTATTGGTGTCTCTATCATGATCGTGACGATGCCGCCGGGTGGTTGATTGCGCTCATGACCACCATGAAGCTTTATCCGATTGTCTTGCTGGGCTATCTCATTTTGCGCCGGCGTTGGCATGGGGTGCGTGGTTTCGCCATCGGGATGGTGGTATTCAACGTCATTGGGTTGGCAGTGGTTGGTTGGGCCGATTATGTGACATTTGTGCGGGATGTGATGCCGATTATAGGGGGTACCACGGCCTACGTCGAAAACCAAACCATCTACGCCTTTGTGGCTCGGCTGGTGGCACCATCATACCCACTTGCGCCATTCTACGATGGGCATTGGACGGCGGCAGCGAGTGTGCTGGCATTGGTGCTGATTGCGCTCTCTGCGCTGGTGACAATGCGGGATGTGCCTGCCAAGAGTAGTCTGACGGCATTGCAGTACGGATTATTTGTGATGGTGATGGCATTAGCGATTCCGGTAGCGTGGGTTGGCTATCAAGTGCCGCTCTATTTGATTTGGTTGATGGTGGTATGGTATGCACTTACGCATCAACTGAGTATCGCGCGCATCAGTATTTTAGCAATGAGTTTCGCCTTGATTGGGTTCGGGAATTTTTTGAGTTTTGTGTTTCGTTTGGATGTGGGTCTCGTCGCAACGATTATTGATTCGTATAAACTCTATGGTATGTTGGCACTTTTAGTGATGATGTGGGTCCTTGTATGGCAAGAACGAGCATCTTGGGGGCGGGAGTGGCTGGCTGATGGTCAGCGGCTACAGGCCTGGATGCGCGGGCAGCGGGAAATCAAATAAGTTTTTCGCACAGCATGCGCACATGGCTCGCATAGGTCACGTCGCCACACCAGGTATAACCAGCATTATGGGCAAAGCGGTGTGATTCACTGACGTCTGCATACAAATCACAGTGAATCGTGCCGTATCCGAGGGAATGGGCGATTTCTTCGGCTTTGCCTGCACACCATAGCCCAACGCCTTGTCCTTGAAATGAGGGCAATACACACAAATTATAAAGATAACTATTCGATTTCGTAGTAGAAGTGAATATATCGGCTGGATACCAGCTCGGTGTGGTCGGAGCGAGTGTAAAGGTCGCTACTGCGACGCCCAGATAATGAACCAACATAATATGATGGCGCGTCATGTGGCGTTCCATTTGACGAGCAGTGGTCGCAATGCCCCATGGACCAATGCCGTAGCGTACCCGTAATGTGGCGGCACAATCATCGAGTAATGCTTGAAGTAACCCAAAATCGGTTACGCGCGCGCGATGGAGCGACAAATTGGCGTGATTTAATACCGAATCAGATTTGGCAGACATCGTGCGCTCCACCAATGTATAGCATAGCTCGTATTTCTACAATGTATAGTAACAGAAAAATTCATAATTTGCGAATATTTAATTGATAGAGATAAAAAACGAAATTAATCATAGTTTGGGTGAAACCATCAATTTACCCTCGTATTGGCTGGGTAAATTGATGGTTTTTGTGCTTTTTGACTATAATCGACACGTCTACTTAGTATATTCTGTACCTCGCGGCGCAGGGCACAATTGCCCCTCATCAATCGTCGCAACCGAGTAACCAACAACCATCGATTTATGGCATATCCGCGCACGATTTATTACTTACCCTTCTCCACCTTGACGGGGCGTCCTTCGTGCATGCTTTGGGCGGCGGCCACTGCCACCCGCAGGCTTTTGGCTGCTTCGGCGATATCCGGGCGGGGCGTGGTGCCGTCCCGTAAGCAATCAAAAAAGTAGCGCAATTCGGTACGATAAGCCTCGGTGAAGCCTGCGCCGTGATCTACCACGGGCGAGGCTGCACCCTCCATATTACTGGGTGTCGAATTGGGGAAGGCCACAAATGCCCGCTCTTTGCTCCCCATGATTTCGGTGCGGATGTCGTAGCCCCAGGCCGTGCGCCGGCCACCTTCGATGACCCCAATCGCCCCGTTGGTAAAGCGCAACATGACGGTGATGGTGTCGACATCGCCGGCCTCGATGAAGCCCGGGTCGACTAGCACCGCCCCATACGCCATCACTTCATCGACATCACCGACAAAGTAGGTGGCTAAGTCGAAGTCGTGGATAATCATGTCGATACAAATCCCGCCGCTAGTTTTGATAAACGCGAGGCTGGGCGGACTGTCGTCGATGCTTTTGGAATACCAGCGCTCGACCTGGCCCAGCTCGCCGGCGTCGAGGCGCTGTTTGGCCAGCTGGTAGCGGGCATCAAAGCGCCGCATATAGCCGATCATCACCGGTACGTTGGGGTAATCAGCCATGAATGCGGTCAAATCGTCGACGTCGGCCAGCGACAGTGCCACCGGCTTTTCGCACCAGACTGGTTTGCCCGCCTGCACCGCCGCTTTGATGAGGGCGGGGTGCGAGCCGGTAGGGGTACAAATCATCACAGCGTCGACGTCGTCGGCGGCGATGG
>CALFIC010000042.1 GCA_937876225.1 uncultured Chloroflexota bacterium | reverse complement strand
ACTATAGCTGGCAAATGTGCGGTTTGTGAGGTAATTAATCCGCTGTACCGTTTGACTGAGGGGGAGTGCCGTGATGATAATCGCATCAGTGCGTACCACACGTGACCCACTATAGACTACCGCAGTGAGGGGTGATGATAGCGTGGCTGGATTGATATTCCCTCCATCACTGATAGTGCCTTGGAGTATGGTGGTTTGACTGCTGGCGAGGGTCGTTGTATTTACTTGCGCAATCGTCAGTTCGGGTGCCACGGTATCGATCCGGAGGGTGAGTTCACGAGGTGCACTGGTGTTTTTGGCTTTGTCAACAGCCCACATGGTCAAATTGCGCATTACACCGTCTTGGTTGGCTGTGTTTTTGAGGGCATAGCTCCACGGGGCATTATTGCTGGTGGGTGATGTGGTACTGGTAATCGTCATCCCCCATTGGGTCAAAGTGCTGGCGCTACTCCCCCCATTGTCGCAGGCCAAGAGTAGCCAAGTGCCATTGACTGGTTCGCCGGCAATTGTGCCCAAGGTGCCATCTGCGCGTACTTGTACCGGGGATCCGCTGGTGGCATTGCCGAGATTGGTAGTTGCTATCGTGGCACTGTCGGTAAATTGGGCACTGAGGTTGGTCGTCGTGCTCGTACGATTCGAGGTAAGCAGGGGGATCCGCGTTCCCGATGGTGATTGTAACCACAGGTTGATTTTTTGGCTGGCTACTGACGTAGCGTTGACAGTGACGGCGATGCTTTGCACACGGTCAACTGCATTTGCAGTTGTTTGGCTCAGTGCAAAACGACTATAGTCGGCAAATTCTGTTTCGCTACACACGCCAACGGCGATGGCACTGTTGGGAGTCGCCGCTGGCGTGTAGGTGGTGTTGACCGTAGTCGGATTGCTGACGGTGGCCAATTCACAGGTGTCGTTTTGGCTGTCACACAGCGAAATATCAGCTTGATTATTACTGTCGGTGACGGCGCCACCGACAGTAATATTGCTACCTCCCACGTAGGTGCTGGCGAGTAGATTGGTGGTAATAGTATTGAAATTAAAGGTAGGAGGAGTCTGGTCTATCCCCGCGGTGTACCATGCACCCCAGTCGCTCTGTTGATTGTAGGTATCGCTGGCACGTAGCCGATATGAAATGCTGGAGATGTTCGTTGCAATGGTGATTGGGCATTGCCAGCGGCTATTGATTGCGGCTCCACAATTAATTGCTTGTGTGGCACTGTTCACCCCATTCCGTTTGGTTGTATATTCCATTGTCACGGCGGTGACTGGCGAGGCGTCGGTCACGCTACCGGTAAGTGAAGTGTTCCCTGGTTTGATGGATTGTTGGTTGTCGGCCACAATCTGGCTCGGAGCCGATGTGTCAATCAGTTGGACCGCATTGATTGTTTCAACGATTCGATCGGTATTAATGCCGGTGATGGTGGTGGCATTTGGGGTCGCGGTATCACTAATACGGACGGTGATTTTGGCGATGCCTTGACTGCGCAGTCGATCTGCTGTCGAGGCATGCGCTTTGTTACTATCGATGAGTCCATTGAGTACGATTTGTTGCTCCGTATTGGCCGGAATCGCATTGATTTTGATGACCTGATAATCACGTAAGCCAGCATTGCTAATCGAGTGATAACTATAATTGCCACCAGCCACAATACTTACGATGGCTGCCGGCGTTGTGGCCGCAGTGTTGCCATCGGTCAGCCAGACATCACCATAGGTCTCGACCAGGGCATACAACGGTCGCGTTGCACTAGTGGTGGAATTTTTGATGGTAAAGGTGTAACTGACATTTTGTCCGTTACCCGCCATTGGTGTGTTGTTACGTGTGAGTTGATTGGCTAAGGTGCGGATCATGGCTATGCTATTGTTGGTGTTGTTCAGGAAATTACTAGCGGCCACACACCATGGGTTGCTGGTAAGCACGTTACAGACAGCGGTGGATTCTGTAATGGCTTGTTTGATCGAATCTGGCTCGGTATTGGGGTAGATATCCGTAATAGTCCGTTTATATACCCCAACCGGCGCACTCGTGATGGCAGCCGTGATTTGACTTGAAATCGGGGCAATCCGCGTAGTTTTGGGGCATACGTTACTCCCGAGCGTTGCCCACCCATATCCCGAAGTGAGGGGGGTAATCGCGATTTGGCTGTCGCTTTGGCTACTACTTACCGGATTGGTGGTCGGGAATGCCGCCCATGGGGCAAATACTGTGGGGTTAGTGGCAAATGCAACTACGCCAATAGGATTGGCGGCGGTATAGCCGATTTGACTAAACGCCAGACGAATATCGGTTTGCTTGATACCGGCGTCAACTACATAACGGTACTCGGGGATGGAGTTTTCGTTGACCCACGTACCCGCAGTACTATCCCAGCGCAACAGGTTTATGGTAGTACGGTTTTGGACATGGATGACATAATCAGAGCCGAGGGCATGTGACGGATAGGTGAGTCCGTTGGTCGTACTCGTGCGCGCTGCCGTATTGATGGGCAACGTAATGAAAGATTCACCGCTAGCAAGACTCTCAGTAATCGTTTTGGTATAGGATGGTGGTCGGTAGGCTTTGTTGGTACCGGCATTGGCAATGCTATCGAGGTAGATAAACAAATTGCCGTTGTAATTCCAGTCGGCACCTTGCCAATTAAACCGCACTGCCTGACTATCCCAGGTCACGGCAAATTGTTGATTGCCATTGGCGGTGGCACGTGTATCTGTATCCAAAATCGTACAACGGGTGTTTAAGAAGCCCCGGTAAATAGGACTGTCGTCCATCAACGTATAGTCGGGGGTGGTGTCTTTGTCGATGTACACCGATGAAAGGGGTTGATAGGTATCGTTTTGGACGCCGTCGGTTAAGTGCAACACCAAATCCATCCGACTTGCTTCGGTCAACGGTAATCCGGTGCCTGCTGCGGGTAAGCGTCCGGCGGTTATAGTCGAGGTATTGGCAGGGACAGTGGCTGCCACAACGGGTTGGGCAGTGATCCCAGTTACGGTTTTGACCAAGTATTCGATTTGATTGCGAATAATCGGTGATTGGTCGTTGATAGCGCTCCATTCCACATGCAAGTCAGTGGCAATATCAGTAGTTGGTGTCACTAATTGACCATTTTGTAGGGTGGTTGCCGTGGTTGCCCCATTGAGTTTGGCCGTGATAATCGGATTGGTGACAATCGGTGGTGTCGAGTCAAAGGTAATCGTCGCGGTCGTGTTAGTGGTGCGACCGGCACTATCAGTGACAATGATGGTGAGTGGGATTGATGTGGTATTGCCACCATTGGAGCGGTACAAAATACTGATGGGGATGCTGGTGCCTTGGCGTGGTTTGATTGTGTATGGGATAACTGTATTGCTAGATTGATCGATGACCTGGATGCGGTATAAATCATTTCCCGTCGCGAGTCCGTCGTTGATGGTGGCGTTGATAATCAGATTGCCGTTGACCAATTGATTGAGCCCAAAGGTCTGAGTGGTGAACGTGACGGTAGGGGTATTGGTATTGATGATGACAGTCATGCTAGTGGTGGTGACGACTGAATTACCAGCGGTCATGCTGACCACAATCGTATGAACTCCGGTTCCCAGTACCAGTGGGAATGCGGTTTCAATGGCCAACGGATTGACACTACCTGCGACCCACGGCGTCCCGACCGCAGTCCCGTTGGCTGTCATGCTGATGTTTTTGACCCCTGTTGGCGCTTCGGCACTGACATAGATGGTGGGATTGGCGGCGGTATACGTGCGTACTTGGTTGAGGATGCGTACACTAGCTTGGGCTGGTGGCGTCTGACCGAGTGCGAGTGTCGCTGTATATGATGAGGGAATGGTGGTGCAGTTGTTGACAATGTCACAGGTACTGGTGTCTAGCCGTGCATCGCTAATTTGCATCCCAACCAAACTGGTGTTGTTATTCCCCAAGGCAACGACAAATTGATTGTTGGTCGCAATCTTGGTTACATTGGGGGTGCTTATGCGCGTATCACTCAGGAGTTTGGCACTATTGTCGGCGATTCGTACCATTGAAATCCGTTGATCGGTTGATGATTCGGGGTTACCACTCAAAATTAAGACAGAATTATCGATGTATGTTGCGACATCTTGGATGCGGTAGGAAGCGAAGTCATCACTTCCAAATGGCGCTTGGCGAGTCAAATGGGTGTAATTACTCACTTCTGTCAACGTGCTGTTGATGTTGGCAGAACCAGCAACGATGGTGTCAATCAATGGAATTACCCGTAGCGTGTTGGTCGATTGAATTGGTGTCGCGCTATCAAGCGGTTCTTCGTCATCGACCAATAGCAAGTTTTTGCCACTGAAAAAGAGATTGTTGACATAGGCTTGGGTTTGGTAACGGGCTATGGAATCGAGGCTGCCTACATTATCGATACGGTTAACCGACACGCCATCAGCGCCATGCGCTAGCACGACGAGGTCGTCTTGGACGGCTAGACCGTACGTGTTGTCGAACAGCGCTGTCGTGTCAGCAGTCCGGGTCGGCTGGCTGGGATTTGCCACGTTGACCGTCATAATTGTGGCCGGGGTCAATGAATCGACGAGCACCACAAAGGTGTCTCCGTTGCCGTTGTTGGCAATCCCCATCTGGGTGACGTTGGCATTGGGTGCCACGGTAATCGGCAAACTACTCAAGAGCGCAGGTTTTTTGCTGTTGGTGGCAATATCAAAAAGACTCAGGATGGTTTGGGTGCTTGTACTACTGGCAAGTCGGCTGATGGTGTAGAGCCGTGTTTTGGTGCGGTTGGTGTTCATCAACATGACCGTGCCATTGACTGGTGTGCTGTCACCGATCATGGTGGTTTGTGATTGGGCACTGACCACACGGAGGGTATTGTTGATGCCGACATAGGCCACATCTTTGCCAAAGGCCAGGCTGGTGGTAGATGATATATTCTGGCTATTGGTTTGGATGAGTTCAGGACTACTACTGAGCGTACAGGTGCCCCGTACACCGGTAATTGGTGACACCGTGCCATCCAAAAAGCTCGTCCGCGAGAGGAACCACAATGAATTTGCGGGCTGGTTGCTCAGTTGTAATTTACTGCCACATGGGGTGTTGATTTGGGTTGGAATCAGGTTGCGGTCGTTGACGGCCACTGCATAATTCGTGCTCGTACCCGACACACTGATGGTCGGTGATAGCGTGTCGATCATGCCGTTCCAAAGCGCTTTTTCGCCACTGCTACGGCGTGAATTGCCATTGGCATCGACCGTCATACTCTGGATGCTGGTATTGGCTTCGATGTTGGTAAAGGCGGGTTGCTGCCAACTGTAGCCGTCGTAGCGTGCAGTCAGCGTGCTGGGACGCCATGTCATGGCTTGTAACCGGGCAATATCGACGGTGGTGAGGGCCCGCCGATAGATGCGCAAATCGTCGATGACGCCGACGAACCCTGTGCCCACCCGGATTTGCGGCAATTGTAGGATTTTTACTTCGTTCAAGGCGAGCGTTTCATTGCTCCCCAGCTTTACGATACGGACTTTTTTGCCTTTAACACCGTAAGGTATGGGGATGATAATATGGTCAGTAACACTGCCGGGGTTGTAATAAAACCAGTTCGCATTGGCTTTTAGTGAATTGATTGATTGATCTGTGAGGGTTGCATCATAGACAAATACATAGAAATCACGCAGTGGCATCGCTGTACTGGTGGCGTAAATAGCGATACGATCAATGGCATTCGCATTCGTATTACTGGCTTCCCAATACGGATTGGTGCACCATGATGTTCGCGAATAGGTTGCAGGGTTGGTGTCGTACGCATTCCCTGCTGGATTGGGATTGGTAGAGAAAATTTGGCATTGGGTGAAGCTACTAAATGGAGCCAGTACATTCGTTGCTACGGGCACCATCGGCCCACTCGTCGTGGCCGATGCCACTATGCTGCCATTGACATACATCCGTATGGTGCTACCGTCATTGCTGACGACCACCAGTGACGCACTCGTGGTAGATACCGTACTTGGGGCGGTAATCGTCATTGTGCCGTTACTGAATTTGGGTCTGCCACTATCGAGGGTTAATTGGTATATGAAGCCGTTGGCATTGCCACTCGCAATGGTAGCGCTCTGGGTTTGCGCCGGGGTAATCCAGGTTGCGATGCTCCACGGTGCGTTGGCGTCGGCAAAGGTAATGGCATTGGTATCGCGGTGTACGATTTCGTCGTTACCGTCGAAGCGCAACGCACCGGATCCTACATTGCCAATCACACTCGTGAGAGTTGTGTCACTACTGAGGACGTTGCTTGATTGATTGAAAGGAGAATTCTCGACAATCGTGCTATTGGGCGTGAGCGAAGGATTGTCAAAAGTTTCGTGGTAGACCGTGCTATAGCCGTAGCTGTAATTGAGCATGTCTGCTCGTGAAAGCGCTGTGTTGAAGACGGCCACGTCATCCACAATGGTATTGGTGGCTGCGGTGGTGGTGGTGCTCGTCCCGGTATAGGGGGTAACGGTCATTGCGCCCAACCCTAACTGTGCACCTACCCAATTGCCGGTGACACTTTGGGTTAGCGTGAGGTTGCCATCGATGGAGATGGTAATTTGCTTGGTTGTGCTGTTGGTACCACGACTCGTAATTATCAGGGTGTGCCAGTTATTGTCATCAATCGGCGTGGTAGTGACATTTGTGCTGAGCAATGTGCTACTCGAATTGTTGATCCGAATGGCAAGCGATTGGGTATCCTTTTGGTATAGCACCTGCATGGCCAGGGATGCCACAGTTGTCGGTGCTTGCAGTGATGCAAGTAGCCCTGAGGTGGCATCGGGATTGATTTTGAAGCGTAATGCCAAACTATGTGAAACGACCCCCGAAGATTGCAAACTATACCCCGTTTGTATGCCGTCAGTAGCTCTATTAAAGGTGATGGCGTTGCTGGCAAACCCATCGATGAGTTGTGGACAGGTGCCGAGGAGCAATCCCGATGTCATGCAGCGCAAACTCTGGGTACCGCTGATGCTATCGAGTAATGGATAGGTCGACTGATTGACTGGCAGATAATACCCCGCCAAAGCGGCTAATTGATCACTGCCAGTATAGCCATCGTCCATGATATTGAGGCGCACTTGGTGACCGATCGCAGCCTGGACGCCGCTGCCTTGACTGATGGGCGTACCTAATAAATCAATGTTGGTCAGTGGGAATCC
>CALFIC010000041.1 GCA_937876225.1 uncultured Chloroflexota bacterium | reverse complement strand
ATAGCAAACATCATTCCCTTGGGTCGCTGCATCGATACACCATAATGTCGCACCCACATACCCAGGGAGCACACACGACGCATCACTCACAATACCCACATCCGCAACCTGGAGGGCGGTTGGCGCCACCCCTTTTGGTGTGGCGCTTCGTGTCGCACTGCGCGTCATCGTAGGACTGCGCGTCACGGGTGTTGCCGTCCTGTTTGCGGTTGCACTGGCGGTGAGTGTGCGGGTTGGACTCTTCGTTGGCTCTAACCCGTCACCATATGTCACGATGAACGGGGTCCCCGCACCCGTTGGGCTGTCTGTTGCTTCGGCAATCGACCACACACTTATCCCTGCCCCCGTTTGGGCTGGAGTTGTCAACCGCAATAATGCTACCCCATACGCTGGGAGCGGCGTCTTTTTGCCGTCAGACTCGAGATATGTTTCTTCATTGGGGAGGATAATTTGCCGGACCCCAATATTTAGTTGACTCTTGCTCCCATAGAATAATTGACTCCCCCCACTACAATTTGATGTACGTCCCCCCAAAAAACACCCCAACGATACTTTTATATTCCCCGGACTTCCGGTCACATCAATACCACTGGGGTATAGACAAAATGCTGCCGTCAACACCCACTCGTTATCCACTAATACGCCATTACAAAAAATGGTTGCTGGGGCATTATTATTGGTGTATGTAATCGAAATATGTGCATAGCCACTGATTTTGTCAGTGTCTGAAGTCGGTGTCCCGCCAATAATTTGCGGAGCCACCGGCATGAGCGTGCGGTCACCGGCGCCACGAGCAACCGAAGAACTCCCCCAACCGATTGATTGCAAAACCATAACAACAATAATCAACATCGTAAGACGATACATAGCATTATCCCGCAGGTGTGACATTTACTCATAATCACGCTACCACGGGATAGTACCTTTATATTTGGAATTTTTACCAAGTTTGAGCAATTATGGTGTCTGCGTCGGCGTACTCGTCGGCTGTGCCGTCATTGTCTGACGCAAACTCGTCGTCACATTGCGATTAACGAAGTCCACCCGCTCATCGCGTTGATTAGACCATATCACTACACGCTGACTACTCATCGTGCCGTGCGTTGTGCTTTGGACAGTGTAGACGCCTGGTGCTAGACCAGCAAAGGTGTAGTTTCCTTGGCTGTCGGTAGTGGTGGTATAGGTGCGGGCCGATTCACCGGCATTGGTAGTGTATTCAACAATCGCACCAATTGAGTCAGTTGACGATTGATCATCCCATTGATTACGTTGGATGTGTGTACCATATGGAAATACCATGCGAGTGTAATCCCAATCAGCAGGGGTTGCACAGTTCGGTTTACAGCTATTGCTCATCGTCTGGAATTGGCTATACCCAGACTGAATATAGTCGTATCCTGCCACATTCTCGCGGAATTGCATGCCCTGCTCTGGCCCAGTCATCCACTTCCACGTCCCCTCGCTCTCAGCATCACTCCCTCCCAGCCAGCGGGCTGGATACCACCCCCATACTCCAGAATTTGTGCTATCTTGGCGAATCATTAGTTGATGCACGCAGCGATTCTCTTCGGGGGACAAAATCGTTGCTAAATAACCACTTGCACCACGCCAGGTACGCATAGCAGCCATGTCGCGGGCTTGTGTCCACGTCCAGTTGCCACTCAGTGATTCATACTTATGGCGTTGCCCCTGCCAGTCGACCCACTCACATCCCTGATTCACGTTTGCTTGCCATGGTTCGCTGATGGCGCGCATCACACCACGATCAACTTGGGTACCATTACCGAGTACTATTTTTGACCCCATACAGCGTACTTCACCACCACGCCGCAAAATACAGATTGAATCACTCGTGGCGCTCACGTCGATAGCATCAGTGACACCGAGCAACTGCCGTGCAGTCAACGACGCCACTGAACTCGTTTCGCCGGGGACAGGACTGCCCCAACACCATACCGTCCCATCAACTTTGACGCCACAACTCAGATTCGCCACGTTGATGCGCGTCATATTCGTCGCTTGTGGGATATTGGTTGGGACGACCAAATCGGAACCAGCGCCACTTAACTCAACGCCATACCCCCAACACTGCACCAACCCACTACTCAAGACGATACACGTTGCAGATCCCCCCGTGGCAATTTGTTGTACGGTTGTTAATACAGCAATCTGTTGAGGTGTAGACGTACTTGACCCATTACCAATCGTATTCGAGAGCTGCGCATGATTATTGTATCCCCAACACCATACCGTTCCCTGTGCTTGTTTGAGCAGACACACATGTAAATATCCCGAACCTAATTGCCCCACATCGTTACTCACACCACTCGTTGGGCGCATCTTATATGAATCATTCCAAAAATCTGCTACAAAACACTGCACTGCTTGACTAGCTCGAATCACACACATCACCCCCGAATTACCGCGCCCAAATGCTAACGCATCACTCAGGCTAGTTACTTGTTGGGGTATTTGGGTATTACTTGTTATCGCAGTACCCGTTCCATCGACATATCCCCAGCACCATACTGTTCCATTACGTTGCAACGCACAGGCATAGTGGAATCCCATATATAAATCCACGACATTATCGATTCCAGGTACAACACCAGATTCCAACCATGTCGGGTCACTTGCTGGTTTATCGTTATAACCTTGCGCACCCCAACAGGCTACGCGGCGGTCGGTCAAAATTGTGCACCGATAATTCACGCCGGCATAGAGCGCAGCACCACGCGCTGCATAGGGGTTGGTCTGCCAGGTCACGCGCACGTTCGTAGTAATCCCGCGGGGCTGATATGTGCCATCACCTAATTGCCCCATATTGGCTTCGCCCCAGCACAGTATGTCGCCGGTGGCACGCCGACCACAGCCACTATTAGCACTGAGCGCCACCTGCACAATATTACTGATGCTCGTCATCTGGACTGCACTACTGCGGCGCGTCGTCGTGGTACCACTGGCCACCCAGCCTGCTTCGCCGTGGAAGACATGGCCCCAGCACCATACGGTGCCGTCATTCTTAGCGACACAGCTCTGCTCGTTGCCCACACCCAGCGAGACACTATTCGTCGCATTAGGAATTTGCACAGGAGTCGTTACTAATGCCCCATTGCGATCACCAGTAATTCCTCCTGGATGCCCCCAACATGCCACAGTACTATTTACCTGTATCACACATGCATGTTGCCAACCAACACGTAATTGAATAGCTGTACTTAATTCATTAATTCGTACTGGAACGAGTGATTCTACAATCGTGGAATCGGCAAGTTGTCCATACGTATTATCACCCCAACACCATACAGTACCGTCATTTTTCAATGCACAGCTAAAACGCTCACCAACACTAATCTGGCGTACGCTATTCAATCCACTGACCGTCACGGGAATCGCCCGTCTTGTATACGTACGATCGCCCAATTGCCCATACGTATTATCACCCCAACACTTCACGGTTGTATCAAGCAATACTGCACAATGGTGATAACCGGTACCACTACTTAGTGCCACCACATTGCTCAATCCACTCACCGACACCGGTGTCCAACGATCCGTGGTGGTGCCATCCCCCACTGCACCAGTGCTGTTTTTGCCCAAGCACGACACGGTACCGTTACCCAACAAGGCACAGCTGGTGTTGATACCGTTCGACACTGCACGTACATCGCGCCAACCGTCGATTTCGATGGGGACGGCACTCTGTTGATCCCAACGCCACGCATCGCCACGCCGACCCCAGCAGGTAGCACGCCCATCGTCAAGGCGGGCGCACATTTGATTACCACCACCTATCAAGTCAATAGGCTGCACTAAATCAGCAGTTAATGTAATGGTCTGATTACCAGAACGGAAGTCGCCACTGTCTAATTGATTATTCGCATTGGTATCCGTATAAGCAACACCACTGATAGCGTGGGACTCGGAGTAGGTATATTCGATGATTGAAGGAACATTGTATGCATAAGATGCTGTATCATTCCAGTGTTTATTATCTGCATTGATATAGTACAGTGCGTCTTCATTCCCACTCGTATTACTCGGTTCACCTGGATTCCATTGTTCATAGCCCAACGGTGCATTCGGTATACCAATAACCATACCTTTTTCTGGTCCACCTTGCCAAATAAACGTACCCCCAGATGTAACTCGTTTGCCCCCAAACCATGCACCTTGCCCCCCAATATTAATACTTATGAGTTGCGCCAAACAGTCATTTTCGGCTTGACTCGTAATCGTCGCCAAATAGCCTTTTTGACCGCCACGGGTGCGGGATTCGGCAGCGGCTTTCGCTTGATCCCAGGTCAATAAATCTTGATTAATATCATATTCATGCACCATGCCCCCTTTGTCGACCCAGCGACAGGCACTAGCCGGATGAGGCTCACTAATCATCACGCTGTTAGGGGTAATCTCTTTGATGCGATTGATTTCGGTGGCGCTCAAGGCACGATTGTAGACCATCACGTCGCGAAGCATGCCTTTGAAGTAACTATAGTTCCACGGAGGTCGACCTATCCATAATGTATTCGTTGTTTGTAACATCTGACGCGGTTTATCGCTTGCAACAACGATACCATCAATACTGATACTACGCGTCATCGTCACACTATCAAATATACAGGCATAGTGATGCCAGTTTTTACGGTCAAACCCAATCGGTGGTGTATACCATAAATCATCGGTATAAAAACCACACATGAACATATTTCCATTGTACGTAAGCATAAGCGCTTTATACGAATTCGCATCCGTACCGCCACTGATTACCATACTATATGCATTATCATCGTTTGCTAGGGCTGCCCAAAACGCCACCGTAAACGACGTATTCGCCAAATCCACTGTCGTCTGATGATAATCATTCACGCCATCAAAATACTGTGCCGGCCCCATAATCGTGTTGACTTGTACGGGCAAAGTACTACTCGTATCACGAATGCCGTTAAGTGGGTACCATGCCAGCAAACCATCGGTCAGCCCTTGGGCGAGGGGGGTGCTGGTAGGGGTGGTCGCAGACGTAGCACTCGCCGTCGGCGTCATACTGGCCGTCAATGTACGGGTTGGTGTCTGCGTCCGTGTCGACGTCTGCGTCGAGGTCGCCGTCACTGTGGGACGCTCAGGCCCAATTATTCCATTTTGTATCACATATTCATGCGCCACGAGTGTTCGCAACTTGGCATCGTTTCCTGAGTTCATATGGATCAGGTTGCCAGCACCTTTGGCTTGCCCACTTACATATCCCACCTGCGCATAGGTAATCTTGTTACCACTCGCAATCATCGTCTCGCTATATGTCCACTGCAACATGCCATAGCGATACGTCACCCGGATGTCATTACCGTTTTCTTGCCAGAATTGCACTTGGAATGTGTTACCAATGTACTGAGGCGTAATTGATTTTTTGGCAGGACGCACATCATCCCACGTGATGGTCACCACTTTATTTGTGGCATCTTTGGCCACCCACACCCGATTGGCGCCACTGCTCTTGCCCCCTACGGATGGCCGCATTGCCCCTAATTCCGGATTCGCATCCGCATTAAACACCAAAAATAACGGAGCCCCCGTATAGGTTGCCGTGTTTATTATCGGGTCAAGTTTTTTGACGTCGCCCAGCGCCACCACTCCATTCGCATTCACACTCAAAATACTACTCGTTGTGCCCCCAATCCGGATGCCTTGCGCAAAAACATCACTCACATCGATTTGCGACATCCCATTGTCACTCGGCGATAGTTGTACACCCCCAAACCCCGCACTTCCCCCCAAACTCGTAGCTAATCCCCGTACACTCGTAGATCGAATTGTGTCAGTAATCCATGTCCGTATGCTCGCCGATGTCACATCCACCATCGCCGACTGCATTCCCTGTACACACGCATAACTCGCACCAAATTGGGTCTTGGGCAAACTAATCCCAAACACCACATATTGACCATTTACCTTACTTACCATTGGGGCGCCCGTGTCGTAATAGCAAACATCATTCCCTTGGGTCGCTGCATCGATACACCATAATGTCGCACCCGCATACCCAGGTAATCCACACGCCGCATCACTCACAATACCCACATCTGCAACCTGGAGGGCGGTTGGCGCCACACCTTGTGGAGTGGCACTCCGCGTCGCACTGCGCGTCACCGTAGGACTGCGTGTCACTGGTGTCGCACTGCGCGTCACCGTAGGACTGCGTGTCACTGGTGTTGCCGTCCTGTTTGCGGTTGCACTGGCGGTAAGTGTACGAACAGGACTCTTCGTTGGCTCTAACCCGTCACCATATGTCACGATGAATGGTGTCCCTGCACTCGTCGGGCTGTCTGTTGCTTCGGCAATCGACCAGACACTTACTCCTGCCCCCGTTTGGGCTGGAGTCGCCAATCGTAATAATGCCACCCCATAGGCCGGAAGCGGCGTCTTTTTGCCGCCAGACTCGAGATATGTTTGTTCATTGGGGAGGATAATTTGCCGGACCCCAATATTTAGTTGACTTTTGCTGCCATAGAATAATTTATCCCCGCCACTACAATTGGATGCGCTACCTCCATGTGCACCAGCAGCACCAAAAAAACATCCCAACGATACTTTTACATTCCCCGGACTTCCTGTCACATCAATACCATTGGGATATAGACAAAATGCTGCCGTCAACACCCATTCGTTATCTACTAATACGCCATTACAAAAAATGGTTGCTAGGGCATTATTATTGGTGTAAGTAATCGAAATATTTGCATAGCCACTGATTTTATCGTTGTCTTGAGCCGGTGTCCCGCCAATAATTTGCGGGGCACTAATTGCGTCAATCGGCGTAGGCAAAGATGCGCTTGTGGCAGATGTATGAGTCAAACCCCATGTAATAAATTGCGTTATTAGCAATATGATGAACAGTACGTGAAAGTGTTTCATAGATGTACTCATAACATAAGAATTATCCATATTCAAACTATCACATGTTATTGAATTATTTTTTGGTATTTTTAACAACTATTCAATGTTACGAATTGCATTGGAGGTGTAATTCGTAACTTTGTATACAGTGATATCCGATCATCATACTATTTTTATTGAGCACAATCATTCCACACCAACATGAATGAGGCAAATGCAGAATTTTATTGTGTCGCGATAATCACATAAAAATATGCGTCGATTTTGGCGAAAAAAATAACAATTTTCTTTTCTACAATGCAAATGACCGCATACTACACATTATGAGGCTATTAATGGATGCAAACATTTATCTATTTGTAGGGCTAATGTCTACCATCTTGGGATTTTCACTGATTATTTATACGATTGTCTTGTTTATTGCTCATCGTCGTAATGCCAAACGTTATGTAGGAAATATCGACGTAGTCGCCAATCGTGACTGGGAAGCAAATCTACAACTCACTCCAGCGATGACAGCACCCACTTCGACATCATCAAATAATACCGTGACCAATCCATTCGAAATGCTTACTGCCACGGCACCGACGCCCGTTGCACCGACGCCTGTTGCACCGATTCCCGTTGCACCGATTCCCGTTACACCGATTCCCGTTACATCGACTCCCGTTGCCCCAACGCCCGTAGATACGCATCACCAACAAGTACTCGTTGCCCTCGAACAACTTGTCAAACAACAGCAAATGGGGCTAGTAGACGATGCGACGTATCAACAACGAAAACTCGAATTGTTTACACAATTATCAACGGGATCAAAGTCAATTATCAATACACCAAAATCAATTGGATCAGATATTGCCAAGACATATACCAATTACGAAGAACTCGTTGTTGATTTTACTGAAGGCATTATTACAGCAAAAGAATTTGAACAACACAAAGCAACATTCAATCAATCAGCAACATCATCTTCATAAAGGGGAGTGTCATCATGCCTCGTGATATTCGTTTTTTGGGCATTACTGGTGTTATCTTGTTTATTTGTGGCATCGTTATGGTATATCTTAGTGGTAAAATCACGCCAGATATTCTCAACGCTACCCCAGTACCAACTCCGAAACCAGCAATCACTGCTATTGTTATTACCCAAACACGGGTGCCACACAATCCATGGCAGGGGATATGGAATTGCCAGCACATCGACGAATTAACGTTTACAATTACCGTCGATGGGAATTTTTATACCATTGTTGATAACAAAAACAATAAATTTGTGGCCGTACTTACCGAAAACGAACTCCAAATCGAAGACGGTCGCGTTATGCGACTCAATAGCCAAGAAAACATGATTATCGTCAAAACGTCTACGGATGCCTCTTATTTCTGTAATATATCCAAAACCCCCACACCAACCCCGTAATATCTACCGCCGCACATCAACAACAACGAGCGAAATATCATCGCTTTCTGGTGATGTGCGGCTTGTAGCAATATGTGTTGATAAAACTTTGGTTAAATCACCTTGCGTTAATGCCAACGAATCAAGTGTGTGCAAACCATCACTGTACAATACTACCCGGGAAATCGCATTTGCAGGACAGCTCAACACATGCAAATCCCCATAAATCATGCGACTTGAAGACCATCGCTCCATTGTTTGAAATTGTGTTGCAGCAATTGGCACAACGCTTCCTGATCGATCATATATGCGCAACCGGCAATCACCCATCCAATAACAAATCAAATGATTTGTATGGGTATCAATGACTACTGCGACAAATACACTTTCACTCCCAAAATCACGTCGTTGCATTAACGCTTCACGAAAAATAGTCGGATGCTGTGAAATATCAACATCATGGATTGACTGTGTCACTTTTGGAACTAACGCAATCAATTGTTGACATAGCACTTCGCGGACCAATGCTTCATTTGTGAGATCAATCTGCCATAATACTTGCGTTATTGTTTGGGCAACAGCCATCGCTGCAACATCACCACGAAATGACTGTCCCACACCATCCGCAACGACTGCCACACAACGCTGTGTGGCAACACGTAGCGCAAACGCATCTTGGTTATACTCATTCATCGAATGCGCTTCCGCTGAACGCGCATAAGCTATTTGAAAATCAAAATCTCCTGCATGCAATCGCTCTGGTGCAATGTCTACCACAGGATTGCTTTGAATATCAATAAGAGGTTTCGTCGACGTAGTCATATATTATTCCTGTTAACGAATACGCGTTGCAGCAGACATCACAAATCCCATTTCGATTAAGGACAAATCCATACCTGGCAACATCATCACCGCATTTGGCGCAATCCGATATCCTTGCTGCATCATGACACTATGGTATGACGCAGGGAGTTGTGAAGACAATCCTCGGAGATGATGCGCATAACGACCATCATCGTCGTCCGTAAATCGCGTGTCTTGGGTGATACCAGACCACGACTTTAAATCCCCAATACCACCGACAACCAACATTTTGTCGTTCAAAAAAATGTTTTCTACTAACACAGCACCATCATTGACCCGCAACGATTGAATTCGTTTTACGATAGGAGCAGGATCATTACCAGTAAATTGACCATCAGTAAGGTGACACACAAGTGGCGCTGGACACGTTTGGTACCGACCAATATGCTCTTTCAGCAATTCTTCTACGTGCTGGAAGCCAAGTGCGGTATTGGTTGTCGTATCTAATTCCAACTTTGATACTTCGAGTGACGCTAACCGATCAATGGGCTGAATTCCCCCTACTAAGTCATATACACGTTCGCTATATGCGTATATGACCACATGATATCGGGGACTAATCCGGCTCCCACGCGTTGACAAAAACACCATCCTCCGCAACGCAACAGACAATGCTTCTTGAACAATATCAACCCGACGCTTATTCCCAATTGGCAATCCCATCGATTTACTGATGTCAATCAGATACACAATCAACGCTGGCGTCGTTGCTGTCGCTAGTTGGGCATATGCACCATACGTCATATATCATTCCTTTCAAACGTGCGCCAAAAATGACGCATCGTATATCTCCGTACATTTGTAGACTGAATACATACCATAACTCGTTGACAAAGGAGCATACGATGTCTTTTCATGTTGATACGGGTCGACTCAAACACATCGCAGCCTCGTGTGAGCAACAAGCGAATCATTACGACGAGCGACGACGGACTCTGGCACAACGGTGTAGTGGCTTACAAAATTCTTGGAAAGGCGTATCAGCGAAAGGATTCCAAGAAATGAGTACTGAATGGATTGGATCAACCCAAAGTACTGTTAATGAATTACGTGCAATTGCTCACCAACTCCGTGAACTCGCTGAATACTACGAACGACTTGACCGCGAAGAACGCCGCAAAAAATCTCATCATCACTAATCCGGCACCACAAACTGCACACGGACGCGCGGAGCTCCAGGTCGGGCAATCACTGCCCGACCTGGACGCATTCCTTGACGTAGCGCCACACTTTCTGCCCCCGTAAAATACAACTTCGGTGCCACGAGTGTCACATCATTTTCCTCTTTGACATTCAATCCAATCACTGTTTGTGACTTCATCAGCTGAGTAAATTCGCAGGTCACTTTCGTTGCCTTCAATTTATCTGAATCTGCACTCACAAACACAAACAACCCTGTATCACGATGTGCTTGCAATAATTTCGCGAGACGAGACCGGACACTACTATCTAGCTCTTCAAATTCATTCCAGCGATCGCTATCAACAATTAACACCACTGGTGCGAAGCGTGCCAGCATTTGCGTGCGCGTCACAAGTCCTGTCGAAACAATTTCATTATCATAAAACACTTTCCGTTCGGATAGCGCTTCTTCAAGTGCTTGCACCAGATTAGTCCAACGAACTGTTGCAGATTCATAGGCAATGACCTGTTGGTGATGCTGGTATGGAGCTAATTGTGTCGAGCCATTACTCATCATCACTATTTGTGATGATGGGAGCTGTTTCACAAAATACGAAGTAATCACTTGTATTAATGAGCTCTTACCACTCTTGGCACCACCACAAATCAACATATACGGATTTTCTATATTGAAATCAAATAATTCAACTTGTTCGGTATCAATATTAATCGCCATATTCATCGTAAACGGTGCTGGTTCACGATTAAGCATTCGTTGAACATATTCCATCGGAATACGTTCTGGAATTTCACGAATCTGATGGGTCAGCGTAAATTGAGTATTACTACTCATCTCATGAATCAACGAGCGCAAGTATCGTACCTGGCCCATCTCACCATCGGATGCTAACGCGGCAATTTGACATTCACAAGCAGGGTTTGATGCGACCGCACGACCAAGTATTTGCTCGTCAATGACCATACCACGCCGATTGCTGATTTCGTATGCCATGTCACGCGATACACCTATACCCAACGAAAACCCAATTTGCTGGCGAATACGGCCTCCAGCTTCGTTCGGGGTATTCATTATGACAACCAAATGAATACCTAATGGTGCACCGTTTTGCGCCACACGATCGATTGTTTCTTGCAACGGGCGTACATGAGACTGATCACGCAACTCAATCACGTTATCAATCACAATTACGATACGTGGCAAGGGTCGCGGAGTTGATTGACGATATGCCGCAAATGTCACGCCACCCAATACCCGTGCGCGCATCGCAAGTTCTTCGTTGATGCGCGTATTAATCCGGGTAATCATTTCGTTTTGTGACAATGACGCCACCGCAATAGTATGCGGTAATTGTTCATAGGCACGGAGCAATCCACTCGCACCAAAATCCAAGAAAATAAATTGAACATCGACAGGATTGTGTTGCAACACCGTTGCTCCGACCAGCGTACGTGCAAACAAAGAACGATTTTCCCCAGCGGCTACATATATACCAACATGACCACGCTCACTGATAGGAATATATAACTCACCTTGTTTCTGATTCGCCGGGTCATCATATAAGCCAATTAACGGACGAACATCATCTTGGGACCCAGTCCACTGCGCACCGTTCCAATTCGTTGAAAGTCGAAATTGTGCCGCAACATCTGCCAGTACCGGAGGCTCGTTTGGCAACGCAGGAGCCCATACCTGATATCGTTCTACGATATTGCGTTGCACGGCAACTTGCTTGATACATTCCACTAAGTGTTCGAGTTGTGTTTCTTCACTAACCTGTACCCGTGGTCCTACCAATTGCGTACGTTTGCCATCAATACCAATCGTATTTATCACCGGTGCATCGACTTCCGTGACGACATACGCATCACCCGTATACCCAGATTGAAACTGAATTGGTTGTCCTTCACCAATTTTGAGAAATCCTGCACCACGACCAGGTAAATACGCTGCCTCAGGGTTCCCGATCAATTCCATACTATCATCTCGGCTAGCTACTTTTAGGCAGAATCGATATGACGTATTGGAATAAATCTGCTTAGTCACCACCCCACTTGGATTTTGGGTCGTCAACAACATCCGCATCCCCAACGTACGACCAATTCGTGCCACACTGACTAACTGATCAATAAATTCTGGTTGTTCATCCTTCAGTTGTGCAAATTCATCTGCAATAATGAGCATCATCGGCAATGCCGGCATACTCTGGTTTTTGCGACGCTTTTCGAGATAATCATTGATATCATTTATCGAATATTCCTTAAAAATCCGTTGCCGCCGATTGAGCTCGGCATTTAAGCTAATCAGCACTCGATTCGTCTGACTTGCTGAAAGATTTGACAAGACCCCTGCAAGATGTGGCAATTGAGCCACGCGCCCAGCCATTCCTTCACCCTTAAAGTCAAGCAACAGAAAAACCACTTCTTCGGGACTGTATTGCGATGCCAACATTGCAATTAATGTCAACAATAATTCACTCTTCCCCGAACCCGTTGTACCAGCACCCAAACCATGTGGACCATGTTTTTGGACATCAAGCACCACTGGCATTCGCCCGCCTCCGAGGCCAATGGGTACATACAAATTTTCCCATGGATGGTTACGTTCCCATTTTTTGGCAAAATCGAATTGATCAATACTCTCTACATTTAATAAATCCATTAACGATACTCGTGCCGGTACCGAATTATCGCCACTCACACTCGTACTTTGCCACGGTGCTTGTGCCCGTGCTAATCGTTCGGTCTGTGCAAGTGTGATTTGATCCGGCACAAACAACACTTCTTGAGAACTTGCGTTCTCTTTGTAGCGCGCATTAATCGACTGGATTTCGATAATCCCGCGACATTCACGTGGTAGCTGACCTTTCGACACAATCACGACATATACC
>CALFIC010000040.1 GCA_937876225.1 uncultured Chloroflexota bacterium | reverse complement strand
AATCCTCTGGCTGGCAGCAAATTGACTTTCTACAAATGACTTCCCAAATGCAACTGCAGTTGTTTCGATCAAACCAATCATATTGGTATCAATGTAATTGACCACTTCATTCAACGGTGTAACAGCTTGTTCAAGCATCCGATTGAGCCGCCAATACCCCACAAAGGCATGCCCCGGCACAATAAAAATCACTGGGTAAAGACCGATGTGCTCGAGTATTGCCGCAAAGAGAATGGTAGTATCGATACATGTACCAAGTTTGCGTTCCAATACTAATTCTGGTGTACGAATATATTGAGCTGACTGATTTTCTGCCTGTATGATTATTGCTTTGGAGTCCCAACTTGCGGGAGGGTTAATGTAGGTTATGTTTTGTTGCAGTACTGCGTCATAAATCGCTTTGACTTGGCGTTCAACTGCGGTTACATCCGCTTGATATCCCTCAAATGAATCTACTAACAATTGCTGGCGTAAATTATGTCGGGCCTGATCAATCAACTGCTCAATCACGGGATGATAGTGCAACACATACGCCGCGAGGTTGGCTGCAGTGCTGTTTTTGGGGTGATCCCACGCCCATACACGCGCGGGCACCACCATAATCGTGGCAACACCACGGCCAATCAGGGTATCGGCGTGGGTGAGCGTGACTTCGACGGTGCCATGCTGTACCGAATCAATCACGAGTAGTGTATTGAGCGCGGCACCATCAAAGGTGGGTTTCAGCGATCCTGACGCATCAAAGGCGTCTTCTTCATACACATGTGTTTTGCCTAATTGTTCGATCGTCACCAAGGCTGGCTGACTGATATCACCTGCGGCAGTACGCACGCGTAATTCGACTTGGACATCACGTAAATACGCTTGCTGTGCTGAAGTAATCACAATACGGGTAATAAACGGGATGTGATTAAATGCCTGGGCATAACCAATATATGGAGTTGTCGTAATTTCAATTGCATAACTCGGTATATCGGTCATGACAGGCTCCCACTATTCAACTACATGCGTGTGACGTAAGTATATTGTCATTGCCATGAATCGTCAATCCAATCACGGAATCGGTCCATAAATCGCAATGCAGCAATAGCGCATACGGCGGTCAAAAACATGGTAAATCTACGCTAATTGCTAGTTGACGCCCATAAATAACGTTGCCATGATGTATGTAAAACACATTAGCATGGGAGTTGTGCACACACAATTCACCAATCCACAATTAAGGCTTTTTTTGTTTCTCATCAGGCTTAGCCCAACTAAATGGGGCGGGTAATTTCACTTGCTCATCAATTCGTGAATGAGATACCGTCGATAAACTTACTGATAACCATTTGAACATTTCAATAAATGAATACTCTATTAATTTCAGCGGTGGCCGGATTGATAATTGCGCCAGCATATCCATGTCGGCATTATCTACGCTCACACTAAAAAATGAGAGTTGTTTACTTGCTTCTGCGTCTTTAATTCGGATAGCGACTGACTGCCATTCATCGGAAGGGGCACCATCTGTTACCAAAAACATCCACGGACGATAATACGGTAAACCAGTATCCCGATAGAGTTTTTTGCGCATGGTAATCATGTCAAGCGCAAAATGTAAGGCTCCTGCCATGGGAGTTTCACCGGTAGTTACATACTGTTCGGGTTCAAAATGACTTGCAGATACAAAATCTTGCGCCAATCGTACCGGTCCAAAGGTGACCACGGCAATTTCAACCCGCACCCGCGCCAATTTATTCCGTTGCAAATCTTGACTAAATGCAACCATGCCTTGATTCAGTTGCGCTATTGGTGTCCCCCTCATTGAGATCGATGTATCCAATACCAACACACAGGCACACCGTGGATCGGGATTTGTCGGATCTATCTGGAAATCTGGCAAATTCGATTGCATCGCTTCACCTTGCATATTACGCTATACGTACATTGACGTTGTCAGCGTACCATACCCCCCTACCAGCGTCAATCAGGTTATCCATCTAGGAGGTTACGGCCTGAAGTTCACGCAGGCAGGTCGCATATTCGGCCTGACTAGCACTGTCGGTGACGGACGCACGGGGCGCGTCGGTCTGGGTCCCGTGGGTGAGCAATTGCGCGGCCAGCTCAAGCGCTTGGATGGTATGTAATACGGGGTGATTTGGCATATACGCCTCGTGGGTGGGGTGGTGGTACTATGATCATCATACCAATATTCGCATACGTACGTGATGGGGTGGTGGGCAGTATTTGGTAATACGTACACATATGATACAATCAACAATGTACGATTTATGATGAACTAGAACAATACGTAGCATCATAGTCCTTTGACGTATTTCATCAGCATATATATCTACATCATCGCACCAACTTGTAGTCTACTCACAATGTACATGTTGTAATTTATCAAGGAACCTGATAGTTATTGCGAGGCACAAATGCTTAATACGCAACACAATACAGAACAGCGCATATCCTCGGCATTTCGTGATAATTCGCAAATTTTTCGTGAATGGGCATGGCCTGTAATCAGCGAAAGTAGTGAGTACAAAAACACACATATTGAATTGAGTGATGTTTTATTACTTGCAGATCGTGTACTCACAGCATTCTTTGATGATGTGAATTTTGAACGCGTACAAAAAGTACGCACATATTTATATCAACTTCGTAATCATGTAGAAAACCGAAATAGCGCAAATAATACTGATGATATCATTGAAAATCTCATCAAGGTCTCTGAGCAATGGATGAAAACATTATTATGGCTCGTCGATAAGAATAGCTATACAATATGCAAACAAAAATACATGTTTACCTTATCCGATGCAATAGAAACACTAAAATTACTTACTCATCAAGAACTAAAAGATCACCAAAAAGCAAATAAAGAGTGGACCAATGGGACAGAAAATATCAGTACTCCACGCATCATCGACCGAGTCAAATTAGAAATTTACTGCTTAGCGAGTCGTGATCGCAATTTTTTAACGCATGATACCAATAAAAGTAAGGTAACAGGCGATGAGTACATGCGAAGTATCACCACCGCACTCCTCGCACCAATTGTAAAACACTATGCGGTGATTCGCAAAAGTTTAACTGCACTAGTAACTCGTACCATTAATGATGAAAACACCAAAATCATTCTTACATCTGTCTACTACGAACAACAAGGTCATCTCAATAGGTTCAAAGGACGGAAACAATATATCGACGATTTTGTGAACAAATTAAGCCAACCCACATTATCATCACAACCCGGACAGTACTATGTGATTACCGGCGCAGAGCTGATGGGAAAATCAGCACTTGCGGCCAAGCTTGTTGATGTGTTGAGTGCTAAGTCTTCAGACTTATTTGCGTACGACAGCGATACTATCAAGCTCAGAAGCATTGCACCATGGTTACCCAATGTGATTTACCACACGGGCAAACAATCGAAAAGTCCTTATGAAATCACCTCTTCATTAATCGCACAAATAAATACGCTCTTAATCAGGCCAATTTCAATTCAGCCATCAGCCGAATCAGATACAATTTCAGAACACAATATTGCCCAAGGGACACGCAGTTTCAAAGATAACGTGGACTATGAACGGAAGCCCAACCAACTTAGCTTGCTTAATCAATCCATCAAAGACGACACCAATATACAGAATGATTTAATGTTGCTCAAACGTGTACTTACTCAAGCACTCGACCAACTGGTACGAGAACATGGTCCCAAAGTTATTGTGCTCGATGCACTTGATGAAATATCACCAACTGGGAAAGAGCTTGATTTTTTACCAACAATGCTCCCACCATGCATATCTATATTTGTCACTGTACGCCAAAACACAGAAGCATATATTTGGATTAGAAAAATCAGTACTGCAAAATCTTTCTCACTAGTTGGATTAACTGAATCTGATGTGACAGAACTCTTTTATGCGAATTCTACTGCCGTAATTGATCAGCAATTAATGAATCGTATACAACGCGAAAGTGGCGGCTGGCCCATCTCTGTAATGGATGCAGTCGAACAAGCACGTGCAAATCCCCAGCAACTCACACGAATTAAAATAAGTCGAGACCCTCAAGGTGTATTTGCACGTTATGCCAAAGAATGGGAGCAGGCTAATGATATAAACAATAAGGAAATTATGCGGCAACTATTAGCCTTATTTGCAATATTTGAATCCGTGTCATCAGTAAATTTTGCACAAATTCAATCTTTCTTAGCACATTTCGGGACACAACGAGCCATACCAGATATTAAAGAATTGCTTGGTACAGTTGCTTCCAAACTCGACGGATTTGAAGGTCGGAGTCTCAAGCTCGCATTACGTGCGTTCGGAGAATATGTACTCTACGAACATTTTGGGAGTATAAAAGACAGACAAGACATATTTAAAGCAATTACAGATTGGTTAGCAACAACAGTTCAAGAAAACGCAGTGCTAACTGCTAAATTTATCAGTTACTGGGAGAATAGCCCCAAAACTATTGCTGATGGTCTAGAGCCCATCATCGAACATTGCGTCCAACTGATTGCCCGTGCACCAATCCCAGCTGTGCAACATACAATCTATCGCCATTTAGCACGACCGTTACGTCCAATAGATGAAATATCGAAACATGCGCTCACATTGCTCTGCGCCGCTGCAGACCAGCAACACATCAAGTCAATGAATAGTTATGGGATTCGATTACTACATGGTCACAAAATGCCCAAAAACAAAATCAATGAATCCTTGGGTATCGCCATGTTAAAAGATGCAGTACAACTTGATGATAGTGAATCAGCAA
>CALFIC010000039.1 GCA_937876225.1 uncultured Chloroflexota bacterium | reverse complement strand
CATCGGTGACTGGAGTTCAGACGTGTGCTCTTCCGATCTTTCCTGACACAATCGCAATTCCACCGGAAATCACTTTGTCTAGTGTGGCACCGGATAGATTGGTATCGGTTAGATCGGCACCGGATAGATTTGCACCGGATAGATTTGCACCGGATAGATTTGCACCGCAAATGGATGAAAATTCATAATTTATTCATAATTGACAGAATAGAGGAATTGGCATTTTTATAAAAAAAAGAGACGCAGCGTGCTGCATCTCTTCATGCTTCCGACTGGTAATTGTCCATGCGGTCATTACGCAGTCGGCAAAGTGCAAATAAACGTGGTACCGACACCTACGGTGCTCACGACCCAGATTTTGCCACTGTGACCTTCGACCAGATGGCGGGCGATAGCCAGTCCGAGACCCGTGCCTGAGCCGCGCGTGCGGGCCTGGTCGACTTTGTAGAAGCGTTCAAATACCCGCGGGACATGTTCACTGGGGATGCCGACGCCGGTATCGGTGACGGTAATCGCCACCCATTCACCACCATTATGGTCGGCAGGGATGCCCGGGAGTGCGTCATGATCGAGGGGCAAGCTAATCAACTGAGCGCCAATGGTGATATAGCCGCCGTCAGGGGTGAATTTGACGGCATTGTGGAGCAAATTGAGCAACACCTGATCGATACGTCCGGCGTCAGCGAGCATCATCGGTAACCCATTGAGGACGGTGTGATTTACTTCGATGTGATGACTGTCGGCTTGGGGCTGGATGCGTTCGATGGCCCGTTCGACGATTTGAATCACATTGGTGGGAGCCATTTGCAAGGCGATGCGGCCAGCTTCGATTTGCGACAAATCATGCAAGTCGTTGACGAGGCGGGTTAGGGCATCGACTTCGTCCGAAATCCGGCGCGCCATGCGTTGGGCGATTTCGGGTGGGGGATTACTGGCAATCGTCTCACTCAACAATTTAAGCGCAGCCAAGGGCGTGCGTAATTCGTGTGACACGCTGGCAATCATATCGCGGCGGGAACGTTCGAGCTGACTGAGCTGAGTAATATCACGGACCAACAAAATCACAACCACGTCGTTGTTCGGTTGAATGATGGGGCGTGCCGTGACTCGCAGTGTGCGGGCCGGATTGCGCATCGGCAACAGCATCTCGTCGGATTCACAACGCACGGCCACATCCCGCACAAATTCATCGAATTGATGGTCACGAATCAGGCTAATCAAGGTACGGCCGACGCCGTCACGTTGCAGGTTGAGCAATTCGCTGGCGGCAGGATTGTGCATCAACACAATCCCGTCACCATTGACAAACAAAATACCGATGTCGATTACCGATACGATGATTTCAGCAGGGGCATAGGGGCGATCTGCTACCACCGGTGGTGGTGGCGGCGCCTGTGGCTCGGGGGGACGATTTTGCCACATAATCACCAGCCATGTAATGGCGGCAGCAGCAATCACCCATGGGATGAGTAAATCAAACAACGGTACTACTCCCCCGTATTTTTTTATGTGGTGGGCAAATCAAAACGATAGCCAATCCCCCGCACCGTTTGCAGGTACTCGGGGGCACTAGGGTCGAGTTCGACTTTTTCACGTAGCCAGCGGATGTGGACATCGACGGTGCGGCCATCGCCCACATAATCAAAGCCCCAGACGCGCTCGAGCAGGACATCGCGCGACAAAGCCAGGCCGCGATTGCGCATCAAACAGGCCAGCAGATCGAATTCTTTTTGCGACAGTTGGATTTCGGCGTCGTTGCGCCAAATCCGGCGTGAACCCGCGTCGAGTTTAATGGTGCCGATATGCAAAATATCACGGTCTGCACCACCCCCGCTGCTACGATCGCTTCGGCGCAAGATGGCGCGGATACGGGCCAGTAGTTCACCCACACTAAAGGGTTTGGTGAGATAATCATCGGCGCCGAGTTCGAGGCCGGCAATTCGGTCGACTTCGTCTTGGCGGGCGGTCAGCATGATGATGGGGATGGTGCTTTCTTTGCGGAGCATGCGACAAACCGAAAACCCATCGAGGCGCGGTAACATTACATCCAATACCACAATATCGGGTTTGTCTTGCCGCGCTAGTTCGAGGGCGGTGACACCATCGCCTGCACCAATGACCGTATAGCCTTCACGTTCGAGATTATAGCGAAGCGTTTCTGCGAGCGTGGCATCGTCTTCTACGAGCAAAATCGTGGGCATGGTGTCCTCTTTTCTTAGGCCGAATCAGGGCGGATGCGGCTGACGCCGTCACTCGCATGCGTCACATAAATCGTGGCACTGCGTCCAGTGCTGGCCAAGTAGGCCGCCGCTACTTCGTGTCGGAAGCGTTCGACAGCATTGATATCAACTAAACTCACGGTACAGCCGCCAAACCCGGCGCCGGTCAAGCGTGAGCCATAACAGCCGTTGACTCGTTGGGCGGCCGCCACGAGGGCATCCATTTCGGGGATGCTGACGGCATAATCGTCGCGCAAGCTGGCGTGCGAGGCATTCATCAAACGCCCAAACTCGGTCACATTGTCGGCGGCGAGGGCGGCCACGCTGGCGATGACGCGCTCGTTTTCGCTGACGACGTGGCGGGCCCGTTGGAGTACCACCGGCGACAACACGTGCCCGTGGCTGGCCAATTGGGCGCTACTGACATCGCGCAAGGCTTTGATACCGGGGATAAAGGGTTTGAGGAGTTCGACGGCTTGCTCACATTCGGCGCGGCGTTGGTTGTAGGCCGAGCCGGCCAAGGTGCGTTCGATGTGGCTATCGCAGATGACGATGGCGGCGTTAGCAGGCACGGGAACTTCTTGGTAGCTCAAGTCACGGCAGTCAATCAACAAGGCATGATTGGCTTTGCCGAGGGTTACGATGAATTGGTCCATGATGCCACAATTAACGCCTACGAATTGGTTTTCGGTGGCTTGGGCCATCAATGCCAGCTCTTCACCCAAAATATTGAGGTTGTGAAAGAGTTGGAACATGTAGCCGGTGGCTACTTCGAGTGCCGCCGACGACGACAATCCGGCGCCCCGGGGGACGCTACTCGCGACCACCATGTCGGCGCCGTTGATGAGATGTCCGGCGCCAATCAAGGCCCGCACCATCCCCCGGATATAGTTGCTCCATGGCCGCATGCCACTGCGCTCAATCTGATCTATCGCAAATTCGTCGGTTTCGTTGAGATCGGCTGCGAGCACCCGTACCCGGCGGTCGGTGCGGGGAGCGGCAGCGATAAACGTGGCTCGATCGATGGCGGCAGGTAATACGAAGCCATCGTTATAATCGGTGTGTTCGCCAATCAGGTTGACGCGACCAGGGGCGCGGACAATTAGGCTAGGCGCCTGCCCATAATGGGTCTGAAACAACGCATGTATCTGGGCGGCATCGATCAATGTCATCTCGTTCTCCCCTAATGTATACAGTATGCAATGGTTATTATAAGGAATTGTTATATTTTTGTGCGACTTTATTTAACAAAAGCATTAACAGCACAAAACCAACCCCTACCGCCCCTGCCAACCACGGCTGGCTGGTACTCAAATCCCCTGCCAATGTCAACAACGCCAAGCCGGGTGCCACTCCCAACAACGACGCCAGCAAGTAACGCCACCACGGTAATGCACTACATCCGGCCGCCAACGATACCATGGTATAGGCCGGCCCTGGTAAAATCCGCAGCACGATGAGGCGCAATGGCGTGATTTGTTGGCACAAACGGTCAAAGGCGGCTTTTTCTGCATCAGATAAGCGGGTATACAAAAACGTCCGCCGCCCCCATTGCCGTGCAATCGCAAAGCCGATTAAGCTTCCGATGACATCTCCCAGCATAGTGACGCCAAAGCCAATCCACGGCCCATATAACAATCCCGCCCCGACTTGGACGATGGTGGCGGGTGCAACGGGTATCACCAAAATAAATGCAATGATGCCACTGAGGAGTAACCCACCCCACCAGCCAAACGGCGCCATCAGTGTGCGCAACCCTTGGGGGGTGAGATCGATGAATCGGCGGATCCACCACAGCACTGCCAAAAAAAGTACCCCCGCAATGGTGAGCATGACGATACGCCGGGGGGTAAGTAGGGTGCGGATGGTTTGCCAAGTACTCGGTGTGATCATAATTCATCCTCGTTGATAACCTGATACGTATATCCTTGGGCCGTCAAAAAACGTTGCCGTTGCCAGGCGTCGTCGACTTCGCGGGTCTGGGCACTCACCAGCGTATAAAACAAGGCCGTGTTGGCAGCTTTGGGGCGCAACACCCGTCCCAAGCGTTGCGCTTCTTCTTGGCGTGACCCAAAGCTCCCCGAAATCTGCACCAGTACACTGGCACTAGGCAAATCCAAGGCTTGATTGCCTACCCGCGACAAAATCAGACAATCAATCTGCCCAGTGCGAAAGGCATGAAACCAATGGGCACGCTCATCGCTACTACTCGCACCTGTCACTAGGGGCCAGCCCGTCACGTTCGCCAAGGCATGTAATTGCGCCAAATAATGCCCAATCACCAATAGCGGCTCGCCGGCGTGGCGCTGGCGAATGCGTTGTACGATGGTGTACTTGGCGCTCGCTTGGGCTGCCAGGCTCCCTTGCTGGCGACTCAGCGCTCCAAGGTAGCTGGCACGCTCGGCTGGGGTGAGTGCGACCCGTACTTCGACACACCGTGCCTCGGCGATAAAGCCTTGCTGTTCGAGTTGGCGCCACGGTACACTATAGCGTAGTGGCCCAATCAAACTAAATACATCACCAATCCGGCCGTCTTCACGAATCAACGTGGCACTCAGTCCGTAGCGGCGCCGTGAATTGAGCATTGCCGTACTACGAAACACCGGCGCTGGCAATGTATGCACTTCATCATACAGGATGAGCCCCCAATCGGCTTCAGCACCAATACTGGCCCGCGCAATTAATTGCTGATAAGTCGTAATCGTAATCGGCGCGAGGGTGGCCGCAGTGCCGCGATATATTGCCACATCGTTGGGGGCACAGGTGGTGGCAGCCAGCACGCTGTCGCGCCATTGTTGGGCTGCGGCGCGGCTGGTGGTGATAATCAAGGTGGCGCGTTGGAAGTGGGCCAGCACCGCCACCCCGATATAGGTTTTGCCACTCCCAGGTGGTAACGCCACCACTCCATGGCTGTGATCCACACAAGCGGTCACCGCTGCTTGTTGGTAGGGACGCAAGGCGATACTATTGTGCCAGGTGCAATCAAAGGTATCCCCATCGATAATCGTCGCTTGGTCATCGACCGGCCACCCCTTTCGCCAAAAGGCCTGCTTGAGTGCCCCCCGCAACAAGGGATTGATTTGCCAGCCATTATCAGTTGGTATGTCAAAAAACTCAGCGCAGGTGGGGTCGTGCTGAAACCGCGGGATGAGCGCTGGTTCACTAATATGTAAAAAAAGCGCTGTGGTCGTGCCCGTCAAGATGATTTGCCCCCAGCGCTGCATCAATGTTTCTATGGTGCGTTGGACACGTTCGTCGAGCGCTGCCTCACTCGCCGTCGTCAAGGTATCGATAATTGTAGCGGTGCTGATGCCGCGCCCGGCTGCCCCCCACAGGGCGGTACGGTGCAGGCGGCAGCGCACATAGCGCCCCACATAGGCCTCGACCAGACTAAAAGGTTGGATTGATTGGAGCGTAACGATGGCCTGCGGATGCTGGCTATCGACGATGAGCTTGCCATCGGCGAGGATTTGTAGGGCGGCGCTGGTCATCGTCAGCGCAGTGCCGCATGGCGATGACAGCTGACGAGGTGATCGTTGACCAGCCCGGTCGCTTGCATCAAGGCATAACACATGGTAGGACCGATGAATTTAAAGCCTCGCTGGCGTAAATCTTGGGCCATTTGGGTGGCAATCGGGGTAATCGCCGGAATTTCGGCGTGGTGCTGGCGGTGCGGTTGCAACGGGCGGCCATCGACGTAGCGCCAGAAGTAGTCATCAACGGCGGTGGTTTTGGCCTGCAATGTCAAAAACATCTGCGCATTGTGGATCATGGCGACGATTTTGGCACGGTTGCGGATAATCCCCGGGTCTGCCATCAGGCGGGTGATGTCGTCCTCACCATAGGTGGCCACGATGTGCGGGTCAAACTGGTGGCAGACGGCCCGGTAGTGGTCGCGTTTGCGGAGCACGGTAATCCAGCTCAAGCCGGCCTGCATTGTTTCGAGCACGATGCGCTCGTACCAGCCATTAGTAGTATGTAATGGCACACCCCATTCGCTGTCATGATAATCACAATAGAGCGGATCGGTACCACACCAAGGGCAACGTTCAATCGGGGCTGACATTGTGATTGGCCTCATGCAAAAAAAAGTGTACTGCTTCGGTTTGGGCTGCGGTGAGCGTGATGTGTGGTCGTGTCGCAATCAAATGGTGTGGCCAATGGTGATCTGTGGCAATGATGCCCGGGATAATCCCAAGCGTGGTGTGATTGATGCGGAGTAGCCAACAATCATCGTGGTGGTGCCAATCAACGGATGTGACGGGTGTGGCATTGCAGGTGGTGAGTTGGGCTGCGATGGCGGTACTGTCCCAGGTAGCACTATCCCACGCATGGCGCACCATCAACACTGGGTCACCACAATCGTGGCTGAGCTGCTGGTGGAGTGTCGTATCGATAATTTGTTGGTGCGGATGCATTGTCAGCGTGGCAATCGGTTGTTCATCAAATTTACGCCACTGCAAGGCGTGGGGCGTTACGCGCAACGTGGCAGGACAGCCAAAGGTCAAGGCATCAATGATGGCGTCGACAATGGCATGGATGGCGTGGTGTTGCGTGGCAGGTGTGAGTGTAGCGTAATCGAGTGCAGATTGGCTACCACTGGCAACCAACAGCACTTCGACCGCTTCGATGGGGTGCAAGGTGAGATGGGCGGTAATCGCCGCTAAATCAATCAGTGTCACATCATCAATATCACAGGCTACTAGCGCCAGGAGCGCACGTTCGCTCCGGAATCCAATCGCATGCACCCATCCCTGTTGTCCTAGGCGTTTGCTCGCACTGCCCACAAACCAGTCATATGTTGTCATTGCAGGAGCCTTTTGATAAAAACTTAGTACGCCGCAAATTGGGGCAACCACTGGTGATTGGTTGCTAGCACATCGTGCCATACCTGCTCTACCGTGGCGGCGCCTGGTCCGAGCGGGTTGGCCAGCAAGGCACTCATGGCGCGTTCGTGGCTCCCAGTGATTGCTGCCTCGATGGTCAAGAGTTCGTATGATTTGACGTGCGCAGCCAGCCCATGCATCACCGGTGCGAGTGGGGCATGGCTGAGCGGGGTAGCGCCAGTGCGATCAACCCGACAAGGCACTTCGACCACCACATCGCTCGGCAAATCGGATAATGATTGCTGGTTACGCACATTGACGACGTGGGTGGCGCCGTCGCTGAGATGGAGCGAGCAAATCAAGGCTGCTGCGGCAGTCGAATAATACGCCCCGCCCCGCTCCATTAGTTCGGCTGGTTTCTCGCAGAGATGGACGTCGGCGTAGCGCTCCAGCAGGCGTCGTTCCACATCCATCACCACTTCGGCGCGGGTCGGAATGCCACTTTGCTGATGGGTGATGATTTCATTTTGGAGATAAAAATAATCGAGATAACCGCTCGGTAGCGCCTGTAATAATTCGATGAGTCGGGCTGGGACGTGTAAATTATTTTTGGTGCGCTCGAGCTCGTCCATCGTGCGTTGCAATATATCACTGGTGACATCGTGGTTGCCTACCGTGATGCGCCGGATCCAATTCAAGTGATTGAGTCCGACTTGTTCGATGGTCACATCGTGAGGATTGACAGCGAGCTGGCGGGCGATGCTCCGTTGCGCCGTCATGGCGTTGTTGCACAGCCCGATGGCGGGGACACCGCCATGGCGCAAGAGTGCTTCGGTGACGATGCCGGCCGGATTGGTGAAGTTAATCAAGGTGGCGTGAGGGGCATAGGTGCGCATATCGTTGGCGATATCAAGCATGATGGGGACGGTGCGCAGGGCTTTGACAAATCCCCCTACGCCGGTGGTTTCTTGGCCGATAAGCCCATGGCGGCGCCCTAACAATTCGTCGTTGTGGCGGGCTGTTTGACCACCGACACGCAATTGGGTTACCACGAAATCGGGCGCTTGGGCGATGGCGGCGCGCCGATCATGGCTGAGCTCCACCGTGAACGGCGCCTGGTAGTGGGCGACCATCCGTTGCGCAAAGGCTCCCACAATTGCCAAGCGCTCGTGGTTGGGGTCACACAACGTGATTTTGGTGAGCCCCAAGTCGTGGGCGCGCTGAATCAACCCGTCGATTAATTCGGGGGTATAGGTGCTTGCACCGCCAATCACTACGATGTGCATGGGGCTCCTTTACAAAAAAATCCAAACAATTATGAGTATTATTACATATTTTTCTCACCCAAAAATATACTAAATATAGGCATAATTGTTGCGTTTTACCCCAATATATGGTACATTACAGTTCGATTAGGCGAACCGTTGAGCGATAGAAAGTTGGTGTCGCGTGGATAAGCCGAACACTCCACCTCAACTTCATAATATACACGTTGATACCAATCCCCGGAATGATTCCACCGCTCCTTCATATTCTTTGAATCGTACTATTGATATGCCCGATGGGTATGCAGATATAGATGACGATGAAGGCGAACTACACCGCATTGAACTCGAAACCGCTACCAGCGATGATAGTGATGTCGACGATTCTGTGCGGCTTTATTTGCGTGATATTGGTCGGATTGACCGCCTCAAATCAATTGTCGAAGAAATCAACCTCGCCTACCAAATCGAATTAGGCTTGTTGGTCGAGCATTTAGTCAAAGGCAAAACTGCTGTTCAATACGGCGATGATGATTTGCTTGCATTAGCCGAAAATCTCGCCACGAAAATTACCCACGTCAGCGATGCTGTTTCTGCCTATCTCAAAAAACTCCACGGCGACGCCGATTGGGAAGCCACCAGCACCCCTGAAGCATGTGCGCTGGTCCACAAAGTCGACGCCGAATATGGCTACCATGTCAAGAATTTATCCGACGCCAACCGCAAGCCGATGATTGTCGGGTTGATGTGCGTCGAAGAATGTAATAGCGTACCTGCTGATTCTGGCTACTTCTCGATTTATCGCTTGATTGTCACGCATAGCATTGTCAAAAAACATGTCGAGAACGATACCACCCCAGATCAATTGATGTTGTTGTTGAGCCTCAAAGATACCCACGCCTTGCGTCAATTGGGACGCAAGCTCAATATGCATGAGATCCCGTTCCAAGCACCTGACGATAAAACCATAGATGTCTATATTGAACGTAGTTTCACCGAAACGACGATGATGCTTGTGGATGGTGAACTTGTCAAAATGGCTACCACCGATATCACCGAATCTACGGTAGTCCACTATGATGGTCAACCACTAGCTAGCATTCCAGTTGAAATCCCTGTGATAACCGACACTCGTTGGCTCCGCGATATGATTACCAAAGGGCGTGATGCCCGTGAGCAACTGATTTCGGCCAATTTGCGTTTGGTCGTCTCGAACGCCAAAAAATACCTTGGCCGTGGCATGTCGATGCTCGACCTCATCCAAGAAGGTAGCATCGGTTTGATGCGCGCCACTGAGAAGTTTGATCATCGGCGCGGTTTTAAGTTTTCGACGTATGCCACCTGGTGGATTCGTCAAGCAATTACCCGGGCGGTGGCCGACCAAAGCCGCACCATTCGCTTGCCGGTACACGTCGGCGAGACCATCAATCGCCTGATGCGCATGGCGTCACGCATCCAACAAGAGACCGGCCGCGATGCCACCCCCGACGATATCGCCGAAGCACTCGGTATGCCTACCGACAAAGTGCGTCGCATCCTCGATGCCTCACGCCAAACCTTGTCGCTCGAAACTCCCGTGGGCAGCGATGGCGACGCTAATCTAGCCGACTTCATCGAAGACTACCACGGCGCCACCCCGGCCGAATCCGCCACGCACATGTTGTTGCGTGAGCGCTTGAGCGAAGCCTTGACGCGCTTGCCCGAACGTGAGCGCCGCATCATCCAATTGCGCTACGGCCTCGAAGATGGTCGCTCGCGCACCCTCGAAGAAGTAGGCCGCGAATTTGGGATTACCCGCGAGCGTACCCGCCAAATCGAAGGCGAAGCATTGCGTAAATTGCGCCATCCTGGGGTGGCCCGGGGCCTGCGTAGCTTCCTCGAATAAACTCAGCGCACGTCAGCATCATTTGTGATACTGACGTGCGGTATAATAGCGGGAGCAACGTCGCATACAATGGCGACGTTATTTTTTTAATATAGGAGGATAGTGTCAATGCAAATCTATCTCGATACGGCAAATCTGCGCGAAATCCGCGATGCGGCTAGCTGGGGCATCTTGAATGGTGTCACCACCAACCCATCACTCGTCGCCAAAGAACAAGGCATCGACCACAAGACCTTGATTACCGAAATCACCAAGTTGGTTGATGGGCCGATTAGCGCCGAAGCCATTTCGCTCGATGCCGAAGGGATGATTCGCGAAGGACGCGAATTTGCCACCTGGCACCCCAACGTAATCGTCAAAGTACCGATTACCACCGAAGGCCTCAAAGCGGTATCGACCCTCGCCAAAGACGGTATCCGCACCAATGTGACCTTGTGCTTCAATGCCACCCAAGCCTTGTTTGCGGCGCGCGCTGGGGCATTTATCATTAGCCCATTCATCGGGCGCATCGACGATATGGGCATGGACGGCATGCAACTGATCCGCGAGATTTCGGCGATTTATCGTCAACACGGCATCACCACCAAAATCTTGGCAGCCTCGATTCGACACCCCCGTCACATCATCGATGCGGCTTTGGCCGGTGCCGACATTGCCACCTGTCCCTTCAAGGTGCTCGAACAAAGCATGAAGCACCCCTTGACCGACAGTGGCATCGAAAAGTTCTTGGCTGACTGGAAGAGCCGTCAATAAACACGAGGGTGCAATAGTGACAACCTATACCGAAGTCGACCAGCGTGCGATTAACACGCTCCGCGCCCTCGCGATGGACGCCATCCAACAATCAAACTCCGGTCACCCCGGCTTGCCGATGGGTGCCGCGCCGATGGCGCACGTGTTGTGGTCGCGCTTTTTGCGGTTTAACCCGCGCGACCCCCATTGGCCCGATCGTGACCGCTTTGTGCTCTCGGCCGGTCATGGCTCAATGTTGTTGTACGGCTTGCTCCACTTAGCGGGCTACGAGCTCTCGCTCGACGAGCTCAAGCGCTTCCGCCAATGGGGTTCGTTGACCCCCGGTCACCCCGAAGTGGGCCTGACCCCCGGCGTCGAAGTCAGCACCGGCCCCTTGGGCCAAGGGGCTGCCAACGCCGTAGGTATGGCCGTCGCCGAAGCCTTTTTGGCGGCCACCTACAACCGCGCCGATGCCACCCCTGTCGACCATTACACCTATGCCTTGGTGAGCGATGGTGACTTGATGGAAGGTATTTCGGCCGAAGCCTCCTCATTGGCTGGGCACCTCGGCTTGGGCAAATTGATTTTGTTGTACGACGACAATCTGATTTCGCTCGACGGCCCCACGTCACTGGCCTTTAGCGAAGACGTGTTGGCGCGCTATGCCGCCTATGGTTGGCAGACGCTACGTGTCAGCGACGGCAACGATTGCGACGCCATCGAGGCCGCAATTACCGCCGCCCGCGCCGATAGCACCCGCCCCAGTTTGATTGCGGTACGCACCATCATCGGTTTTGGTAGCCCCAACTACGCCGGCACCAGCCGCGCCCATGGCGAACCGCTGGGCAAAGACGAAGTGCGCCTCGCCAAGCAGGCGCTCGGGCTCGATCCCGATCAGACCTTCGAAGTGTCGCAAGTGGTACGCCAATTGTGGGCAGATGTGGCGCGTCGCAACGCCAAGCACTACGAAGCCTGGCAAAAAACCGTCACCGTCTACGCCGCCGCCTACCCCGACCTTGCCGCCGCGTTGCGGGGGGCATGGGATGGTACCTTGCCGGCAGGCTGGGACGATGGCTTGATCGAAAGTGTGTCTGGCAACGGCGATATGGCCAGCCGCGACGCTTCGGGCAAAGTGTTGGACCTGCTTCGGAGCCGCATTCCGTGGTTGTTGGGTGGTTCGGCTGACCTCGCCGGCTCCAACAAAACCCCCAAAGTGGCCAATGGTAGCTTCCAGCGCGACAATTACACCGGCTCAGTGGTGTGGTTTGGTGTGCGTGAGCACGCTATGGGCGCCATGCTCAATGGGATGGCTGCCCACGGGGGTGTACGCCCCTACGGTGGCACCTTTTTGACTTTTTCTGATTACATGCGCGGCTCGATTCGGGTGGCGGCCTTGTCGCACCACCCCGTCATCTACGTTTTTACCCACGACAGCATCGGGGTGGGCGAAGATGGTCCTACCCATCAACCGGTCGAGCATTTGGCCGCCCTCCGTGCCATCCCCAATTTGTGGGTGATGCGTCCCGCTGACGCTGCCGAAACGGCCGTGGCTTGGCAAGTGGCCTTGGCGCAAACCAGCCACCCCACCGCACTCATCCTCAGTCGCCAAAAACTGCCCCTCTACGATCGCCAGCGCTACGCTCCCGCCCAGATGGCCGCCAAGGGCGCCTATGTGCTCCGCGAAGCCCAAGGGGGGACGCCGGCAGCCATCGTGATTGCATCGGGCTCCGAAGTGGCGATTGCCATGGCGGCCGCCGATCAACTCGAAGCTCAAGGCATTGATACCCGGGTGGTCAGCATGCCTTGTCACGCTTTGTTTGAGGCACAATCTGCCGACTACAAAGCGCGCGTCCTCCCCGCCCATATTACGGCGCGAGTGGCGGTCGAGGCCGGCGTGTCGTTTGGCTGGGAACGCTACGTCGGTATCAATGGTGGCCTGGTCACCATGCAAGGCTTTGGCGCATCAGCCCCCGCCGGCGAACTCTACACCCACTTTGGCATTACCGCCGAAGCAGTGGTGGCAGCGGTCAAGGCACGCATCTAAGTTCACAGGTTTTTCTTTTCATTACAAAAACATTACAGCGGCGACGGGTATGGCAACATATCCAACGCCGCTGGCTTTTTTGGCGTGACATACACCCAAAATCAGGTATACTACTATATATGTGATAATTTGCACGAAGTTTATTCATCCAGAAATGCACATGGTGCGTATAAGGAAGTAATGGACTTTTGTATGAGGAGGGAAGCGCACATGACCACGCACGTAGAGGCAGCGGCGCCCATTACGTTACGCAACGGCCAACACGTTACGATTCGTTTTTTGGCGGATAGTGACCGGGAGGCGTTGATGCAGTTTGGCCAGCGCTTACCCAAAGACGATTTGTTGTATCTCGAAGACGACCTACAGAACCCCGATATTATTAATCGACTCGTCAATGCCTATGCCGCCGAAAACTGGCGGCAGGTGGTGGCCGCCCTTGATGACGGCACCATCGTGGCCTATAGCGCAGTGCGGCGGTTGGCTGGTTGGTCGTCACACGTCGGCGATATTCAGCTGATGGTGGGCGAAGGTTATCGACGCAGTGGCTTGGGCCTACAGATGGCCAAAGCGGTATTTGAGGCTGCCCGTGGTTTGGGCGTCGCCAAAGTGATTGTCGAAATGTTGGCGGTGCAAGTGAGTGGGCGGGCGATTTTTGAGCGGCTGGGATTCAACCGCGAAGGGATTTTCAGCAAGCATGCCCACGATCGTCACGGCAACCGTCACGACTTGGTGGTGATGGCCTATCACGTCATGTAAAAAATAAAACTCCCTGTGCAGAAATTACTCTGCACAGGGAGTTTTTTTGTGGTTATTTACGGGTATAGGGTTGGATGGTGTCGATGCCACCGAGATAGGGGCGGAGCACATCGGGCACGGTAATCGAGCCGTCGGGGTTCTGGTAGTTTTCCATAATGGCAATCATGGTGCGGGGAATGCCCAGCCCGGAGCCGTTGAGGGTATGCACGAATTCGGTTTTGGCGCCGGCTTCGGCACGGAAGCGGATGTTGGTGGCACGGGCCTGGAACGATTCGACGTTGGAGCAGGAGCTGACTTCCAGCCATTCGTTTTGGCCAGGTGCCCAGACTTCGATGTCGTACGTTTTGGTCGAGGCAAAGCCCATATCGCCGGTGCAGAGGATCTTGGTGCGGTAGGGGATGCCCAGCAAGCGACAGCTTTCTTCGGCGTCGAGGCGCAATTGTTCGAGCTCGGCGTAGCTGGTGTCGGGGTGGACGAATTTGTACATTTCGACTTTGTCGAACTGGTGGCCGCGCTTGATGCCACGCACGTCACGGCCGGCACTCATTTTTTCGCGTCGGAAACAGGGCGTATAGGCACAGTAGTGGATGGGCAATTGGCTGGCGTCGAAGATTTCGTCGCGGTGCAGGTTGGTGACGGGCACTTCGGCGGTCGGGACGAGCCACAAATCTTCTTCGGCGTCGTGGTACAAATTATCGCGGAACTTGGGCAATTGGCGGGCTCCCCACAAGCTAAGCTCTTTGACCACGAACGGCGTGTAGACCTCTTGGTAGCCTTGGTTGCCGTGCAAGTCGAGGAGCCATTGGATCAAGGCGCGTTGTAGGCGCGAGCCCATCCCTTTGAGCACATAAAAGCGCGAGCCCGAGATTTTGACACCGCGCTCGAAGTCGATGATGCCCAACGATTCGCCCAGTTCCCAGTGGGGTTTGGGGGCAAAGTCGAATTGGCGAGGCGTGCCAATGGTCTGGAGTACCACGTTGTGCTCTTCGTCGGGACCGACAGGGACGCTGTCGTGGGGCAGGTTGCGCAATTCGAGGATAGCGGCCATCTGGTTGGCTTCGACTTCGGCTACTTGTTTGTCGAGGATGGCGATGCGATCGCCCACGGTGCGCATTTCGGCGATTTTGGCGTCACGGATGGCGGCATCTTTGAGGGTGCTGATTTCTTTGGAGGTGGTGTTGCGCAGGGCTTTGAGTTGTTCGACTTCAAACAACAAGGCCCGGCGTTGCTCGTCGAAGCCCAGCACGACATCGACCAATTGGGGTTCGACGCCTGCCCGGGCCAGGCTAGCTTTGACGGCATCGGGTTGTTCGCGCAGTAAGCGAATGTCTAACATGGGGTTGCTCCTTGACTATGGATTCACTGATTATGCTGGGTGACGGCGATTTTGCTATGACTCCACGCCACCATTTTGCCGTTTTTGTAGGGGGCCACGCCGTGGAAGGTATAGTCGTTGGCAAAGACCATCTCGATCCACAAGCGGTCACTATCCCACAAATTGAGGGTTTGCAGGTCACTGACGGCCACCCATTCGAGGGTACCTTCGTCGTTGGCGGTATAGGGTTCGCCGCTCCATTGGTCGATGCGAAAAACGAACCCTAGCCAGTCTTCTTCGTTTTTGCCAAAGCCGGGCCAATTGAGGGTGCCGCGCATACTCATCGCCACCACGGTGATGCCGGCTTCTTCCATTAATTCGCGGCACATGCTGGTGGCTACGTCTTCGTGCGATTCGATTTTACCACCCAGCCCGTTGTACTTGCCGTAGTGGATGTCATCGGGGCGGGCGTTGCGATGCACCATTAGTACTTTGGTGCCGTCTGGCGACATGATATAGCCGAGGGTGGCCACAATCGGCGTATAGGGCATGGCAAGTTCCTTTACCAGTTGGTGGCCGCCGGTTGGGCGGCACAGACTTCGTGGATGCGGCGTAGGCAGCCGGGCTCGACGCTATCGTCGAGGCTGGTGAGTTGGTCGATGGGTACAAAGCGCGCCGCCGCGATTTCGAGTGACCATGGTGACGGTTGCGGCACCAGCGCCTGCGTCAGCGTGACCGCATAGACCACCGTGGTGCAGGGGTGGCGGGGGTGGGCCACGCCAAAACTGCCGTGCAGGTCGGGGGCGGTGACGGGGACATGCAGGCCTGACTCTTCGAAAATCTCGCGGCTGGCGGCTACATGCCCGGCTTCGCCGGCATCGATGCCACCGCCTGGGATGACCCAAGCGTGCGGGCCGGCGCGGTGGCGCACCAGTAACACGGCGCCGTGGGGGTCGACGACCACGACCCGCACGCCTCGTAAATGGGGGCGCTGGATGGCCCAGACCACGTCACGGGCCCAGCGGGCGGCGATATAGGCGATGGCGAGGAGTGGTTGCATGGGGCTCCTTTTTGCACAAAAAAGACCTCCATCCTTCGAGAAGGACGAGAGGCAATGCCTTCGTGGTGCCACCTTCGTTCGTCATCACGGTGGATGACCTTGATTGCACAGTAACGGGTGCACCCGGCGCGAGTCATCCTCGGCTGCTCAAGAGGGGAATCGACGGGGGAACCCAAGTGCCTCACACCACCCGGCACCTCTCTGGAAGGGCATCACCGCGACATGTCTCCGTCATCGCATGTTGTTATTTTGCATTATAGCAGAGGAAGCATGAAGTATGAATTGAAAATTGAAAATTGAAAATTGAAAATTGAAAATGTAGTGTGACTCCGCGCCTCTGTACCTCTGCGTGAGCCATTGGGCATCACACAGAGATAGACTTTTATCGACGTACCGCAATCAAAAAGAATCTCTGCGGCCTCTTCGTCCTCTGTGCGAGATAAATTGACTACCTCTGCGTCCTCTGCGTGCACTGTGCGAGATATGATTACCTCCAATTTTGTCACGAAATATCCAAATTGTTTGGCGTATTTTGGATATTGTGTGCTTGACCATGTTTTGAAATACGTGCTATAGTCAAGTGTGATATGGAATATGTGGCGTGCATCCCCGTTTGTGGGAGGAGTTAGTCTAATGGTTAATCAATTGCGTTTGGTGATCGCCGATGATGAATCAATTATACGGATGAATCTACGCGAGACCTTAGTGGGTCTCGGTTATTTGGTTGTAGGCGACGCCGGTGATGGCTTGAGTGCCATTCATTTGGCTCGTGAGTTGCGCCCTGATTTGGTCATCATGGACATCAAAATGCCCAAGCTTGATGGCATCCAGGCCGCCAAAGTCCTCACCGAAGAAAAAATCGCTCCGGTGTTGTTGCTGACCGCCTACTCGGATCGCGAATTGGTGGATCGTGCCCGCGAGGCCGGTGTGGTCAACTACATCGTTAAGCCTTTCCGCGAGGCGGAATTGTTGCCCGCCATCGAAATCGCCTTGGCGCGCTTTGCCGAATTCAACACCATCAACAAAGAATTGGGCGACCTCAAAGACACCATGGAGACGCGCAAATTGGTCGAGCGCGCCAAAGGGGTGCTGATGGATACCCAAGGGCTCAAAGAACAAGACGCCTTCCGCAAAATCCAACAATTGTCGATGAATACCCGTAAATCGATGCGCGAAATCGCCCAAGCGATTTTGTTGACGGCTCAAATCGACAAATAATCAATGGCTGATATACACGGTGATACTCAACCAACGCGGCAACGACGCCTTTTGCAAGGCGCGTTGCCGCATGTTGTTACCGCGATGGTGACCTTGCTGCTCGCATGGTTTGTGGTGCCGCGTGACCGCGTGGTGATGTTGCAAACGCCGAGCAAGGCGACCCCGGTGGCCGGAGCTGTCGCAACCGCACTGCCCGCCGCTACGGCGACGTTGACGTCACCGTTGGTACGCGATATTTCACGCCAAGAAATCCTTGACGTCAAAGCTGATACTGCTGCCTTGTGGAGCGCCGTCTATCTGACTCGGGCCATGGCGCATGCCAGTGATGCCGAAGCGGCCTTGGCGCGCAACGACATGACTGGCACGGCGCAAATGCTTTTGTTGATGGACGACGCACTGCAACGAGCCGCCGTAACGGCAACCAGTGCAGTGCGTGATCCAATCGAACAAATCCGCCGCGACATCGTGGCGGTGCGCCAAGATTTGTATGTGCGCCCCAATGGCCTCGATGTGCGTATCAAGCGCGTGCGGCAATCGTTGTTGACGCTCATCGCCAATCCGACGCTTAACTAGTCCAATCAATGTCGTGCAAGCGCGTCAAGCGCTCGCCGGCCGCTTGCAATGTACTGGCTTTTTTGGCGAAACAGAAGCGGGCCAAGGCTGGTGCTCCCGGTGCCAAATAAAAGGCTGGGATGGGGATGGCCGCCACGCCCAGCTCGCTGGTCAAGCGCCGACAAAAGACGCGTACATCGCTGACGCCAAGGGGGGCTACGTCGACACTAACAAAGTAGGATCCTTCGGCGTCGATGAGCGGTAAACCGGTGGCGCGCAAGATGGCGTTGAGTTGGATGCGCCGGGCGCTGTATTCGCTGGTGAGTTGGTCGTAGTAGCCGTTGTGGCGCGCTTCGTTCAACGCCACCGCCGAGGCCTGTTGCATGGGGGTCGAGGTGGCAAAGGTGACCCATTGGTGGGTGGCGCGCACGGCGCTGATGAGATTGGCAGGCGCCACACACCAGCCGATTTTCCACCCCGTCACACTAAAGGTTTTGCCGATACTGTTGACGGTCAAGGTGCGCTCCCACATGCCAGGCAGGCTCCCGAGGTGGATGTGCTGATGCTGGTCATAGACCAGCCGGTCGTAGACTTCGTCGACCACGGCGATGACATCGTAGGTCTGGCAGAGCTCGGCGATACGCTGTAATTCGCTGGCACGAAATACTTTGCCGGTGGGGTTGTGGGGGGTATTGAGCAACAGCAATTTGGGGCGTTGCGCAAAGGCGGCGACTAATTCGGCATCGTCATAATGCCAGCCGCTATGCTGGGCGTCGGGTGGGTAGAGGCGCACGGGGATGGCGTGACCACCCGCCATGATGACATCGGGTTGGTAGGCGTCGTAGGCTGGCTCAAACATCACCACGCCGTCACCCGGATTGATAAAGGCCAGCATGATGTTGCAGAGCACTTCGGTGGCGCCGCTAGAAATACTGACCTCGGCCAGTGGGTCGATTTCGCGCCCGGTGCGGTCTGCCCAGGTGGCCGCAATCGCTTGGCGCAGGCTGGGTAAGCCGGGCATGGGGGCATATTGATTGAGGTCGGCTTGGACGGCGGCTACGGCGGCGTTTTTGACAAAGTCAGGACCCGCAAAGTCGGGGAAGCCTTGGCCGAGGTTGACGGCGTTGTGGGCTAACGCCAAGGCGCTCATTTCGGTGAAAATAGTGGTGCCAAAACTGGCAATACGCTGGGCAGTTGCAGGATGCGTCATTGGTTTTCTCGTGTTGAATGGATTCTTGGCTATTATACCGTGACTAACGGCTATTGATACCGTGTGGCAAAAGGAGTCTGGCATGTGTGGAATTGTAGGATACGTCGGGCCGCGCGAAGCTGCGCCCCTCATCGTCGATGGCTTGGCGCGCTTGGAATATCGCGGCTATGACTCGGCCGGGATTGCCGTCGACAACGCCGGCACCCTCGACATTCGCCGCAGTGTGGGTAAATTGTCTGGGCTCACCAAGGTGTTAGCCAGCGCCCCCGTGCATGGGCACATGGGCATCGGTCATACCCGCTGGGCCACCCATGGCGATGTCACCGAACAAAACGCCCACCCCCACCGCGATGCCAGTGGCCGGGTAGTAGTCATCCAAAACGGCATTGTCGAAAATTATCTCGAATTAAAACAGACCTTGATTGCCAGCGGCCATCAATTTGTGTCGCAAACTGACACCGAAGTAATCGCCCATTTGCTGGGCAATCACTACCACGCCTGTGGTTCATTGGTGGAAGCGCTCCGTCAGACCGCCGCCTTGCTCAAAGGGGGCAATGCGATTGTGGCGCTGACTATCGACCAACCCGGCACGTTGGTAGCGACCCGTATCGGGCATGCCGGCGGCGTGGTGATTGGCGTGGGCGAAGACGAAATGTTTGTGGCGTCGGATGTACCGGCCATCGTCGACCATACCCGCCGCGTGATTTTTTTGGAAGATGGCGATATTGCCGAAATCACCGCCACCAGCATCCAAATCAGCCGTCCCGACGGCAGTGCGGTGGTACGCGCGGTACAAGCGCTGGCGTGGGACCCGGTGTCGATTGAACGGGGCCCCTACAAACACTTCATGCTCAAAGAAATCCACGAGCAACCACGGGTGTTGACCGATGTGCTCCGGGGTCGGGTCGACCTCGAAGCAGGCACGGTGCGCCTCGACGACGTCACCTTGAGTGACGCTGCCTTGCGCGACGTGTCGTCGCTGGTGTTGACGGCGTGTGGCACCGCGTGGCATGCGGCCTTGATTGGCAAGTACATGATCGAGCAGATTGCCCGTGTGCCGGTGCAAGTCGATTACGCCTCGGAGTTTCGCTACCGCGAGCCGGTGCTCGACAACCGCATGTTGCTGGTGGCGATTACCCAGAGTGGCGAAACGGCCGATACCTTGGCGGCGATGGAACTGGCACGCTCGGCGGGGGTCGCCACCATGGCCATCGTCAATGCCGTCGGTAGCCAAGCGACGCGGGTGGCCACGGCCGGCTCGCTGATGCTCCATGCCGGCCCCGAGATTGGCGTGGCCTCGACCAAGGCCTTTACCGCCATGCTGGTAGGGTTGTATCTGCTGGCCTTGCGGGTGGCTCAAGCGCGGGGGACGTTGACCCCCGATACGATGCGTCCACACATCCGGGCCTTGATGGCGTTGTCGAGCCAAGTCGGTGAACTGCTCAACGACGGCACCGATTATGCCGCCTTGGCCGAATCGTTGCAACACGCCAGTAGTGCCCTCTTTTTGGGGCGACAGATGTGCTACCCGGTGGCGCTCGAAGGGGCGCTCAAGCTCAAAGAAATCAGCTACATTCACGCCGAAGGCTACCCGGCAGGCGAAATGAAGCATGGTCCGATTGCGTTGATCGACGATCGCCTGCCGGTGGTCTGTATCGCGCCGCAGGATGCGTCCTATGCCAAAATGTTGTCGAATGTGTCGCAGGTCAAAGCGCGTGGTGGGCGAGTGATTGCCATCGCCAGCCAAGGGGATAGCCAGCTGGCCAAACAATCCGAGGCGGTGATTTATATCCCCACCAGCACGCCCTTGCTGACGACCATCCTGGCGGTCATCCCGTTGCAATTGTTGGCGTATGCCACGGCGGTGCGGCGGGGGGCGGACGTGGACCAACCGCGCAATTTGGCCAAATCGGTGACGGTGGAGTAGCGACGCCGATTGTAGAGCCGCAGCAGGCTGCGGCTCTACAATCAATCGTCACCACCCAGCGCATCACGGGAAGCGCGCATAGAGGTCAGCGGCAATCCGTTGTGCCCCGGCAACAGAAACGTGAGTGGCATCGATATACCAAAAATGGTTTTTATCGAGGGCGGCACAAGTTTTTCCATTACAAAACAACGGCAACGGATCATAGACTTTTACGGTCGGTAATTGCGCCAATACGGGAGCAATTGCCGATTTGTATGGTGCAAAAAACTGCGTCACTGTTGCTTGGTCGGTGGTGCAGGTAATCGTACTCTGTGGCAACACCCGTAGGGGATTGTAATAACATTGCTTTGGTGAAAAATCGAGCTCGGGGACTTGATGTACAAATACTACCGTGGTATTGGGGAGCGCACTCAAGCGCCGTAATGTCTCGGAGAATGCATCGGCGAATACCGTGGCTCGTTGGCTGTCACTCAGCTCTTGGCGTGGACCGGCGAGTTGGAGGTAGCGCCGGCGGCGTTCATTGGGGTTGAGATCGCCGGTTTGGATCATGCTATAACGCCCGAGCACAAAAATCGTGCGGTGGCGGGTGTGCGCTTGGGTTTCGAGCATGTCAAATACACCAGCGAAGCTTTGATCGTCATCACAGCCAAATGCAGTTTGATTGAGTTGCTCATAAAAATCAATACCTACCGCCGGATAACAACCGTTGCGGCTGATGGCCGTCACGGTATGTGGCGCACGGTCATCAACCAATCCAAGTGCGAGCGCATTGGCGTGGCTATCACCGATGATAATGTAATCGCTGGCCGTTGCTTGCTGACCGGCGTGGTGGATGCAGGTACCCCGAAATGGCTGAGCGAATATTTTCGTACACAAGACGATTTGATCTTTGGCATGCAAGAATGTGCGGTCATCGTCAATATTACTGTTGTGTGCGTTCCACAGACCATAGGCTATGGTCACTCCGATGACCCCCACCCCCACGGTTGTCGCCAAAATTGCGAGTGGCGAGACGTGACTCCAACGGCCATAGCGCAGTGGTTTTTCGATCGCGAGATATGAAATACGTGCCAAAACGACACTCAGCGCAATCAAAAGTAGCGCTTGTGGTAGGGTGACTGTCTGGATAAATAGGCTCCCAAAGCGCAACATTGGCCAGTGCCATAAATAGAGTGGAAAGCTAATTAAGCCAATTTGCACCATTAGTTTACGCGAAAACAGGTGTGTGTTCACAACTCCTTGTGTGCCAGCGGCGATGAGTGCGGTGGTACCGAGGACTGGGATTAATGCCCAATAGCCCGGAAAGAGGATGGCATTGTCAAAGACCCAACAACTAGCGACGATTGCAATCAGCCCACTCACCGATAGCGCGTGGCGTTGTACTGCAGTAAGTGGCGTATGTGGCGTCAGCGCACGTAAGGCAAGAATCCCACCGATGGCTAATTCCCAGATACGCATAAACGGCAAATAAAACGCCGCATCGGGGTTGCGCGCCACGAGCATAATATTGCTGATAAATGAGAGCAATACGATGCCAACCATTAAATACCCCATGTTGCGGCGCTGCCGATAGGCGACGGCAAGTGCGATGGGCCAGCCAATGTAAAACTGCTCTTCGACTCCCAGCGACCAGAGATGGAGGAGTGGTTTGTAGGTGATGTCAGCGTTGAAATAGTTGACGTCTGTGTAGAGCAGAATATTTGCAAAAAAACTGACCCCTGCTACCACGTGGCGCCCGAGTTCTTGCCATTCTGGTCCGGCAAAAAAGACCCACCCCAGCCCAATCGTCGTCACTACCATGACCGTGACGGCCGGGAGAATGCGCCGGATGCGCCGTGCATAAAAATCTGCAATGCTCCATTGTTGGGTGACTAATTTACTCAAAATGATTTGGGTAATTAAATACCCCGAAATTACAAAAAAGACATCAACCCCTACATATCCGCCTGGTAATTGCGTCGGGAAGAAGTGATAAAACACCACGGCAAGTACGGCAATGGCACGTAATCCATCAATATCACTCCGATACCCATGAGGTATTGGCATACCAGCTTGGGGCGTCACGAGCTGTAGCCGTTCGGCAATCCAGGGGGTTACTGCGTAGGCAGAGACACCTAACGCATACCACGGCAGCAACCAATGAGGCAACCCTACATACCACCAGATGAGAATCAAACTGATACTATGGCAGGCATAGAGCGAGATAGTCGCACGCGGCGTCTGCTTCCACGCATAGCTACTCACGATAGTGAGCAACACAATGGCGATGATTGGCCAGAGGGTGATGTTGGGGAGCACCGCGTGTGGATATGTGTACATGCGAAATTGGCTGAGCGCAACAGTCTGCGTCCGTTCGCTATCGTGGATAACATGGTCGCTATTGAGGGTGATTTGTGTATTGCTATTATCGAATTGCCATGGAATATTCGCAAGGATGTGATACACCCGGAATTGATCTGGTTGCACTACATGGGTAGCAATCGGTTGTTGGTGACTCGTCAAAACGAGCGTGGTGGGTTGTTGGGTTGTCGCCAGCGTATATTCAATCATTACCAACCCGACGAGTCGTTGTGGCACAATGATTTGGGCGTCGGGCATGGCCCAGCGAAACACGCGTTCATGCTGCGATTGTTGTTCGATTGCAAAAAAACGAGCCAGGTTACTGTTGTCGCGAATATTAATGGTATAAGCAGGAAGCGCCGTGGTGCCAAATAATATACACCCCACCGCAAAAAATATCAGACTGAACCATAAGTGAAGTTTTTTTGTCATTACAAATTCTTGTCGGCTTAACGCAATGCTGAGGTGTGCAGTCATATCCGTGCGTTGCGTATACAAAAATTCCCTACGTTAAGGCAAACAAATAACGTTCCATGCTCCAACGCTACGTACCTAGCGACGTCATCTCACACGAGCCATGTGCAAAATCAGCGGTCTATTTGGAGTCGTACACAGATAAGCCAGCATTTTGCGCGCAAAGCAGGCACCTTTATTGCGTTTGGCGCATGAAATGGTGCGCTAGTTGGCCAAAATATCGTTGAAATGCATCACGAGTGTCACACGAGTTTCCATTATATCACTCTCTCTACCATCAGCATAGCGGGGACGTTCGCTGTGTGCCGGAGGGTGATTTAGGGGAATTGGGTGGCAATTGCCACCGCGATGCGGCGTGCTCCTGCCACCGACACATGGTTGGTGTCGTTGTACATACGTGTGTCAGCAACCACCACGGCACAATCACGGGCACTACAAAACAACGGCATGGGATCATATTGGGCTACGCTTGGGTAGCGTGCAAGCACGCTAGCGACGGTGGTTTTGTAGGGTGCAAAAAACGTATCGATGGTGGCGCGGGGGGTGCTACAAATTTGCGGTGGGGTTGCGATAAACGGGATGGTGACATGATAATAGCAGCTCGTGGGTGGAAAATTGAACTCGGGTACTTGGTGCACAAACACCACGTGTGTGTTGGGCAGTTCTGTCAGCTGTTTCAGCGTATTGTCAAGTGTTTGGGACAGCACTGTATAGCGCTCGGTGCTGGTGAGATCGATACGTGCACCAGCAAATTGGATGTATTTTTCGTGACCACGATCGAGTCCTTGGGTTGCAAATAATCCATAGCGACCCACGATAACCACGGTCCGGCGCTGGGTGGGGGGATTGGCCTTGAGCATCGCAATAACCTGGTTAAATCCATGCCCATCATCACATCCAATTGGGGTAGTTTGTTGTTGTTCGTAGACTTCTATGCCAAGCAGTGGTAAGCAGGCATTACGACTAAAACTGGTGACGGTTTGGGGTAATTGGGCATCGATAAAGCCCAATGCCAAAGCGCGAGCATGACTATCCCCAATAATAATGTATTCATTGTCGACGAGTTGTGTGCCACGGCGAGTCATACAATCGCCCGCAAACGATTGCTGCATGAGTGCGTCACAGGGTACAGTGTATTGGCGTAAACGGAGTTCGGCGTTAATCGAATCTGCCAGATCGAGCTGGCGTAATGGGACAGACCAGCCTTGGGCAATGACGGCACCACCAGCTCCAATCAGCCCCATGATTGCCACAATGACGAGGGGCGAGAGGGTGCGCCAGCGGCCGCGCCGGATGGGTTGTTCTACCACACGATAGGAAATTACCGCACAGATGATACTCATCCCGAGCACAGCGAATTTTTGGATGGTATCGAGGGTGGTTAACAACAACGTACTGAATTGCAAAATCGGCCAATGCCATAAATATAACGGGAAGCTAATCAGCCCAATCCAGACCATGATGCGGGCGCTGATGATTTTTTTCAAAATACGTGACTGTGGCGCACTATGCACAATCCCTACGGCGCCGAGGACTGGGACGAGTGCCCAATAGCCGGGAAAGAGGGTATGTTTGTCAAACAACACGGCACTTCCCACGATTGCTGTCAAACTGAGCACGCCTACGATTTCGGCACGCACCCAGTGCGTAGTGGCTCCGTGCGGCGCACTGAGCGCCTGATATGCGATGATGCCACCTAGCCCTAGCTCCCAAATCCGCATCATCGGTAAATAAAATGTGGCATTGGGATAGCTCTGAATCAACAAAATATTGCTGGCAAACGACCATAACGTCACTAATATCACGATATGACTAAACCGTGCATGCCAGCGAAAGGCCGCATAAATCAAGAGTGGCCACAGCAGATAAAACTGCTCTTCGACGCCCAGTGACCATAAATGCAATATGGGTTGATAGGTGACGACATCTTCGAAATAATTAATCGTTGCGTAGGAATAAATATTCGAAACAAATCCCACTCCTGCGAGCAACTGATGGCCATAGTCGACCCACAAATAATAGGGGTAGAGTAGCCATGCGAGGATGGTTGTAATAATCAACATGACTCCCAAGGCTGGGAAAATGCGCCGGACACGGCGAATATAGAAATCACGGATGGTGAATTGATTGGCGGCTACTTGGGTAATGATAATCTGAGAAATTAAATATCCCGAAATCACAAAAAAAACATCAACCCCGATAAATCCCCCCGATATATATTCGGGGAATATGTGATACAACAACACACTCATGACCGCAATTGCCCGTAACCCGTCAATGTCAGGGCGATAGGCGTGGGCGTTTTTTGCGGTATTGATGGCGTGAACTGGCATCGCCCCGGTGGGTAATTGCAACCACGTGATGATGCGTGGCGTGAGTGCCACCATGCCGAACATGACCGTGTACCACGTGAAGAGTTGCGTGAATTCATACCGTGGGAGCACCGTGCTGATGATGCAATGGGCAATGAGCAACGCTACCGTGCCGAGCGGCGATACGCGCCACGCCCATACACTGATACAGCTGCCGATGAACAACCCTACCAGACACAACACGGTGGTGCTCAAATCGGGAATGATGATGCGCGCAAGTGAATGGATGCTGAAATCCGAGATGGCGACCACGCGGTGCAAGGGATCAGTTGGTGCTGATAGCGCATCAACCCCCAGGCGTGCTTCGGAGGCGATTGGTTGCCATGGTACGGTGATGAGGGCGTGATAGACCCGGAAGTGATCTGGCTGAATGATATGGGTTGCGAGGAGTGTATCACCGAGTGTGAGTTGGATTGGTAGGGAGTGTTGAGCACTGGTCGCAGTATAGGTGATAATCGCCGGTCCAGTGTTGCGGACGGCGCCGGTGATATAGGCATGGGGGGTGGCCCAGCGGAACATGCGGGTCTGGCCGATTTGTTGTTCGCGTGGTAAAAAATTGACGAAATTGAGTGGACTAGTGGGTGTGGTACTCGGCGTACAGAGCGCATAGAGCGTGAGACACAAATAAATAACCAACCCGATAATCTGATAGGTGGATTGATAGATGCGCTGATAGGGTGTTGACATAGGCTGGCTACTTATTCGTTTAGGTGACGCATGAGCCATGCGTCGCACAATTAGTGGTTTGTAAATGACTTGAGCGCTGGTAATACCTGTGTGCCGATAATATCGATGCCCGTGGCGGCCACGCTGACGCCATGGGGCGTGCCCAGTTCGATGCGGTCGACTCCGGCAGCAAATAAGCCTTCGCACTGCGCAATAATATCATTGGCGTTGCCACTAAAGGCGAATTTGTCGAGTAATTCATCCGAAATCAAAGCTGCTCCGCCGGCAAAATCGCCACTGTCGGCAGCCTGCTGGAGGCGCTGGATTAATGCTGGGTCGACCTGCACACTGGGGTCGAGTGGTGCCACCACGGGCAGGTAGAGTACTGCCGCTTGGCGGGCCATCGTGCGCGCCGCATCACGGTCATGGTCGACCACCGTGACCGCCCCGAGGGCGATGTTGACACTACCACGGGCGCGCCCAGCTTTTTTTTCACCAACCGCAATATAGTCACGGATAAAAGGCACTACCGCCGGATTGGCAGAACCACCCACTTTGACTTCGTCGGCCAATTCACCAGCCACCGCACACAACCCCCGTCCCCACGTGCCAATCATGATGGGGATGGGCTGGCTGGGTAAGGGATAACCGGCTTGGACGTGAGGAGCGATTTGGTAGCATTGTCCGTGGTATCCTGCTGATTGGCCACTCCAGAGCAAGCGCATGATTTCGATGGTTTCGCGGATGGCTTGGATCGGTTTGCTGGGCTCGCTGATGCCGTGATCGGCCAACCACGCCCCTCGGGCAATCCCCACATACGTGCCCGCCTGCGCGACGTCGGCAAGGAGCGCGGCGTCGGCGGCGATGTCGATGGGTGCCATACGTGCCGGCGATACCGCCGCGCAACCGAGCCGAGCACGGGTGATGTGCGGTGCCATCAAGAGCAATGGGCCGTAGCTGGTGTGGTAGGGGGCATCGCAATAGACACTGACTGCGGCGAAATCGTATTGATTGACTAGCTTGGCCAAGGCAATATAATCGCTGGCGCGTTTGTTGGTTTGGAAGGCGATACTGACAGTTGGCATACGAAATCCCTTTATTCTGGTGTATTGGCTAGGGGAAAAGCTTCCACAATTCGGTCGTGATGATTTTGGCACCGGCTGGCGAGAGATGATTGGTGTCGTGATACCACGAAATTGCATCGTGAATCACCGTACAAACTGTAGCGTCACACATCTGCGTCATTGGATCATATTGTCTGACCGTGGGGTAATCTGCTAATACCGCGGTTGCATTGGCTTTGTAGCGCGCAAAATAGGTATCAACCGTCTGGCGTGAAATAGTACATTCGCGTTGATTGGGATGTATGATTTGCCAGCGATTACAGCTTTGGGGCGCAAAATTAAGCTCGGGTACTTGATGCATAAATACGACCGTGGTATTGGGGAGCGTTGTGAGGCGATCGAGCGTGTTGCGTAATCCTTGGCGGAATACGTCGTCGCGATCGATGCGTTCACTTGGTTGGCGGGGGCCAGCAAATTGAAAATAGACTTGTTTGTTCAAGGGCGTATCTGCCACATCGGGCTCCATAAACGAATAGCGGGACACTAATACGACGACGCGGTGATTGTTGGTCTGTTGATTGGCGAGGGTTTGGATGAAGCTTGCCAGCCCTTGCGGATTGGCGCACCCAAACGCCTCTGTTGAATAACCGGTATAGCGTTCTATTCCTAAAAAAGGTAGACAACCATAGACTGAATAGTAGGTGAGATGGTGGGGGGTGCCATAGTTGATTGCATCAGCGGCAAGTGCTTCGGCATGACTATCACCTACAAAATAATACTCGGTTCCTTGGCTATCGTTGGGAGTATTACTCCAACAGCCCGCAATTGGGCTGAGTGATACCGCTGTGCAGCGTGAATTGGGCAACAGGGTACGTGCAATTGGTTGGGTGGCAGTATTGTCACTGATGGCAATCGTGCGATTGTAGGGTGCGATGATTCCAGTGCCAATCAATCCATAGCCGATGCCCCCGATGCCAAAGGTACAGAGTGCGATGAGGAATGTGGGCAGGGTGTGATAACGCCCTACGCGCAAAGGCTTTTCAACATACCAATAGGTCAATCCCGCCAAAACGAAGCTGCCGACCACGATACTGCTACTCACCAGCAGGGGTAAGCGGATACTACTTAGTAAAATATAGGCAAACGAGAGGAGCGACCAATGCCATAAATAGAGTGGAAAGCTAATCAATCCTACCCAAACCAAGATTTTTTGGGATAATATCACCCGATTAAACCAGCCATCTTCACCAGCTTGGAGCAGTAAATACGTGCCGAGCACCGGTAAGAGTGCCCAATAACTCGGATACACCAGCTGATCGCTATAGAGATAGACACAGCCAATCACCACCACTGCTCCCGCAAGTGATTGCAGGTTGCGTACCGTAGGCGCTGACCGCGGAGATTGCGTCGGCACAACTGTCGCATAGGCTAGTAAGCCACCGATGGCCAACTCCCAAAACCGACTGATTGGCCAATAAAATGCTGCATCAGGTGCACTATTGCTCAACATAATATTGGTAATAAACGACATACCGGTGAGGGCAATCAACAATCCAGGGATGGCCGTGAAGCGCCGGCGGAATAGGAGCAACAATACGGGCCAAATTACATAAAATTGCTCTTCGATCCCGAGCGACCATAAATGCAACAATGGTTTGTAAATCGATTGGGTATCAAAATAGCCAATGTCGTGATAGAGTTGCAGATTCGCAAAAAAACCGGCACCGGCACCAACCGCCCGCCCCAAATCTTGGTATTCGGTGGGGACGAGGCAGATTGCCCCAAATACCAAGATTGCGACAAACAGTACACTTAATGCGGGGAAAATTCGCCGGATGCGCCGACGATAAAAATCGCCGAAGGTAAATGAATTGGTGGCGATTTGGCGCAACAAGATTTGCGAAATCAAATAGCCGGAAATCACAAAAAACACATCAACACCCACATACCCGCCATGGAGTATGTGTGGGAAGGCGTGGTACCCTACCACCGCAATCACAGCCAGCGCCCGCAATCCATCGATATCGCGGCGATACGGGGCATGGGTAGTGGCCACAAGGGGCGTGGGAGTTGGTACCTGCAAGAGTGCCACTACACCGCCAAACACCACAATATAAGCATAAATCCACCATGGACTCGTGAGCCCAAATTTGCTCAGCAACACGATATAGCTACAACTTGCTACATAGGAGCCGATGAGTTGTCTACGTGGCAGGCGCCACCCATAAGTAAGCGCCACGGTATAGAGCAAGAGCAACCAGATGATGGCCGCCGGCAGGGTGATTGGCGATAATGGATAGAGCGTTGCCGTTGTCATCCCAATCGCGATTTCACGGCGCACAAGGGAAGGATTATCGCTATGAAATACGATGGTGGTGTGGGCGTACTGTGCGTGCCACGGAATCGTGCTTAGCAACCAATAGGTGCGAAATTGACCAGGCTGGATGGTATATGGCCCTAGTCCACTGCCGTTGATTCGGACGGTGATATGGCTCGGTTGTGGTGTGGTAGCAACAAATTTGAGGATTTGTGGTCCACTACTACTATAGGGGAATTGCAGGGTGGCATCATTGGCGCCCCAGCCAAAGCGCAGTGGGGCGACGGTGCGTGTTTCGACTTCATGAAAATTTGTCACGGTGGCATCTGGTTGCGTAATATCGAGGCTATTGGTGTGGGTGTTCGTAAATAATAACAACCCCACACAAATACACACATAACTCAATGCCGCGATAATCCGTTGCCGACCGTGCATTCGTTTATACTCCATGGGTAATTGGTAATCAATGTGATTTTGTTACGCTATAATTCTACATGATTGTGCATCCAGCGCTGATTTTCATTACCAGTAGCGCCATAAAGGACACAAATTTTCGTCCATTGATTGCCCAAAAAGTATGCCCACAGCAAATACACCGAGCACATCTATGTGACCGATTTAGGTTAATTCGGTGCTATCGAGGGTGCGGGTAGCGATGCGTTCGATTTGCATAATCAACCGTTCTTCGGGGTCGGGGCAGGCCACCAGGGTGTCGCGCTCCAACCAATCATTTTCGGCCAACATGCGTTGTTTGGCGGGGAGCAACGGCAAAATTGCACTCAGGGCATACAAACAAAAATGCTTGCCGTCGGGAATACGTACACGGCTACTATCGGTCAGCTCAAAATAATCGCCTACCGCGAGCCCACATACCGAGCGCCCTTCGATGGCCACCACTTGAATCCGTAAATCATAGAGTTGAAATGGTAATGACATAGGTGCTCCAACACAAGTGGGGTGGTAGGTATCGACCTACCACCCCATCGTTGACTACCAGGATGGGCCGGCTTCGCCTTTGCGGGTTTTGCGGCCATAGGCCAACTCGGCGCCACCCGACAGATAATGATCGACGCCCGTGGTAAAGGTCGCTTCGGAAGCGATAAACAAACAGAGCTTGCCCGCTTCCTCGATGGTACCCATCCGTCCCATCAACTGGGCGTTGTCGCCGTGTTGGCGGGTCAACACCGGATCGTCTGAAGCATCAATTCCTGCTTGCCACAATGGTGTGTAGACGTTGCCGGGCGACACACAATTGACACGCACGTCGTGGGCCGCTTCGTCGATAGCCAAGGCTTTGGTGAACGACGTGATGGCCCCTTTGGTGGCCACATAGGTGGTGGCATAGGGTTGGGCAATGGTTCCTACCAAGCTTGACATATTGATGATGTTGCCTTGGACTTGGCGCAGGTAGGGCAAGGCAAATTTGCAGGCTGCAAAAATACTCACCAAATTGAGTTCGAGCAAATCGCGGAAGTCTTGGATGCTAAATTGGTCAATGGTGCGGGTGGGTGGGTGCCAGCCGGCGTTGTTGATGAGACAATCGATGCGGCCATATTTTGCCACGACCGCTTTGATCATCGCCTCGATGTCGTCCGTTTTCGAAACGTCGCATTTGATGAACCAAGCACTGCCAGGGCGTTTGGCGTTGAGTTCTTGTTCGAGTGCTGTACCTTCGGTCTCGTTGCGGGCACAAAACACCACGGTGGCGCCTGCATCTACAAATACCCGCACACAGCCCTCACCGATTCCCTTGCTACCACCGGTTACAATCGTGATTTTGTCGTCGTACCGCATGTAGTCATCCTCCTTGATGCACCAAAAAACTGCTAGTACTGCTAGTATACCGCCGATTGCATCAATTGACGCATTAGGCTCCCCCGTGCTAGGATAACGCAGATAAGACGCTGCCACACGTATGCGATGGAGCCTGCAATGACTGAAGCGGTACGCCAAATTTATTGGAATATTGGTGAAATTCTCGGGAGCCTGACGGTTTATTTGACCGCCCTCGCTGCCGTATTAGTGTTGTTTTATGGCATCCTGCGCGATGTGGCCACCTGGCGCAAAGGGCGCCCCGAAAGTCGGCTCGACGCCCTCGGCTCACGGGCCAGCGAATATTTGGCGCAATCACTCGGTCAAAAAAAGACCCTGCAAGATCGTCGCCCGGGCATGATGCATGCCTTGATTTTCTTCGGCTTCCTCGGGCTGTTTATCGGCACTGACGTCATCGCCGTCGAAGAAGACTTTACCATTCCCTTGGTGGGCGCCAATGTCGGCAAAATCTTGGTGGGTGATTTTTATCGCGCGTACGAAACCATCCTCGATGTCGTTGGTCTGCTCTTTGTGGCGGGCTTGATCTGGGCATATGTGCGGCGCTACAAAACCCGCCCCGAACGCCTGCACGAACGCCAATACGACCGTGAAGCCTTGTTATCGTTGATTTTTGTAGGGGTCAGCGGCTACTTCATCGAAGGTCTGCGCCTCGCCAATCAAACCATCGCCGGTGTGCCCGTCTATTCCCAATCTTGGGCGGTGCAATCATTTGTGGGCTACGGTTTGGCCACGGTGATGCGCGCCATCGGTTTAGGCAACGGTAGTAGCATCGGGCTGGGGCTGCATATGGGCTTGTGGTTTGTGCACACCTTTGTCTCATTAGCATTTGTGGCGGCCATCCCCTATACCGGCTTGCGCCATTTGGTCTATACGCCGCTCAATGCTTTTTTCAAACGTACCCGTCCCAAAGGGGCGCTGGCGGTGATTCCCAATTTCGATGCCGAAATCGAAAAAGATGAGCCACAATTGGGTGTCGCTACCCTCAACGATTTGACCTGGAAGCAACGCCTCGACCTCGATGCTTGTATGAGCTGTGGCCGTTGTCAGTCGGTCTGCCCGGCCCATGCGGCTGGCGCCAATTTGTCCCCCAAATTCCTCATCACCAAGCTGGCCGACATGCAACGAGGCGATATCGTCACCATGAAAGACGGCAGTCAAAAAATGCCCGAAGCCGCCACCAGCGGCCGCGGTGCCTTTGACGCCATTGCCCTGCTCGAGCAAGGCTTTTATGACGAAAACGAAATCTGGAGCTGCACTACCTGTGGCGCCTGTATCGAAGAATGCCCGGCCCTGATCGACCATGTCGACTTGGTGGTCGACATGCGCCGAAATCTGACTATGATCCAAAGCGACGTCCCCAGCGGCGTCAAGCGCGTCCTCGACGGCATCGAACGCACTAGCAATCCGTGGCGCCTGCCCCAACGCGAGCGCGCCAATTGGGCCGCCGGCCTCAATATCCCCACTATGGCCGAAAAAGGCGAGGTGGAAGTGTTGTTTTGGGTGGGATGTGCCCCCAGCTACGATGACCGCTCCAAAAAAGTCGCCCGTGCTATGGCGCAATTGATGCAACAAGCAGGCGTTGATTTTGCTATATTGGGTGGCGAAGAGTGCTGCACCGGTGACCCGGCTCGCCGCATGGGCGAAGAATTGTTGTTCAAACAACAAGCCGAAACCAACGTCGAGACCCTCGGTCAGTACAAATTCACCCAGCTCGTTACCACCTGCGCCCATTGCTACAATTCGCACCAAAACGAATACGTGCAGTTTGGTGGCAAAGCGGGCATCGACTATCAAGTCGTGCATCACACCGAGTTTTTGGCGCAATTGGTCCACGACAAAAAACTCATCCCCGTCACTCCCGTCAACCAAAAAGTGGCCTACCACGACCCCTGCTATATCGGGCGTTACAACGACATCTACGATGCTCCCCGTGAATTGCTGTCGTCGATCCCCGGCATCGAGTTGGTCGAAGCCCCCGACCGCAATCGTCAACGCGCCACCTGTTGTGGCGGCGGTGGTGGTAACGTCTGGATGGAGGGTTGGGGCGACAAAAAAAGCAACGTCATCCGGCTCGAACAACTCCGCACCGAAAACCCCGACACCGTGGCAGTGGCCTGCCCATTTTGTATGGTAATGTTCGAAGACGCCGCCAAGACCTCGGGCGTCGACGAAACCGTCGCCCGCCAAGATGTGGCCGAATTATTGCTTCAATCAGTTACTGTCTCGTAGGCATAAAAAAACACCCCACGTCAGCAATTGCTGGCGTGGGGTGTTTTTGTCGGTCAGGCACTGGTTGTGTCATCGTACAGCCCCAGTGCCCGCACCGCTGCCGAGGCTGCACTCGCCACGATCCGTACCCGTACGGCGCTGGTGGTGACGCGCGCAAATGGAATCAAGCGGCGGTTGCCTACCGCCGCGACGTGGGCTACTTCACGCCAGCCAGCTACTGTTTTGACATCAATCGCCACCTGTTCGATGCGTTGCCCTAGTGGCAGGTGCTCACGTAGGTCGACGAGATTTACCGTTACCGGCGTGGTAAATTGCGCCATGATCCAGGGCGTCGTATCGGCACTTTCTGGCATCCAAAACGTGCCTTCCGCCGCACCGAGCATGTGATTTCCATACACCGAGCTGGCGCTGAGGTGCGCCTGGTGGATGAGGTCTGTGGCAAAAATCTGCTGGCGTAGGGCGCGAAACGCCAATAAATTGGCTCTATCCTGCGCATGCACTTGTCCCGTCGGTGTGACGGGCAGATTGACCAACAAATTGGCACCGCGTCCCACCGACGCAAAGTAGAGCGCGCGCAGATTTTCGGGCGAGCGCACCTTGTCGTCCTCGTGCTGGTGATAAAACCAGCCCGGCCGGATCGAGACATCGCACTCGGCGGGGAGCCATTGTGGTCCGTGGCGTTCGCCGGTATTGAGGTAGGCGGGATCAGCGAGACCTGGGTAGAGGCCGGTGGTATCAATAGTTGACCAGCAGGGGTCGCCGGCGATGCCGTGCTCATTGCCCACCCAGCGCACATCTGGCCCGGCATCACTAAAGATGCAGGCGTCTGGTTGGAGCGCACGCACCATCGCCAATGTCTCGTCCCACTCGTAGTAGGTTTTGGCGTCGATTTTGCGTACTTCGTAGCTGCCCCCATAGTAGCCATCGCCCCCATTGGCGCCGTCAAACCATACTTCAAACAAGGGACCATAATTGCTGAGCAATTCACGCAGTTGATTGCGGTAGTAGGTCAGATAGGCCGGCGTGCCGTAGTCGGGGTGGTTGCGGTCCCAGGGTGACAAATAGATGCCAAACTTGAGTCCGGCGGCTGCACAGGCTTGCGCCAGCTCGGCCACCACATCCCCTTGGCCGTTCCGCCATGGGCTGTGTTTGACCGAATGGGTGGTGTATTGCGATGGCCACAAACAAAAGCCGTCGTGGTGCTTGGCGGTGAGGATGAGCCCTTGCATGCCACCGCGCTGGGCAGTGTCGACGATTTGGGTGGCATCGAAATCGCTGGGGTTGAAGATATCAGGGGATTCGTTGCCCAGACCCCATTCACGGTCGGTAAAGGTATTAACGGTGAAGTGCAAAAACCCATAAAACTCATGGGCGTGCCACGCAAGTTGGCGCGGCGACGGCACCGCACCGTGGGGGTGGAGCGGATCAGCGGTCTGCATTGGTACCTCCCTAGGCCATGGCAACGGCACGTTGCAGATTGGTGAAGCCTACTTCCAGCGCCCACAAGTTTTCTTCGAGCCCTTCAAATTCGAGCGATACCGCGCCGGTGTAGCCTGATTTTTTGATAATCGTCAAGCACTGCACCACTGGCACCACGCCAAACCCTACCACGGTGCCGGCCAAATAATGCCCGGCGCGTGATTGGAACCAGCCCTTGCCTGGGTTGGGTAGGGCGCCGTCGCGCACATAGAAGTCTTTGGCGTGGACATGGAAGGCGTATGGTGCGAGTTTGCCAAATGCTACCGCCGGTGATTCGTCGGCACACAAAAAATTGCCCATGTCGAGCAACAAGCCAAAGTTATCGTGGGCCACTCCACATACTAGTTGCTCGACGCGGTCGGCATCCTGCACCAAAAAGCCATGATTTTCGACCATAGTTTTGATGCCGTGGCTGGCGGCGTACTCGCTCACGGCGCGACAGGCGGGGATGAGGGTGGGCAGGGCATCGGCGAAGCTTTTGCGTCGCGCTGAGGCAGGGAATCCAAAGGTGGCGTCGTGGCGCATACCTGGGGCGCCGAGGGCCACGGCGATGTCTACTTCCCCTTTGACGCGGGTGATTTCTTGGGCGGTGTCACCCCCACTCCCGGTCAGAAAATCTGCGCCGACGGTGAAATTGCCCATGCTGATGCCGATGTCGCGGCAGTGCGTTTTGAGTTGGTGGGCATAAGCCAGGCGGTCAGTGCCGGCCGGGAGGCGCAAGCTTTCGACTTCAAATACGTCGTACCCCATGGCTTTGGCGCTACTGGCGGCTTGCATATAGGTCATGCCGTTTTTCATGAGGCGTGCAAAACTATAACTGCTGATGCCGATTTGCATATCGTTCCTCTACTGATAAAAAGTGGTGCTTCCAAAATTGTACCCCAATGTACAACAAAACACACCGGAGGTCGGCAACCTGCCCACCCCCGGTGTGTATAGCGCTTTTGCAACCTTAGCGGTTGCGGACTTTCATTTCGCGGTCGAGTGAGCGTTTGACATCGCGCTCGGCGATGGCATGGCGCTTGTCGTGTTGTTTTTTGCCTTTGGCGATACCCAACTCGACTTTGACGAATTGATTATCAAAAAAAATCCGCAACGGCACAAAGGTATATCCTTGGCGGGTGATTTTGCCAAAAATATCGCTGATTTCTTTGCGGCGTAACAACAATTTGCGTTTGCGCACGGGGTCATGGTTGAAGTAGACCCCCGATTGGGTGTAAGGGGCGATATGCGCATCGTAGAGCCACGCTTCGCGGCCCTCGATACGGGCATAACTGCCGCGCAATTGGGCTTTGCCAGCCCGGATGGATTTGACTTCGCTTCCACTCAGCACGATTCCTGCGGTATAGCGTTGTTCGATGAAGTATTCGTGGAAGGCGTTGCGATTATCGGCAATGGTTTTGCCGGCGAGTGCCTTTTGAATTGCGCCCATTTGTCAGTCCTGTCATGATTTTATTGAGGAATTCATCATACACCCTCTGTACGATTATTTCCACTGCAACGTTACGTTATCGACGATTACACTATAGGGGTCGTCACGGTAATTGCCATCTGGTTGCACGGCCACCGCTAATTCATCGGGCGCATTGGGGTTCGCCACCGGCGCGAAGCCCTGCATGATACGCACGGTAATGTTGTTGATGGTCATCGTTTCGTAAAATACCTGACCATTGCGAATGCTCCCCGTCATTTGCAAGCTGTGCCAGGTATTGGGCGCTAACGTTTGCTCGAGGCCGATGTCGCTCCATTTGGGCTCACTCGGGCTACCGTTCCAAATCCGCCAGCGCGGTCGGTCGGTGCAGCCGTTGGCGCCGGGTCCGACGTTCATCCATTGTACCGCCCATTCCCACCAGACCTGTTTGACTCGTTTGCCCATCACAAATTCGAGTGCCTGCACGGGGGATGGTGATCCACAATTGGCCATGCTCGTGTCACTAAAACGAAACTGCAGTGACAAGGTGAATTGGCTGGCGTTAGGACTGTAGTTGGTCACCGTAGTATAAAAATGGGGACTGGTATAGAGATCGCCGCTCAACAGATTGAATTGCAGGGCCGCGTTGTCGAGACTCGGGTTGCGGAGTAGCTGCATGCTCCCTTTGACCATGCGGGTAGGGGGATCGATGGTGAGATGCCATGGTTGTTGGTCGAGGTTGCTGGCACTGCCCGGTTTGGCGGTCGCAGTGGCTGGCGGTGTATTGACGAGGGCGTGGGTCGGGGTTGGCGAGCGGAGGCTTATCACAACCACTACGGTGAGTAACAGTACCATACTGACTAGTATCAATGATAAACGGTTCACGAATTTTTCCTTTCTGATGAGTAGCGCAACAAAAATGTTTTCGAATACGGCGTATTTTGCGGGTGGTGGGACGATATTTTTGGGTGCAGGGTTGCATGGCTGATACCATGCAACCCTATGTGTATTTTAGGCGTGGTAGTCGCGCAAGCGGGCTTCGATGGTAGGGCGATCGGGGATGGTCGAGATGCCGAGCCCTTCGACACTGGCGGCTGCCACTACTGCAGCAAACTGGGCCGCATCGATGGCATTGCGCGTTTCGGCGTAGCGCACCATCAAGGCCGCCGCAAAGACGTCGCCGGCGCCGGTAGGGTCACGTTCGACGGCCGGGTAGGCGTTGATGTGTTGTGGCATGCCATTGATGTAGATGTCGGCCCCGTTGGCGCCGCGGGTAAGGGCGACGATGCCACAGTGCTGGGCATAGCGCTCAGCCACACTCTGGTCACCATGCACGTCTTCGATGCTCATCACGAGAATGTTGATGCGGGCCAGCAGTGCCGGCGCCGGATCAAACGGCGTGTATTGGATCTGGCAGGGGAAGGGTGGTTGCCACTGACGCATCATCCCTTGGGGGGTCATGCCGACAAGGGCAGCGGGGAAGTTGGCGACGATGTCGAGGGGTGTTTCCACCAAAATCGGCCCGAGGTGCACGATGGGGGCTTGGCGCCACGCTGTGGGCACATCGGCGATAGTGAGTGGGGGCGCATCGCCATGCAGGAATTGGATGCGGCCATTGGGGGTATAGCGATTCTCAAAAATCGGGGCCTGGCTACCGGCCACACTTGCCACGGGGACACTACTCGGCCAGTCAACGGGCAAGGTGGCAGTGGCCGAGACGATGGCGGGATGCATGCCGAGGCGTTGGGCAGTGCGAGCGGCGTAAAGCGCTGTACCACCGGGGATGGTGCTCCCATCGGGGAGCAAATCGCTGGTGATATGGCCAAGCATCAAATAGTTAGGTTGCATGATTTTTACCTAGAAAAACAAAGCGGCCAGTGGCATTGTATGCGACTGACCGCCAGTACGAATCATAAAGCTGGCGGTCAAGATTGGGGTTTGGCGGGGAAGATGACGATTTTGCGGCGTTCGCCTTCGCCATCACTTTCGGTATAAACCGTAGCATCACTACGCAGTGCGAGGTGGATTGCGCGCCGGTCTGCTCCGGACATCGGCTCAAAGGCATGGGGGCGACCAGATTGGCGAACGCGTTCGGCCATACGTAGCGCCATACTTTCGAGCATTTCTTGGCGACGTTGGCGATAATTACCGACATCGACGATGATTTGTGGCCAGCGGCGATTGCTTTTGCCGGCAATTAAGTTGACGATGAACTGCAACGACCGCAGGGTGTCGCCGTGGCGCCCAATCAGGAGTCCCATGGCTTCTTCGTCGGCGCCTTCGACATGGAGCGTGATTGATTCTTCGACGCCGCCGTCTTGGGCGGGCGCTGTCGATCGTACTGCCGTGACATACCCGGCAATATCCATATGCTCGAGGAGCTCTTCAAGGATGGTGCGAGCATGTTTGATGCGGTCATCTTCGCTCATGACTTCGGTTGGTTCGTCTTCGACGACGGTCACCCGCACGAGGGCTTCTTCTTCGTCGTTGCCGTGAATCAAAATTTCGATGGCGACATCGTCGCGATCACGACCGAGTTGCACCAAGGCCAAATCAACGGCCTCTGCGACTGTCCGAGCACTGATTTCAAGCGAGGGCTTGGTTTTTTTCATAGTGTGACCTCGGTGTGCAAGACGAAACGATTACGAGCCGTATTACTTAGACTTTTCGTCGTCAGTGAGTGGACGTACCACATCCCAAAAGTCAACTTTGGGCGCAGCATCGACTTCAGCGATATGCTTGGCGGCCTCTTGCGTGCCAGCTCCGACCACGGCGGGGGGCGGGAACAATCCCGAGCGGGTAGGCAAGAAGGTCAAATAATTGGCCAGCGAACCCCATCCCGAAAAGACGTATTGTTGAATCATCGACAAAATGCTACCGACTACCCAGTACAGCACGGCACCCGAAGGGAAGGTGAAGCCAATATACCCGAACAAAATCGGCATGAACAACATCGTCTGTTGCATCGCTTTTTGCTGGGGATCTTGTACCCGTGGTGTCGACATTAATTGCACCAGCAGTTGGAAAATCACCGATAATACGGGCAAAATATGCAATGGGTCAGTGCGCCCCAAGTCAGTCAACCACAAAAAACCACCCGATAATTGCGGTTGGTCGATGGCGGTGGCCGATAGATTGGTGGCGAGATTGACATGGTTGAGTGCGGTAATCATATGTGCGATGGCGTGCTCACCTGGTGCCACGCTCGTCAAATGGAAAACTGCTTGGTAAATCCCCAAAAACAACGGCAATTGGATAAATACGGGCAAACAACCCGACACCGGATTGGCTTTGTTGTCGGAGTAAAGCTTCATCGTTTCTTTTTGAAGCTGTTGGGCGTCTTTGCCGTATTTGCGTTGCAACTCACTCAAGGCTGGTTGTAATGCTTGGATTTTGCGGCTGGATTGGAGTTGTCGGATGGTGAGGGGGAGCAACACCAAGCGTGCTAACAACGTAAACAAAATAATGGCAATCCCCGGATTGCCAGTCCACGCATAAAATGTCAGCAAGACGTACTCGAGGCTCGAGATGAGGAATGTCCAAATCGCCATGGTGTTCACCTTTAAAAAATGTATCAAGTCACGATTGCGTCTTTTGAGTTCGTGTGAAACAGTGGCTACAAGACGTTAGGATTCCGTGATAATCGCAGGTGTGGCTTCGGGTATTTGCCATACACCAGCACGGCGGAGCAGTTGGGTAAGTAGTTCGACTAACCGGGGAAACGGCATCGTTTGTAATTCTCGTGAACGAGCAATCACGACCACATCATAGTTAGTACGCAAAAAACGGTAATGAACCCGTAATACTTCACGGATTCGGCGTTTGATGCGATTGCGCACGACAGCGCCGCCGATCCGTCGCGCTACCACAATGCCACACCGGGTGGTCCGTTGGCGAGCGGGCGCGACGTTCAGCGTTAGACTTGCACCGTCATAGTGATTGCCACTACTGCGCACACGTTGGAAGTGTGCCGAACGGCGTAAGCGGAATTGGCGCTTCACAATCGCCCCGCTCTGTGCATCATTTAGCGGCTAGTGCGTTGTTCAGCACGGCGCTCGTGGCTCACCGTGAGGCGCCAGCGACCGCTCAAGCGACGGCGTTTGAGGACATTGCGACCATCTTTGGTCTGCATGCGCTTCATGAAGCCATGCTTACGCCGGCGTGGGATACGCTTGGGCTGCCAAGTTCGTTTGGGCATGATCAAACCTCTTCACAAGCCAGCTGGTGCTGGCGACATTAGCGGAAGTCATGGAGTATACGCACAACACGACACACGTCTGGTGATTATACCGTTGACGGTATGTGCATGTCAAATAATACGCTATCGCATGATGTATTACACATCATGCGATAGCGATTACGATCGTTATTCTTCGTCAGTCCCGAGGGTGCGGCGAATCGCTTCGCCCATGCGCCCTTTGCGCTGACCATCTTCGTATTGGGCATCCGTTTCGCGCTGGCGTTTTTCACGATGGGCACCACCAAAGCGTGACATCAAGTCGTCAATCGTGGCATCGCCTACAAAGGCTTCGTCATTGAATGACGATGACGTGTAGGTTTCGGCTGGACGATTGTCGCGGGGTGGGCGACCACCTTCACGGGGAGGACGACCTTCGCTACTGCGAGCGGGGCGGCTGTCACTGCGGGCTGGGCGGCTGTCACTGCGAGCGGGGCGATCCTCGCGGGTCGGGCGCTCTTCGCGTTCGGGGCGACCTTCGAGGAAGGCGGTCAAGCTGATGCGGTTCTTGACGTTATCAACGTCAAGCACGCGCACGGTCAACTCACTGCCCACTTCGGGTTTGACGCCGTCGGGCAATTCGCTGGTATGTACCAAGCCATCGCGGCCGACACCGATGTTGACAAACACTCCAAATGGTGAGTGCCCACTGACCTTGCCAGTGACGACTTGGTCTTTTTCGATGGCGCTCAGTTGTTGTGAGCGGCTGGCTTGACGCAGGCTCAAGCTGATGCGGCCATGTTCGGCGTCGATTTCGATGATTTTGAAGGTGTAGCCTTGGCCGATTTGGACGGCATCTTCGACTTTTTCGACACGGGTGTCAGAAAGTTCGGAGATGTGCACCAAACCGTCTTTGCCGACGCCGATGTCAACGAATGCGCCGATGGGGGTGATGCTTTTGACCATACCCTCGACGATGTCACCGGCATTGAGCGCCGAGATGGCGTCGTGGTTGACTTCTTGGCGGCGGCGACGCTCGGGGCGTGCTTGGCGCTCTTGGGTACGCATCGTCAAGCTGATGCGGTTTTTGCTGTTGTCGATTTCGAGGATGCGTACGGTGACTTCTTGGCCAACCTGCACGACGTCTTCGACTTTTTCGACGCGCGTATCTGACAACTCAGAAATATGCACTAACCCGTCGCGATTGACGTTGATGTCGATAAAGGCACCGTAGGGGGTGATTGATTTCACCTTACCGGTGAGTACTTGGCCAGCAGCCAAGTCGCGCAAGGCAGCTTTGTTGTTGCGCTTTTCGGCAACAGGTGCGTCGGCTTGGGTCACTGGGGCATCGTTAGTGGGAGTCACATCGGTTGCGACGACGGGCGTCGACTGATTTTCCTGCTCGGTCATGTCCTTACATCCTTCTGAAAAAACCATGCTGCGTATGATGAATGGTGAACTTTACTTGTGGCTCAGTTCGGTGCGGACGAGATCCACGAGGCCACCCTCGCGGAGGTCATCGAGACGGTAGTAGTTCCCTTTGAGGTGAAGCGCCAGCTGCTTGGATAATCCCCGCTCAAAGATCGGGTGCTCGGTGTCAATGACTACAGAGCGGATTTTTTCGGCAGCAATAAAATCTGCAATGGAATAACTCTCGACTTGGGGTGGCAAATCAGTCATCGCGACATTTGCTTGGCCATCGGTCAGAATCACCATCAGTGGCACAACCTCAGAATCTTGGCGCAAGGCTCGTTTGAGCACCTCATACCCCATCATCAAGCCCCGTGACAGTGGTGTACGACCACCAGTAGGCATGGTTTGGAGCATTTTTTGGGCCATCTCGACACTATTGGTGAGTGGCAAGAGCAACGTGGCATAGTCACGTTGAAACGAGACAAGTCCGACACGGTCACGGCGCTGGTAGGCATCGCGCAAGAGCGAAAGCACGGCGTTTTTGGTAGCGCGCATGCGTTCGTCGGCGGCCATTGACCAACTGGCGTCGACTACGAAGCAGACGGCGTTGCGGGTTTTGCGGACGCGCACCTTTTGGCGTAAGTCGCTCCGGAGCAACATCACTGGGCGGGCTGGTTTGCCTTCGGCAATCGCAGCAGCACGGCGACCTGGCTGCATGGGGGCGGCGTACCGCAAGGTGGCATCAAGCGCCAAATCATTGACTCGACGGGCGGTGCGGCTGGTAACGTACCGACCTTGTTTGCGGGTAGTACGTGTCCGGCTACGGCGACCAGGCGAGCTGCGTTCTTGGCGATCACGCTGGCCCTCGAGGCGTTTTGGTTTAAACATCTCTTGGGCCTTGAAGGCTTTTTCGCCTCCACCCTGCTCGTTGTTCGATTGTGACCCTTGGTCCGTGGCGCCCGCACTTGCGGTAGCGCCGGCACCCCCTTCGCTCTCTTCTTGGCCTTCGCTAGAGGAGCTTTCTTCACTCCCGTTCACGGGGTCTTTTTTTTTACCCCGTCAGCGTTTGCCACTGCGGATTCGTCACCCTCGGCTGCCGCCACTCGGTCGAGTATCTCGCCGACGCGGGCTTCGTCGAGTTTGACTTCAGTAAAGGGCTGTCGTCGCATACGATGCGGCAACGCCAACTCTGCTGCCACTCGAATATCTTCGGCGGCGAGCAGGGTGCGACCTGCCCAAGCCGCATGAGTGCGGGCGGTCTCGAGGATGGCGAGGTCGGCACGGTGACCGTCGACGCCTAATTCGAGTGACAAGGTCGCTACCGCGGCCATGTCTTTGCGGGTAATTGTCACCAAAGGCAACAAGGCCCGGGCTTGCACGATACGCGCGGCGGTGTCGCTCTCGCTGGGCTGCCATTCGCCCACAAACGTATCGGGATCGAGGTCATAGCGCATGCGCCGTGACACGACTTCGACGCGCCCGTTGACATCGTGGATACCGGCGATTTCGACGACCAGACCGAAGCGGTCGAGCAATTGTGGGCGCAATTCACCTTCTTCGGGATTCATCGTCCCGACCAGGATGAATCGGGCTGGGTGCGATACGCTAATCCCTTCGCGTTCGACGGTATTGATACCCATCGAGGCGGAGTCAAGCAAAATGTCGACGAGGTGATCGTCGAGCAAGTTGATTTCGTCGACATACAACAAACCGCGATTGGCGTTGGCAAGCAACCCGGGCTCGAAGCGGCGATGACCTTCGGTCAAGGCATGCTCGAGGTCAAGTGAGCCGACTACGCGGTCTTCGGAGGCAGCTACCGGCAAGTCAACCAAGCGGGTCGCCCGTTCGGCGACTGGCAAATTGGGGTTGACTTCATAGCGAGCGCGACATGATGCGCACATCGCCGAAGGTTGCTCGGGTGGGCAACCGTAAGGGCAGTCAGCGACTACCCGGATATGCGGCAGGATGTGTGCCAGACCACGCACAGCGGTCGATTTGGCAGTGCCTTTTTCGCCACGAATGAGCACCCCACCAATCCGTGGATTGATGGCGTTGAGGATTAGTGCACGTTTGAGGCGGTCTTGGCCGACAATGGCACTAAATGGGTAAACCGGTCGCGCTGTGGTCATGGACGTCCCTTTTCACACCTACCAGCCGCGGCTGTTGGCCAACGGTTGCGAGCGATACGCACAATGAACCTGTCTTGTGCACAAAAACATCTTTATAAGTGCCGTGGAATCCACAAAATCACCTATAACAATGCGATTATTCTTACACGAATAGGAGGGACTGTCAAATAACACATGCACCCATGGATAGACGTCACGCATGACACACAATATGATAGAATCATAGACCGCTATGGTTGCGCTTGCATCAACCGGTTTGCTTCATTTTTTGACAAAAAGAGGAAGACGATGACGCACCGTGTAACTCCCTTGACCGCCAATTGGCAAATGCGTCCCACCGACCAATTCCGCGCCGGGCAATACCCTGCCAGCGCTGCCGTGTGGCTTGATTGCACCATCCCCAATCAGTGGCAACAACACCCCCTCTTGACTGATTATGTGGGTCGCATGCTCTACCGCACCCAATTCCCTGCTATGAATGTCCCTAACCGCCGCCAGTGGTTGCGGCTAAACGGCGTCTTTTATGATTGTCGCCCGTGGCTCAACGACCATGATTTGGGGCGCCAACGGGGCTACTTTATGCCCCATGAATACGATGTCACCAATCTCCTTCGCGCCGACAACCAACTCCTGCTCGAAGTGCAGTGCCCCGAAGAACACAACAAAGTCGATAAACAACTGATTACGGGGGTTTTTTCGCATTGGGATAGCATGGACTCAACCCGTAATCCAGGCGGTGTTTGGCTACCCGTCGAATTAATCGAATCAGGCCCCGTGCGCCTGCGCAACGTGCTCCTTACCACCCAAACCATTACGCCTAGCCATGCCGAAGTGCGCTACCGCATCCAAAGCGACGCCCTCCAGGCCTGTAGCGGGGTGTTGCAATGGCGGATTGCCCCACACAACTTTGCCGGCCAAATCCACGAACTCACGACGACGGTCAATCTGGCTGCGGGTCAATACGAAGCCAGCGGTTTGTTGAATATCCCCGATCCGGTGTTGTGGTGGAGCCACGACCTCGGCCATCCGGCGCTCTATACCGTGACCGCTACGCTGGTGGTGGATGGGGTGGTGAGCGATGTCTTGGAGTTTCAATTTGGGATACGTACCTTCACCATGAAAAACTGGATTCCCTACCTCAACGGGCAACGATTTTTTATGAAAGGGAGCAATTACGCACCGACTGATGTACGTTTGGCTACCGTCACGGCCGAACGTTGTCAGGCCGATTTGCAGTTGGCGCGGGATTGCCACATGAATGTTTTGCGCATCCACGGACATGTGGCTCACCCTGCGCTCTATGCGGCGGCCGATGCGGCGGGGATGTTGCTGTGGCAAGACTTCCCGTTGCAGTGGTTGTACCACCGTGATATCCTGGCGACGGCCCAGACCCAAGTACGCCAAATGGTGGAATTGCTCAATAACCACCCCGCGATTGTGTTGTGGTGCATGCACAACGAATCGTTTTACATGGCAGATACCAGTGATGAGCGGTTGTGGTCAAAACTGCGTACCTACCTGTCGGTGTTTGTGTGGAACTGGAATCGTAATGTGCTCGACGCCGCGCTCCAACAAATCGTGGCCACGGTTGATCCATCACGACCCACGGTGCGCTCGTCCGGTGAATACGCCGTACCGCTGATTCACGCCGGCACCGATGCGCATTTTTATTATGGCTGGTACAAAATCTACGGCGAATTGGCCGCCTGGCAAAAAATCATTGACCTCTTCCCCCAAAATAGCCGTTTCGTGACGGAATTTGGCGCCCAGAGCTTCCCCAACTATGACAGTGCGATTAAATTTATGGCGGCTGACATCAAAAAAATCGACTGGGCCACCTTGCAACGGAAACACAGCTTTCAGCCCGACATGTTGGGGCACTGGCTCGATTGGCGGGCGGCACCTAATCTGCAGACGCTGATTGACATGACGCAGGACTACCAAATCGCCATTCATCGCCACTACATCGACCGCTTGCGGATGCGTAAATACCGGCCGACAGGAGGGGTTTTGCCGTTTATGTTCCACGACGCCAATCCGGCGATTTCGTGGTCGATTGTCGACTATTGGCGGGTGCCCAAACGTTCGTATGCGGCGATGCAACTAGCCTTCCGCCCGCAGTATATTTTTTGTGTGTTACCCACGACAACGGTGACCCAAGGCAGTACCATCGACATCCCGATATCGGTGGTCAACGACGCACACCAGGCGGTGCCCGTCGAATGTAGTATCCGTTTGCTCGATCCTGAGGGCGCCGTAGTGGCGCAACACCGCATGCAACGCACCTTGCCCGCAGACTGTATGGCGTTGCAAATCGAGGAATTGCGCTTGACACCACAGCTGACTGGCACGTATTGTGTGGTATTGCAGCTACAATCAGCAGATGACGAAATGACCCAAACCTATACGATTGACGTAACCGTAGCAAAGGAGTAGTGCCATGACGATGCTTGCACGCGCGCAAACCCAACAAGACGAACTGACGCGGTTATGCCGCGATAGCGACGCCCACCCCGAGCTCGGCTTCCCAGCGCGTACCTCGTTGCATCAATGATGCCAGAGAGATAGCGTGGCTCGATGACACTCCAAGTGAATTTGTGCGGAATGATAACGTCGAACGCCTATGCGATAATGGATAGGTCTCGCTAATTAAAAGGAACAAATTATTATGACCATGTTAGAGCGCGCCAAAACCCTCAGCGACGAAATGTCACGCTTGCGCCGTGACATCCACGAGCACCCCGAACTGGGCTTCCAAGAGTTCCGCACGGCTGCCTTGGTGGCCGACACCCTGCGCGAAATCGGCGGGATTTCCATCCGCACCGGTGTCGGCAAAACCGGCGTCGTCGGTGATTTGGGCACCGGTGACGGCCCCACTATCGGGATTCGTGCCGATATGGATGCCTTGCCGATCCTCGAGGCTACCGGCCTCGGCTTTGCCTCACAAACTGCCGGCACCATGCATGCCTGTGGTCACGACGCCCACACCGCTATTTTGTTGGGTGTGGCGCATCTGCTCAAAGCAGAATTTGCTAGTGGGGCCCTCAAAGGTAACGTGCGCTTCTTGTTCCAACCGGCCGAAGAAGTAGGCGGTGATGGCGTCAGTGGCGCTCCGTTGATGATGAACGACGGCGCCATGGATGGCATCGACCATGTGATTTCTTTGCACGTGATTTCGGATATCCCCGTCGGCAAAGCCGGTCTCGTGCGTGGTCCCAACACCGCCGCCGCCGACGGCTTCAAGGGCTGGGTGCGAGCTGCAGGCGGCCACGGTGCCTACCCCCACATGGGTGGTGACCCCATTAACATGGCAGCTTCGGTGATTCAGGCGCTCAATGCTATCGTGTCGCGCAAAATTGATCCCATGTACCCGGCAGTGTGTAGTTTGGGGATGGTCCAAGGTGGCGCGGCGTTCAACGTCATCCCGTCGGAAGTGTTGTTGGGCGGCACGTTGCGGAGCTTCGATGCCGGTGTGCGCGAACAATTGTTTGTCGAAGTCGAGCGGGCCTTTGCACTCGCCAAAGCGATGGGTGGCGACTACGAACTCCAGCTGATCCGCGGCTATCCCGCCGGTATCAACGATCCACAGGTCGCCCAATGGATGGACGATGCCGCCAGCCAATTTTTGGGTGCGGACAACATCGACCGCTATACCAACGGTATGGGTGGCGAAGACTTTGCCTATATGCAAGCCAAGGCCCCTGGTGCCATGATTATGCTAGGTGCAGCGGTCGGCGACAAAATGCGCCCACACCATACGCCGGTGTTTGATATCGACGAACGCTGTATGCCCATTGGGGCGGCTATTTTGGCCGAAACCGTGCGCAAATACTTGGCCAAGTAAGTTTTTTCAATAAAAAGAAAGAGGACTCGTATGTCAATGCTTGAGCGCGCGAAATTACTCCAAGACGAAATGTCACGCCTGCGCCGTGATATCCACGCCCACCCCGAATTGGCCTTCCAAGAAGTGCGTACTGCCGCCCTGGTGGCCGAAACCCTGCGTGAAATCGGTGGCATCGATGTGCGCACCAACGTCGGTATCACTGGCGTGGTTGGCAGCATCGGCACCGGCGACGGCCCCACCATCGGGATTCGCGCCGACATGGACGCCTTGCCCATTATCGAAGCCAGCGGCGTCGATTTTAGCTCACAAACCCTTGGCAATATGCACGCCTGTGGCCATGATTCACACACCGCCATTCTGCTCGGTGTGGCGCACTTGCTCAAGCAAGAATTCGCCACCGGCAAGCTCAAAGGCAACGTGCGCTTCATCTTTCAGCCAGCCGAAGAAGCCACCGGTGGCCAGCACCAGAGTGGCGCGCCGATGATGATAGACGACGGTGCGTTGGACGGTGTCGACCACATGATTGCCTTGCACGTCGATTCGACTTCGCCCTTGGGCAAAATCGGCCTCAAGCCGGGCAACAACACCGCCGCCGTGGATTCATTCAAGGCCTGGGTGACGGGTACCGGCGGCCACGGCGCCTATCCCCATTTGGGCACCGATCCTTTGTGGATGCTCATCCCCATCATGACCTCGTTGCACAGCATCGTATCGCGCAAAGTCAACCCGATGCACCCGGCGGTGGTGAGCTTGGGTGTGGTGCGTGGTGGTACGGTGTCGAACGTGATTCCGGCCGAGGTCTACCTTGAAGGGACGTTGCGGAGCTACGACCCCGGTGTGCGCAAACAACTACTGGCCGAAGTCGAGAGTGCCATTGCCCTCAGCCGCCACTTTGGTGGTGACTATCGTCTCGAAATCGAGCATGGTTACCCGGCCGGCTACAACGATCCCACTGTCACGAGCTGGATGGATGCCATCGCCAGCGAATACGTGGGCAGCGACAACATCGACCGTACTCGAGCCGGCATGGGCGCCGAAGATTTTGCCTATATGCAACAAAAAGCTCCTGGCACCATGATTAGTGTGGGCGCCGCTTACGACGATATGAAGCGCGGCCACCATACGCCGGTATTTGCCATCAACGAGGACTATATGCCGTTGGGGGCCGCGATTTTGGCCGAAACTGCACGGCGCTTTTTGGCTGGCGAAGTCAAGTAATGCACGCACTCCCGTGGGGTGCATCATGCACTCCACGGGAGGCCGACCCTGCCACCGGCAGTGGCAGGTTTTTTTTGAGAAGGAAGTAACATGGCAACTCGACAAGTGGTGGTGACTGCCGCTGTCCGTGCACCCATCGGGAAATTCGGTGGTAGCCTCAAAGATATCGCTCCGGTTGATCTCGGGGCGGCAGTGGTGCGGGCGGCAGTGGCGCGGGCGGGGCTTGATGCGGCGCTGATTGAACAAGCCTTTATCGGTAACGTCATCCATACCGACATCCGTGATATGTACCTCGCCCGAGCCGTGGCGGTGACTGGCGGTCTGGCGCATGCTACGCCGGCACTGACGCTCAACCGCGTCTGTGGTAGTGGCTTGCAAGCCATCATCAGCGCCGCCCAAGCGATTTTGTTGGGGGATGTCGATGTGGCGTTGGCTGGTGGCGTTGAATCGATGAGCCGGGCCCCCTACTGGTTGCCGACGATGCGCTGGGGCCAACGCATGCAAGACGGTGCCGTCATCGATCCCATGGCGGGCGCTATCACCGATCCCTTTAACGGCTGTGCGATGGGTGTGACGGCCGAAAACGTCGCTAAGCGCTATGGTATCAGCCGCCTGGCCCAAGACGAAATGGCCCTGGCGAGCCAACAACGTGCCGCGGCGGCGATTGCTGCCGGCTACTTTGATAGCCAAATTGTCCCCATCGACATCCCCGTCAAAGGAGGCACGACCCCATTTGCAGTAGACGAAGGGGTACGCGGCGACTCGACGCTAGCGGGTTTGGCCAAATTGCGCCCGCTGTTCGATGCTCTAGGGAGCGTGACTGCCGGCAATTCGTCGACCATCAACGACGGCGCTGCCATGTTGATTTTGGCGGAGGCCGAGGTGGCACGTGCCAACGGCTGGCCTGTGTTGGCGCGGCTGGTGGGCTATAGTCATGCCGGTGTCGACCCCGATTACATGGGGATTGGCCCGATTCCTGCCATTCAGCAGGTATGCAAAAAAACGCACATCGGCAGTGGTGAAGTAGCAATTTATGAGATCAACGAAGCCTTTGCGGCCCAAGCAGCTGCGGTGACGCAAGAATTGGGACTTGATCCGGCTAGGGTCAACCCCAATGGCAGTGGCATTTCGCTGGGGCATCCGTTAGGGGCTTCGGGGGCTATCTTGTCGGTCAAAGCCATCTACGAATTACAACGCACGCAGCAACAATATGCGGTGACGTCGTTGTGTATTGGGGGTGGCCAAGGGATTGCGGCCATGTGGGCGCGGGAGTAGCGTTATGATTGCGCTACAAAATAAGTAAAAAACACGATTTTTGTAGGGGGGCTGATTTTCAATTTAAGTATGACAAATTCTGAATTGTGCATCTCAATGTTATATTGAGGTGCACAATTCGTGAACGAAGTAAGCAAAAGGTTTTGTAATATTGTTATTTATATCAAAAAAAGAAACGTTACTTTACAAACTTGTTATTAATGCCAAATAAATTATCTTGCTTCCAAAATATACTGTACTCACTTGTATTTTTTGCTTTATTCTGATAAGAGGAGCGTGAGTCATGAGCTGGTTACGTGCGCTTGAAATTGGATTGGATATCACAAATGTTGCGGTGAATATTTCGAATGCCGCACAACTTAATGAATTGCAACGTATGGGTGCATCAGCCGAACTTCGAATGCGTATTGCAAAGGAATTACGGAATCAAATATTTACTTTCCGACAAGCAGCTGACGCAGCACTTTCTGCTGAATCGATTTCGGTGTTTCGTACTGTGGTTGCAATGAAATTACTTGAGCAACGCTTAAAAGAATCTCAGATTACCCCTGATGATTTTGATGATTTTGCTGATAAAGAATATGTCTATACAGTAACACGGCACATACAAGAAAATACGCAGAGACTTTATTACCTATGTAGTTCAGCAGAACAACAGGATATACCGCGTTTAGTACAGGCAATTCTTCGGCTTCCAGATTACAAGTATTTTCTTGCGAAAAATGCAAATTATATTGAATATAAGCGAGTGAAAGCGATAGTTGATACATTTGGAGATCGTAACTCATCGGGAACGGGGTTTGGTTTGGGATGGATAAAAGTTGGTACAGCTTTGGGGCTAGGGTTATATGCATTAATGTCTGGATCTATTTTTGTAGGTATATTAATAGTCGGAATTTGGGTCGGTGGGTATATTTTTTTGAACCGATGGCAAAATG
>CALFIC010000038.1 GCA_937876225.1 uncultured Chloroflexota bacterium | reverse complement strand
CAACAAATAACCAACCACAAGGATGCCCATGCGTATCGATTTACAAATCCATTCTGACGCCCTGCCCCATCATTCCAGCTGGCGCCCGGGGACGCTCATCCCTGCCCTGCGGATTGCGGGGGTAGCGGTGTTTGCCATCACCGACCACAACACCACCGCCGGCGTTAGTGCCATGCGGGCTGCCGCCGACCAAGCGGGACTGGGGTTCGTGGCAGGCTGCGAAATCGATAGCGCCCACGGGGGCAAGCTCTGGCATACCCTGATGTACGGCATCGACCCCGACCACCCCGCCGTGCTGGCGCTCTGTGCCTCGGTCGATGCCCGCAACGCCGTCGACGCCAATCAGCTCATCAGCCAATTGCCCGATGAAGGCTGGCAGTTGCCCGAGTTGGCCACCAGTCTCGGGCGTCGCCCCAATGTAGCCGATGTGGCCACTGCCCTGGCTCAGCACAACACGCTCCCCGACCGCGTCGATGGCGACGACGAAGCCGCCGGCATGCGCTTTTTGTTGGCGCGGAGCGGCTCCTATAATCCCCCTACTGTCGCCGAAGTCATCGCCGTAGCCCATCAGGCCGGCGGGGTGGCGGTGCTGGCGCATCCAGGGCGGAGCAAAGGGGTCTATGCCATCCCCGCCGATGCTGGTGATATCGCCAGCATGGTGGCGATTGGCCTCGACGGTCTCGAAGTGTTTTATCCGGTCCATACCCCTGCGCAGACACAGTTTTTGCAACAGCAGGCTGAATTACACAATCTGCTCATCAGCGGCGGATCCGACTCGCATCACCCCCATCAACCCTTGGCGCAATGGGACGCCACCCCCATGCTGCCGTTGTTGCGCCGCGTGGGTCTCATCCGCTAGCAGAGGAGCCGTCATGACGATTTTTGCGACCACGGTCACCGCCAGCGTGCCCACCGACCTCCCCACTACCTTCCGGCATCTAACCGGCATGGACGTACCTGCCGTCTTCCGGGGGGCCGGCCCGTTGCCCGCCGTGACGGCCGTACGCCAGCAAACGGGTGATTGGGATGCAGTAGGCCAGACCCGCACCATCGTATTGTCCGATCAAAGTACCGCTTTTGAAACCCTCGACAACTACCAATTCCCGCATACCTTTGGCTATACCGTCACCAACTACACCAGCGTGTTGCGCTTGCTCGTCACCAAAGGGGTCGCCACCTGGCAATGCACCAGCACCCCCGACGGCACCCTCATCACCTGGCAATACGCCTACCATACCCGTTCGGTGCTGGCCGTGCCGGTGGTGTGGTTGTTGATGGTATTGTTTTGGAAAAAATATATGCTGGCGGCGGTGAATATATTGCAAATGCAACTGCAGACCGCCCCTACTCAGTCCAAATGACCTGCGTTACCGAATTATCGCTACTCACGACAAAGGAACCATACATCATGTCACCAGCACCAATCAAAGCCCTGACCACGTTTGATGTCATCGACCAACTCGACATCCGCGTCGGCACCATCGAGCGCGTCGAAGAGGTCGCCAAATCCGACAAATTAATGCGCCTCGTGGTTAATTTCGGCGATCATACCCGCAATATTTTGGCCGGCATCAAACAAGAACGCCCCGACCCCCAAGTACTGGTAGGCCGCCAAGCGTTGTTTATTGTCAATCTGGCCCCCAAAAAGATGGCCGGCGAAATGTCGGAGGGGATGTTGTTCGATATCGGCTTTGCCGATGGCATCACCCCCGTCCTCGCCACCCCCGAGCACCCGGTACCGAACGGCACGCGGGCCGGCTAAACCCTACAGCCCTTGTTGTTGGCGAAAGTACGCCACCAAGGCGTTGGCGTGGCCATGCCCCATGGCATAGGTTTGCTTGAGGTGGGCCACCATATCCATGTGTTTGATGGGACCGAGGGTTTGTAATACGTCCATCCAATAGGCGATGGGGTGACCGTATTTGGCTTCAATCGACGGGAAGTACGAGGCCGGGCCTTTGGGTGCATCACTCATTATGTCGCTCCAAATCACGATTATTGAATCCGATTTCAAGGATGTCGTCATGCATTATTTTACCCCACGGCGCGCCGGGCATTTTTTGCTGGCGGCATTCGGTGGCATGATTATCTTCCATCTCCTTATCATCCGCGGCACGCTCCCCACCACACTCATCTGGGGTGGGGGTGCCACTCCCGACAATGCCATCGGACTCGAGCTGATTGCGATTGGGGTTATCGCCCTGTTTATTTTCATCATCGCCAATAACTTGGGCTACATCAAACCCCTCTTTCCCCGCCTCATGCGCTGGAGCATGTGGCTGATTTGTGGCTATTTGTGCCTCAACACCCTCGGCAATATGGCGTCACCCGTGCCCTTCGAGCAGTTTTTCTTTGCCCCGCTCACCTTGCTCATGGCTATTTGTGCGGGGCGGGTAGCGTATGGACGCACATCACCACCACGACCGAATCGCCCAAGGAGACGCACATGACGCCCCAATTTACCGCCCCCATCGACGATGCGATTGTGACGCGGATTACCCGTGACGGGCGCATCGGCGAAGTCTGTATGATGCTCCGCCGTCCTGACGGACGGCTGTGGTGTGCCGCCAAAGCATACTATCCTCAGCACATTGCCCGCCTGTTGACGGGCGGGATTCAGCCCGGCGAAGACCCGCTGGCAGCGCTTTACCGCGAAATCGCCGAAGAAACCGGGTTACAGCCTAGCACCCATCAGCTCTTGTTTACCATTACTTACCACGGGATTAAACCATTTATCACCTACGCCTACCTGTGTGATGTCAGCGCCGACGAGCCCCAATCACACGACCCTGCCGAGCAAATCCACCACTTCGATGCCCTCACTGCCACCCAATTACACCAACGGGCCGCTGAATTACGTGCCTTGCCAGCCATCAGTCACCCCGACATTGGCGGTACCTGGCAGGCCTGGGGGGCATTCAGAGCCTATTGCCACGAATACGGAGGAACCCTTCTTAATGACATTACCACACCTCGCCAGCCAGGCGGTCCGCTATGATCCCCCACAACGCACCCTCCATGCCGTCGATTGGATGGGTCAGCCCGTGCAATACCAGACCCCGGCTGAGCTCTGCCAAGCCCTCGACAATCGCGAATGTTATGCAGCCAGTGCCGTGATTGCCGGCGGCATCTGGTTGTGTCGCGACCATGGCGTCGATCCGCACTGCTTGCCCCTGACCAACCAACCCGAGCTCGTGACCAGTCTGCTCCAAAGCGCCAATCTGGCCGTGGCATTCCCACAAAGCCTACAACGCCTCGACCGCGCCCACGAAAAAACCGCCCGGCTCGCCACCGCATTGTGTAGCGATGGTGATGTATTGACCATCTATGACAGCGACGGCTTGTTTGGCCACTACCTGCAACGCATATTGCTCCGCGAACAAGGGATGCCACAAGTCTCTGTCATTATCACCAATGACGCCTGGCCACTCGATCCCACCACCACCGTTGCGCTAATCTGCGGTGCGGTAGATGCATCTGGCAATGCGGATGCGACATTGTCACCGTATATCGACATGCTTGCGGCAGCTAATCTGCCCCGCTATGTCGTGGCCCCACACGGGCCTACGGCCAATCAAGCCACGGTTGCTGCCAGCAATATCCACGCCATCATTACCGCTCGGGGGATTTACCGACCCGAAAAAATCAGTAACTACGCCCGCGACAACGATATCGGTGGCGATATTATTGCATTTGGCTAATCACCATTGCGCCAAGTTGAAAAACAAATCTAAATCCGCTATACTTTGGAAATAGAACATTTGTGCTAAAAAAATAAAGTAGCGATTATGCATCAATTAGACAACTTGACCGCCACCCAATTAGCAGCCGGGGCCACCCTCGACCGTCCGGCTGCCGTCATCCGCGAGCTCATCGACAATGCCATCGATGCCGGCGCCCGCCACATCCAGATTCACGTCGGCGAGCATGGCCGCATGCAGGTACGTGATGACGGCTGTGGCATGACTGCCAGCGAATTACCGCTAGCCTTTACCCGCCACACCACCAGCAAAATCACCTGTTATGCCGATTTGGTCGGCCTGCAAACGTTGGGATTCCGGGGCGAAGCCTTGGCCAGTATTGCGGCGGTGGCGCGGGTGACCTGCGTGAGCCGCACTGCCGATGCCCCGCACGCCTACGAGTTACGCATTGCCGGCGGCGAAATCCACGACATCCGCCCATGTGCAGGCGCAGTAGGCACCCAAATCACCGTCGAGCGCTTGTTTTATACCACGCCCCACCGGCGTAATTTTTGGCGGCAACCTTATAGCGAAGCCCAGCACATCGGCGACATCGTCAGTCGCTATGCCTTGTGTTATCCGGGCATTGCCTTTCATTACGAAAGTGGCGATCATGAGCCGCTACTGACCAGTGGTAGCGGCGATATCGGCCAAGCCATAGCCGAATTATGGCACGACGGCGAGGTCACCCCCGTGCACAGCCAGCTCACCGGCATGGACGCGACCTTGAGTGGCGTGATTGCCAGTGCCGCCAGCGCCGCCCCGCAACGGCGGCGCCAAATCGTGGCCATTAACCAGCGCCCCATTGCCACCCGCGGGTTTATTGCGCGTCTGCTCGACGAATTACTTCCACCGCAACGCCAGCACTACCCGGCGGTCGTCTTGCACTTCCAGCTCCCCAGCGACGGCATCGATGTCAATATGCGGGCCGGCAAAGAAGAAGTGGGCATCCGTGCGCCCAGCGCCATCGCACGCTTGTTGTACAGCACCTTTCGGCAACCGTTGTTTCTGCCCCTCCCCATTACCACGCCACTAGTCGCCATGCACCCGCAACGATTGTTGGGCTATCACCATAACTGGCTGGTGGCGAGTGCCAGCGACGGGCTGACGGTGTTTTGTCCTGCCAACATCATGGCCCATTGTGGTATCACCAGCCTGCCCAGTGGGCCCTTGGTGGTGCCACCCTACCCGCTATCACCCCGTGCCCAGCAGGCATTTGGTTCGCATATCGTGGCACTCGCCGCCCTCGGGATGGTGCTCCAGTGGCACGAGGGGGCGTTGATGATTATGCGCTTGCCGGCCAATTATCACCAACGCCCCCTCGATCAATGCATTACCGCCATGATGCAGACGTTGCATCATGGCGGTACTCCGGCAATGGCCGTCGGCCATTTAATTGATGGAGATTATCTAATTGCCCAGCTTCGCGCCCACCCGGCCCCATGGCAAGGCAATACCAGCTTGATTATTGCGCATTACCGCATGCTCAGTGCCCTACGCATGCCACGGACTACTGGAGCACCTGACGAATCGCAAATACCACCACCAGCAATATCACTACCGTAAAAATGATTTCAACTATACCGAGGCCACTTAACAATCGCCGCAACATCGCTGTGCTCCTTTTTGTCTTGTTGTGCAAATCATACCACACCAGGTGAAGGAGGAAGTATGAAGCTGTAAGTAGGAAGTAACGCGTAAGGGCGAATTCATTCGCCGCTATTCGCCCGTATCCCGTAGCCCGAGTGCCGCTGCGCCCGTAGGACGGCGATCGTACCACACACCCGTAAGGGCTCATGTAAGGGCGAATCATGCCGGCGCATTCATGCGTCGCTATTCGCCCGTATCCCATAGCCCGAGTGCCGCTGCGCCCGTAGGACGGCAGACGGCAGACGTACCCGTAGCCCGAGTGCCGCTGCGCCCGTAGTCAGACGGCAGACGGCAGACGTACCCGTAGCCCGAGTGCCGCTGCGCCCGTAGGACGGCAGACGTACCACACACCCGTAAGGGCGAATCATGCCGGCGCATTCATGCGTCGCTATTCGCCCGAGTGCCGCTGCGCCCGTAGCAGACGTACCACACACCCGTAAGGGCACCCGTAAGGGCGAATCATGCCGGCGCATTCATGCGTCGCTATTCGCCCGTATCCCGTAGCGAGCAAAAAATCTTTATCAAATCTTGATATTTCTCGGGAACGAATGACCTGCGACGACGGTCTAGATAGGGAAGATTACAAAACAAGGAACAAACCAATCATGAAGATCAAATCACTCGCCATCATCGCCGTCAGTACCGTGTTGTTGCTCGCCGGCATTAGCGTCGCTGGTGCCAACCCCATCGCCGTCCACACCGCCGCCACCAACACTGCCGCAGCCGTGCCACCTCCCCCCACCCGCGGGCCCCAGCCACCCCAGCCTACCCGCATCCCTCCAGCCCCACCGATTCAAGCGATTCGGATTGAATGTGGCGTTGGCCAAGTCAACAATGTCGACCCCATCGTGATGCCCGGTATGCCCGCCATGAGCCACTACCATCAATTCTTTGGTAATCGTAGCACCAACGAAAAAACCACCATTGCCTCGTTGCAGGCCAACCGTGCTACCACCTGTAGTGACCGTGCTGATGCATCGGCCTATTGGGCACCACAGTTATGGCAAGGGAGCACCGCCATCGCTCCCAAAAGTATGACCGTGTTGTATGCCAAAACGGTCACGCGTGCCGTTGTCGCTCATCCCGCCGGCTTGGTATTGATTGCCGGTAACTCTAAGGCCGTCGAAGCCCAAGATTTGTCGATTGTGTCGTGGTATTGTGGCAACAACGTCCAAAACGCTTCCGCCACCCCTCCGGCTTGTGCCCGCAATCAAGATTTGGTCGGTCTGATTCGCTTCCCCGAATGTTGGAATGGCAAAGACCTCGATTCGACCAACCACAAAGACCATGTGACCTACGCTGTCAATGGCGTGTGTGCCGCAGGGACAGTGGCCTTGCCTCAGCTCCAGCTGCACATCCACTACCCCGCCCAAACGAATGTGAGCACATTGGCGATGTCATCCGGCTCAATCTTCTCGCTCCACGCCGACTTCATGAATGGCTGGAACCAACGCACCTTCGTCAACCAAGTGGCCCAACGCCTACGCTAACGATTGATCACAGCCAAAACGCATCGGGGGCACATGCCCCCGGTGCGTTTTTTGTTGGGCGTCATGAAATGGCGCCCCTGCTAAGGGCGAATAGCGGCGAATGAATTCGCCAGCATGATTCGCCCCTACTGCATTTCTGTTATTATCATTACAGATTCACCCGTGCCCTAGGAGCATATCCATGTCACGTATTCGCGTTGGGGTCCAACTCTCCAACCAACATACCAGCTACGCCGATTATGCCGCTGCTGTCACCCATTGCGAAGCCGCCGGCGTCGATTCATTGTGGAACTGGGACCACTTCTTCCCGTTGTCCGGCGACCCCCAAGGGGATCACTTCGAAGGCTGGACCCTGCTCACCGCCATGGCTACCTTGACCACCCGCGTCGAAATCGGCTGTTTGGTGTTGTGCAATAGTTACCGCAACCCTCGTCTACTCGCCCACATGGCCAAAACCCTCGACCATATCAGCAACGGCCGCTTCATCCTCGGGATTGGCGCCGGCTGGTTCGAGCGCGATTATGTCGAATACGGCTACGAATTCGGCACTGCCGGTGATCGCTTGCGCTCACTCGGCCAAAATTTGCCCAAGTTCCGCGAGTTTTGGGAACAAGAAGTCCCCAAACCAATGCGCGATATCCCGATTTTGGTGGGTGGTGGTGGCGAAAAAGTCACCCTCAAGTTGACCGCCCAATACGCCAATATCTGGAATGGCTTTGGCCCTGTCGAAAACTACGCCCACAAAAACAACGTCCTCAACGAATGGTGTGCCCAGGTAGGTCGCAACCCAGCCGACATCGAACGCAGCATTACCATTGGCGCTGGTGACCTCGACAACCTCGACGCCTTGGCTGCCGCTGGTGCCACCCACTTCATCATGGGGCATGGTCACCCCTACGACCTCGAACCAGTCACCAAACTAGTCGCCTGGCGCGATGCCCGCAACCAAGCCTAATCCAAACGAATTGATGGTCCACGATGATTGCAATTTATGACAGTGGTATCGGTGGAGCAAGCGTGCTCAATGCGGTCCGCGCACTCGCCCCGACTGCCGACATCATCTATCTCGCCGATCAGGCGCGCTGCCCTTATGGCGACCGCTCAGCGGCCGAATTGCAACAAATTGCCCTCGGGTGCGCGGCATGGCTTATCCGCCATGGCGCCGCCCCAGTGGTCGTGGCCTGCAATAGTGCCAGTGCCGTGGCCTTGGCAGATATGCGCATCGCCCACCCCACCGTGCCGTTTGTAGGCATGGTCCCCGCCGTCAAACCAGCCGTCCAACAGACTCGCCACGGCGTGGTGGGGGTGATGGCCACGGCTGCGACGTTGCAAGGACGCCTTTTCCATGAAGTCAAAACCCAATATGCCGCCGGCATCACCGTCGTGGGTCAAGCCTGTCACGGCCTAGTCGAATTTGTCGAAGCTGGCGATGTCTCGTCACCGGCGCTCCACGCCGCCGTCAGTGCCCATTTGGCGCCACTCCATGCCGCCGGCGCCGATGTGATTGTACTGGGGTGTACGCACTATCCCTTTTTGCAACCGGTCATCCAGCACCTCGCCCCTACCGTCCAGATTATTGACCCGGCACCGGCTGTGGCCCGCCACACCCTCAATATCATTGCGACCCATGGCTTCCCCCTCCACGAACAAGGCCGTATCTGGTATTACACTACCGGGTCTGCCGACCATTTAACATGGCAGATTACGGCATTAGGCCTGCCCCCTGGCACAGTCGCCCATGTAGCAGCAGAGGAATTGATATGAATATCGAGTGGATCGGACTTCTCGCCTCATATCTCTATGCGGGAGCATTATTGGGTATCGGCGAGCTGTTGCATCGCCAATTGCACATCAGCAACGATATTACCCGCAAAATAGTGCATATCGGGGCGGGGATGTGGATTTTCGGCGTGCTTTATTTTTTTCATAGCTGGGAAATCGGTGTCATTCCCTTTGCCACCTTTATCGGGCTCAATTATTTCTTTTATCGCGTCAAATTATTTCGTGGCATCGACAGTGACACCGCCAGCCCTGGCACCGTCTATTTTGCTTTTGCCATTACCGTCATTTCGGTGGTGTTTTGGCGACCAGCAGGGCCAATCGACCACGCCCCTGCCGTCGTCGCCGGCATCATGACCATGACCTGGGGCGATGCCTTGGCCGCCTTGATCGGCAAACACTATGGGCGCCATCGCTATACCATCAACGGCGGTACCCGGAGCTACGAAGGCAGTGCCGTCATGTTTGGCGTATCACTCCTCGTTATCGCCTTGTCACTTAGCCTGTTGCCTGGCTCAAGCCTGACTCCCTATGCCGACCTGCCCAGCACCAGCGCTATCGTGATTGCCAGCCTTGCTGGTGCCGTCACCGCAACAGTCGTCGAAGCGCTATCGCCCCACGGTACTGACAATCTCACCGTGCCGATTTGTGTAACCCTCGTGGCGTTGCTCGCTGGTTAATCTCGGCTGGCCACCCACCATTTCATCAATACCGCACTCAACAACCCGGCACTTGCCAGCAGCACAAACAATACGTTGTACCCGTATTGCCCAGCCAACCATCCCGCCACAAGCGGCGCGCCAGCCATCACCGGCACATTGAATGAATTTGCCAAGGCAATGTAGCTGGCGCGTTTTTCGGCAGGCGCAAAACTAAACACCATCGCCGTGTTGGCTGGCTGTGTGCCTCCCAAGGCAATCCCCCCCAGCACAAACACCGGGTAAAACCACACTTCACTCGTCGCCAACCACGGCAACAACAACGACACCACTCCCAATATGCCTACAAAAATCAATACCCGTCGCCGGCCCCAGCGATCAGCCAACGTTCCCAAGCCAAAGTTCCCCAATGCTTGGGACGCCAGCAACACAATCGTAAACGTACCGACCGTGCTCCCACTCACATGGAATCGTACCAGCGCCGCTGCCGTCACAAAGCTCTGCCCCATCAACGCCAACGACAAAAAGGCAAAGGCTATCAGATAAATCAAAAACGCTCGATCGTTGCGCAACAAGCTCGGCACATCACGGAGCAACGACCAAAAAGCCTGTTTCTCGGGATGCGGTTCGACCCGCGGCTCAATACTAAACGCCAAAAACAGATACGAAATCGCCATCACCACAAAACAACCCAACGACAAAATGCCAATGTTTTGCGGGAAGGGATAGGCGCCAATCAACTGCCAACCCCATAGCACAAACGGTTTATTCGCCAAAATCTGCGTGGCGACCGCCGCTCCCGCCACCCCTAACAGACTGCCGACCCCACTTTGCATGCCAAAAAACGTCCCCCATGATTTTTCGGGGATAATGCGACTAATGAAGTCTTGCCACGGCACCGCATTGGCACCCGCACTCACCATAAATAGCGCATACAAACTAAAAAACAACGCCAACGTAGTCGTGGCATCAAGCGCATTTCCAAGTAATAACCACAACCCCAAAATCAACCACGGAATCCGCTCGAGAATCGTAATCACCATTGTGATGGGCTTACGTGTCCACATATGTGCAATCAATGGTGCTACAAATAACCCTGGCAACAGCCAACCGATATTGGCGATGGCGGGGATGAGGCCTTGATGCCATTGTTGATCCGAAAATTGTTGCACGAAGTAGGGCAGCACTGTGTAGCTCGACACCATGTTCATGCCAAACATAAACAAGCCACCCTCAATCACATTGAGGATGAAGTTGCGCCGCGCATGCAACGCCACAAACGCATCGCTGGTATCGAGAGGGATTGTTTTTACGCCGGTATTCATGCCGTTCCTGTACTTTCTTCTGTCAGCGGTGCCTTTGGGGGCAACGCGACCTTCCATTGCAGCACCAGCGCCCCAATCACCCCACACACCGCCAACAGTACAAACAACCCAATAAAGCCCATTTCACCTGCCAACCAACCAGCCAGTATCGGGGAAATTGCCAACAACGGTGTATTAAATGTATTGGCAGTGGCAATATAGGTCGGGCGCAGTTCACTCGTCGAAAAAAGCATCACAATCGAGAAACTGCTCAATTGATAGCCAGCCATGGCAATCCCGCCACACACAAAAATCCCGAAGTACCACCACTCCGTCGGTGCCACCCATGCCAGCAACAGCGACAAGGCGCCGATGAAGCCCGACAGCACCAACACTTGTTTGTGGCCCCAGCGATCGGCCAACGCCCCCAACCCAAAGTTCCCCAAGGCCTGCGCAGCTGAAAGCGCGACAGTAAATGCCCCCACCATTTCGCCCGATGAATGGAATCGGTTAAGCGCCGCTGCCATCACAAAACTATGCCCCAAAATCCCCAATGAAACCCCCGTCCGCGCCAACAAATAGGTGCGAAACATGTGGTCTTGGCGCAAGATGTGAGGCATTTGTTTAATCGCCCCCCAAATCGGTTGCTTGGGTTGGGGCGGGATAATCGGCTCAACCGTAAATAGCAAAAAGACAAACGACACCACCAAAAAACTAAAACAAATCAGCGACAATACACCAATACTAAATGGAAACGTATAGCTTCCCAACAGGTGCACACCCGCAACCGTAATCGCCTGGCCGGCCAGCACTTGAGTCGCTACCGCCGCCCCTGCCACCCCCAGCAGGCTACCAAGGCCGCTTTGCATGCCAAAAAAGGTCCCCCAGCGCTGTTCGGGAATCACCCGCCCGATATAGTCTTGCCATATAACCGCCGTCGCTCCCGCACTAAACGTGTGCATGGTGTATAACCCAAAAAACATCATCAAGGTAGTCGATGGCGCAAAAGTGTTGCCCATAAACAACCACACACCTATCAGCAACCACGGAATCCGCTCAAAAAACGACGCAACCAACATGGGCGTTTTGCGCGTCCAGAGCTGGGCGATATAGGGCGCCACAAACAACCCCGGCAACAACCAACCGATGTTGGCGATAGTAGGAATCAGACCTTGATACAATTGTTGATCCGAAAACTGTTTCACGAAGTAGGGCAGCACCGTATAGCTCGACATCATATTTATGCCAAACATAAACAGACCACCCTCAATCACATTGAGGCTGAAGTTGCGTCGCGTATGCAACGCCACAAAGGCCGCGCGATTATCGAGAGAATTCGTTTCTGACCCAGCATTCATGCCACTTCTGTCCTTTCCGTCAACGGTACCTTCTGTGGCAACGTGACCTTCCATTGCATCACCAACGTCCCAATGATGCCACACACCGCCAACAGCACAAACAAGCCAATGAAGCCCATTTCGCCGGCCAACCAACCTGCCAACATGGGTGCCACTGCCGACACCGGCACATTGAATGTGTTGGCGGTGGCAATATAGGTCGGCCGGAGTTCGTGCGTCGAAAAGAGCATCACAATCGAAAAACTACTCAGTTGATAGCCTGCCATCGCAATCCCGCCACACACAAAAATCACAAAATACCACCACTCGGTCGGCGCTACCCACGCCAACAACAATGAGAGTGCGCCAACCATCCCCGACAATACCAACACTTGTTTATGACCCCAGCGATCCGCCAACGCCCCCAATCCAAAGCTTCCCAAGGCCTGCGCCGCCGAAAGCACAACGGTGAATGCCCCCACCATTTCACCCGATGAATGAAAACGGTTGAGCGCCGCCGCCATCACAAAACTATGCCCCAAAATCCCCAACGAAATCCCCGTCCGCGCCAGCAAATAGGTGCGAAATACATGATCTTGGCGCAACAAATGGGGCATTTGTTTGACCGAACCCCAAATCGGTTGCTTGGGTTGGGGCGGGATGCGCGGCTCGACCGTCACCGCCAAAAAGACAAATGACACCACCAAACAAGCAAAACAAATCAACGACAATACACCAATATTAAATGGAAATGTATAACTTCCCAGCAGATTTACTCCACCCACTACGATTGCTTGACCGGCCAGTACTTGCGTCGCTACCGTCGCCCCTGCCACCCCCAGCAGACTGCCGAGGCCGCTTTGGAATCCAAAAAACGTCCCCCAACGCTGCTCGGGGATGACACGCCCAATATAGTCTTGCCATGGGATAGCCGTGGCACCCGCACTAAACATATGCATGGCATATAACCCAAAAAACATCGCCAACGTGGCCGTCGGCGCAAACGTATTGCCCATAAATAACCAAATACCCATGAACAACCACGGAATTCGCTCAAAAAACGTCCCAATCAACATCGGCATTTTGCGCGTCCAGAGCTGGGCAATATAGGGTGCCACAAACAACCCGGGCAACAACCAACCGGTGTTGGCAATGGTCGGGAGCAACCCTTGGATCCAATTGGCCTGCGAATATTGCGCCACAAAGTAGGGCATCACGGTGAAACGCGACACCATACTAATCCCAAACATAAAAATCCCACCTTCAATGACATTCAACCAAAAATTGCGGCGGGCGTGGCGGGCCACAAATGCCGCAGTCGCGTCAGACATGAAAACCTCTCTTGTGTCATTTATTTGCGCCCGAGGTTTGACAGCACGTCAGCGCTCGGGTATGCTAGAACTTGTGAACTTCATCGCAAACTTTTTGGCGACCATGCCACATATTACGACACTACACGACGCCTTACAACATATCGACGCATTGATTCAGTCCCAGCTTGCGCCCAATGCCAGCCAAATCGCCGCCGAAGCACTCAACAGTACTGCGGTGGCGTTGCCACGCCATGCCGTGGCCAGTGTTGTTTTTGCCGTTGCCCAGATGGGTACTATCGACACCCAACGCACCGCCCATGCCGCCGCCGCCCTTGAGCTCATCCGGGCAGGGTCGGCCATGCATCGCCGCCTCATTGACCCCAGTTTACGCACCGCCACACCCCACACTAGCGCACCATCGTTTGTACATGGGCCGACATTGATGCTGGGCGATTATTTTTATGCCCTCGCCGCCAACGAAATGGCCACATCTCCCCATGCCCGCATTATTGCAGACTATGCCACCTGTGTGATGCAGATTGCCGAAGCGTTCCTTACCAGCATACCATTAAGTGACCCAGCAGTGTTTCACAATGCCCTTTTACACATCGACGCGATTGAGGGTGCCCTCATGCAATGTGCCATCCGGGCTGGGGTGATTTGTGGCAGTGTTACCTCGTTTGTTGATGAAAACAATGCCGTGGCTTGCGAATTGGCGCGCATGTATGCCACTACAATCCATATCCACGAGGCCCTCAGCGATCCCCTGCGCTCACTCCAACGTGGCATTATCATATTGCCGTTGGCGCATGCCCTACAAACCCAACCCGACCACACCATGCACCTGATTAATCAAGCCGATTCGACAGCGCTGAGTGCCTTTTTGCAAGAGTGTGGTGGCATCAGCGCAACGGTAGCCATTCACCAACAAGCCGTACACACACTCACACAATTTGTGGCAACCGTACCCGCCAGCACTGGCCGCGATATATTCCAACACCTCATCACTCATACAGACCCTGCCTGATGTGCCGTCTGCCAATCCAGGCGATACCACGTCAGCGCCACACTCCCTCCACTCACCAGCCACACCAGCCACCACCATTGCCATGGTGCACTCACCACAGCGCTCCACAGTAACGCAATGCCAAAAATCACCATCCGCTGTGGCACCGTCTGCCGCGGCCACCACTGCCACGCCCAGCCAAGCACTAATACTGCCCCCCCATACGTTACCCACTGCGTAGCCGTCATGGCCGTACATGCACTCAGTCGGGCTGGCACCAACGTCCCACACGCACCAGCCAGCAACACCGCCGCCACGAGTGCCCCGCCAGCAGCCTGCCAATCACGGGGGGTCTGTAATTCACTGGCGAAAATTGCAATAATTATCAGCACGAGGACATCCGTGTCACCCAGTGATTGCGCACCCGGGGTCGGCACCAACACCAGCAAGAGCCATGCCAGCCCCAGCGACCACGGGCGCACCCGCGGCCACCCCAGCGCCGGTGCCGTCCACAACACCAACACTACAATTAGCAACGTGGGGTAAACGAGTAGCCGACTCCAGGCATGCACTACCACACTGACACTACTCCACATCGGCGGCCTCCGCTGGTTGCCACAATTGCCACACCGCCCACGCCAGCACGCCACAGACCAGCACCGGTCCCCACGGCACACCGCCCACGCCTTGTTGAGCGGCATTGCGGAACTGCCACGCTAAGGGTGTCACCCAAGCCTCACCCAACGCCAACAAACTTGGTTGCAAACGTGCCACACTGGCCTGTACCGGGAAGAGTAGCAGTAGGAACAATAACGGCCATTGCTTTCGTATCAATCTGCTATCACTGCGTTGAATCGTCTGGAGCAACGGCCACACCACCAACGCCAGCCCCCACACATTGCCACTTGCCAGCAGTGCCATTGCCAGCCCCCACCACGCCCATACAGCAAGCACGGATTGTGGTGCAGCGCGTAATACCCGTGCCCCGAGCATCCACGGCAACACGACTATTCCGGCGCCACTCGCCAGCCCGAGGCAGAGCAACACACCACTCCATTGCACGCGCGTCTCGTCGTGGCGCCACCAGGCCCATGCGCCACTGACAAGGGCAATACTCGCCAGCCCCACATCCCACCCAGCCGGCCAGGCCATCGTCGCTGCGACCTGGAGCAAGGGGGTTACCCAACGCACATCGTCGCGCTGGGTGGCCTGCCCGAGTGGCCACAGCGCACAAACAATCGCCAGCGCCCAGCGATATTCGGCATCGATAGGGGCCCACGTCGCCGCCATTACCAGCACCAACACCACACGTTGCCACCAGGCGTGCTGGCTCCCAAGCGGTGCCAGCGCCGCCCACGGGGTGGGCAATGCCATCAGGAGCGTCGCGAGTTGATTGCGTCGCGTGGGTTGTTGCTGCGCCCAAAGTTGGAGCGCGCCCACCAACGCCGGTACCGCCAACACCCCCCATTGCGGGATGATGGCACAGACCAACAATGCACTTATCCCTAGCCACCGCCACCATGTACGCATAGATCACAACTCAATACGGTATTGCTCGTACCATCATAATCGATTCCCGCATTGCACCAAAAAAAGACCTCGGGTAGCAGTTGCTACCCGAGGTCTTCACCCGCGTATTTAGGCGCCGACCGGCTCGTTTTGGGAAGCCATGGTGCGCAACACATAGTGCAAAATTCCACCGTTGCGGTAGTAGGTCAATTCCCCTTCGGAATTAATCCGCACCTTGGCCGTAAAGCGTGTCACTTTGCCATCAAGCGTGGCTTCGACGGTGAGGTCTTGGCCGGGTTGCAGTGATTCGATGCCCTTGATGTCGAACGTTTCGCGGCCGGTCAAGCCCAGCGACTGCCACGATTCGCCATTCACAAAGGTCAACGGCAACACGCCCATGCCGACGAGGTTAGAGCGATGGATGCGCTCGAAGCTTTCGGCAATCACGGCTCGCACGCCCAACAAAAACGTCCCTTTGGCAGCCCAGTCACGTGATGAACCGGTACCGTATTCTTTGCCGGCCAACACCACCAACGGCGTATTGGTCTGCTGATATTGCATGGCTGCATCATAAATCGAGGCTTGAGCGCCACTGGGGATATGTACGGTATAGCCACCTTCAACCCCAGCGACCATCGCATTTTTCAAGCGAATATTGGCAAACGTGCCGCGCATCATCACTTCGTGGTTGCCACGACGGGCGCCATACGAATTGAAGTCGACCGGTTGTACCCCGTTAGCAATCAAATACTGACCAGCGGGGGAGTTTTTGGGGATGTCACCGGCAGGCGAGATATGGTCGGTGGTGACGCTGTCACCCAGCAATGCCAAGGCATTGGCGCCATGAATCGAACGCAACGCCGGCACTTCTTTGGTCATACCAGTGAAGTAGGGGGGGTTTTGGATGTAGGTCGAAGTGTTGTTCCAGGTATACAACGCCCCTTGTGGCACCGGCAACTTGTTCCAAATCTCGTTGCTGGTAAAGACATTGCCGTATTGGGCGCGGAACAAATCGGCGTTAAGGGCGGCATTGAGGGCAGCCTGGATTTCGGCTTCGGTTGGCCAAATATCGGCCAAATAGACCGGTTGGCCATCGCTCCCCAAGCCCAACGGCTCGTTGTTGACGTCGATATCGACGGTACCAGCAATCGCGAAGGCCACTACCAACGGCGGTGACGCCAAGTAATTGGCTTTGACGATGGGGTGGATGCGTCCTTCGAAGTTACGGTTACCACTCAGCACTGCACTCACGACCAAATCACCTTGCTTGGCGGCAGCAGTAACTTCGTCGGACACCGGACCCGAATTGCCGATACAGGTGGTACAGCCATAGCCAATCACGTTGAAGCCCAATTGATCGAGGTAGCGTTGCACATCGGCGTTGCGCAGATATTCCGTTACTACCCGTGACCCGGGTGCCAACGAGGTTTTGACATAGGGTGCGGTGGTCAAACCCTTGGCAACGGCTTTTTTGGCGAGCAAGCCGGCAGCCATCATCACCGACGGATTCGACGTATTGGTGCACGACGTAATCGCCGCAATCACCGTGGCGCCATGGGTCATGCTGGTGGACTTGCCGTTGCTAGTGAATTCCACCCGCGCATCTGCATAGCTGTCGCTACGGGTGCCATTGGTGACACTGGCGGCAGCCACTGTTTTACCAAACACTTTTTGCATGGCATCGTTAAACGACTGCTTGAGCCCCGTCATCGCCACCCGATCTTGGGGGCGGCGGGGACCAGCCATACTGGGCTCGATGGTGCTCAAGTCGAGGTCGAGCAACGAGTTAAAGGCGGGGATGGCGGCACCGTCCACGCGGAACATGCCTTGGGCCTTGGTGTAGGCTTCGACCAACGCCACGACCTCGTCGGGGCGGCCGGTGCCACGCAGGTAGTTCAAGGTTTCGGCGTCAACCGGGAAGAACCCACAGGTGGCGCCGTATTCGGGGGCCATATTGGCGATGGTGGCGCGGTCAGCCAGGCTCAACCCGCTCAAGCCGTCACCACAAAATTCGACGAATTTATCGACCACGCCATGTTTGCGCAACAATTCGGTTACACGCAACACCAGGTCAGTGGCAGTCGCACCTGGGCGCAAACGCCCCGTCAAGCGTACGCCGACCACTTCGGGGGTCAGCATGGCGAGGGGTTGGCCGAGCAACACGGCTTCGGCTTCGATACCACCCACACCCCAACCCAACACGCCGAGGCCGTTGATCATGGTGGTGTGGCTATCGGTACCGACCAAGCTATCGGGCATCGCCACTGCTTCGCCATCGATAGTTTTGACCAGTACACCCTTCGCCAAAAACTCGAGGTTGACTTGGTGACAAATACCGGTCATGGGGGGCACGACGCTAAAGTTCGAGAAGCTTTGTTGACCCCAGCGCAAAAACTCGTAGCGCTCACGGTTGCGGCTAAACTCGAGGTCAGCATTGAATTGCAACGCCATCCCATTCCCAAAGGCGTCTACTTGCACCGAGTGGTCGACAACCAAATCGGCTTGGGCCAAAGGATTGATAAGGGCGGGGTCACCACCGAGTTGTTGCATGGCATCGCGCATAGCGGCCAAGTCAACCACCGCCGGCACGCCGGTGAAGTCTTGCATCAATACGCGGGCTGGCTTGAAGGCCACTTCGCGTGACCCAGCGCTGGCCGGCGTCCATTGTGCCATCGCTGCCACATCGTCGCTACTAGTAAATCCATCACCAATGTTGCGAAGCAATGCTTCAAGCACCACTTTAATCGAAAACGGCAACGTAGCGAGATCGACGCCATTAATGGCGCGTAATGCCTCAAGACGATAGATCACGTATTGTGCACTACCGACTTTGAGCAACGACCGTGCGCTAAATACATCATTCACTGCATCACTCATGACCAGTACCTTTCGCTCTGCAGAGAGCACCCTGCGACTACCTGCATCATTGGCACCATTATAATGCAAATATCACAAGACGCAGTAGAGACGCAGCATGCTGCGTCTCTACTGCGTCTTCACCAATTTTTTGGATTACGACCGCACCGTTTAGAACGACACTTCTACCGGTGCCAAATCAAAGCCCACCACTTCGGCACGAACCCGGTCACCACTGACAATCACCGGCGGCGGCGTCAACGTGCCACTACTAATAATTTCCCCTGCAGCCAATGGCGCAAATTGGGGTTGGTTCGCTACCACAATCGCCAACGCCGCCAAGGCTTGGGCTGGGTTGCCCAACACAATATTGCCGCCACCTTCGCCCACCAGCACATCGTTTTTGTAGATTTTGGCGGTGAGGCTGCCCAACCGTGCCACAATCTCGACCAAATCATCACTCGCCGTAATCATGCGCTTGGTGCCTACATACAAGGCACGGTGCAACCCAAATGCGGATACCGCATCGACACCTTTGAACTTCCAATCGGGGTACGGGCACGACACGATTTCGTAGCCCAAAGCAATCCATTCAACTGATTGCAGTGCAGCCACTGGATTGCCGGTACCAATCACGCCGTTTTTGAGGCCAAACATGATTTCGGGCTCAATTTTTGGTTGCATGGCCCCCGTCAAATCGTGGTGCGTCGCCCCAGCCATGGTGTCAAATACCGTGGTATGGTATACATAGCCCCACACCGGCGTGTTGAGCTCCATCCCTGGCCAGGCCACGGGATTGGTAAAGCCGATTTTGCGGCCCACCGCGACCATTCCAGCGGCACAGGCCTCGTCGTAGTGGATTTTGGCGACAGCATAGGCATCGCTGAGGGTATAGGCGGGGTCGCTCGACGGGGGTGGCATCAACGTGGCACTCGCCCGTGACGCGATTAATTGCGCAGCAACAGCATGATTGGTCACAATCGTTCCTTTCTGCTGGATATTTCCCAGCGTTTTGGTCTTTAGATAATCTACCACGATATTTGCACCACATGCGTCAAGCCAGTTATTTTAATAAACACATACGGGCGGTTGTTGATCCAAATAAACGCATTCCCTCGAGGTTGTCCATCACATACGACAGTGGCATGCGTCGCTACTTCAGGCAACGGGATAATCAGCGCAAGCTTTTTGCCAGAACCAGTAGATGTCAAAGTCATTTGCTGATTATGCAACTGCCAATCATAGGCGACATAGCTCTGTGATGCGGGATATCGCGCTACCACATGCGCCGTATGTACTCCCGAATCTTGCCAACGAGGCGTTAATTTGACAGACTGATAGGCGGTGCCATCGTCCAACACCCCCGCAGCACCTTCCATCAAGGCTCCCAGCATAGCCGATGCCCCCCAACCATCGGTCGGTAATGTATCTGGTCCCGAAATCCCCGGCTGGCCATTAGGGTAATACCATAAATACGACCCACCAAAACGATTAATCAACACCGCATAATGGCGCAAAATATCAAATCCAAATGATTCGGAGCCATACGTAAATGCCCCGCGCGCTAATTCCCCCCCTACCAACGGCATAATCCCGCCATTGACATATTCGCCTGGTTGCTCCCCTTTGCGCCCCGCCATCCCATACGCATACGCAGGGAATGGTGGGTCAATGCTATACCACGGCAAAATAATCGCCGAATTAGCCAGCCCACGTTGATAGTACGTCGCCAAAATAGACTGGGCTTCCGCACCGTTAACCACTCCCCGATTCAGTGCGTATGCATTCGACAAACTCAATTGCGTCGTAATATCGACGCCCGGAATCTGCACGGTGGGGTCTTCGGGCACAAAATGCTGAAAAAACTGTCCGTTCCAGCTTAATTTAATCAGGCGCTTTTGGATGTCCGTTGCTTGGGTTTGATATGCATTGGCTGCGACAGTATCCCCCACTGCATTTTCCATCGTCGCCGTCATCCGCAAGGCCTGAATCAAGCCCGTATTGTCGCCATGGAATGTGCCCCATATCGTTTGGCCATCAATCCAATGTCGCGGCGCAGCCACACCCGTGGTGGGATTTTTGGTGGTTGGTCCATATGCGAAATCCCACATATCAATCGTATATGGCCGCCGGATCAAGCCACGTTTGGCATCCCAACGCACCGGATCACTCATGGTATACGCCAAGGCACGTTGCACTGCTGGCAACATCTGCCGCATCCAGGCGTCGTCACCACTCATTTGCCAGGCCTCATAGACACCCTGCGCAAACAAAAATTCGAGATCGGCTTCGACTTCTTTGCGCCCCGATTTGACCCCCAACGCCGGCATGTCGAGCCAATCCGGCAGACTGCCATCGGGGCGTTGCGCATCACGGAATGCCTCGAGCAGACTTTTGACATCAGGCTCAATATAGCGGAACCCCCGCCCTTGGTAGACATGGTCGCGCAACCACAACAACGGATTATCAGGCGATCGATAACCGTGCACGCGGTGCCCATTGAGGTCATAACTACGCACACTTTTTTGTAAAAACCCCACCGTCTGCGTAAATATATTGGTAAACACCGGGTCATCGGTTACCAACGTACTTTGCGGGTCGAGTGTATAGAGTGGCGCCGTCAACACCGTTTTGCCGGCCTGATGAACCGTCAGCGTCGCCACTCCCATGGCACCTTTTGGAATTACCGTCAATATGGTTTGGTCAGTTTGCGGAGTCACTGTTTGGGTAAACACTGCGGTACCACTAGCGTCATTAATTTGGAGGAGGAGCGCATCACGTAGCCCCGGCAATGTCAATGTGGTCGTCACCGGCACCAGTGGTTGCACCTCACCGAGATTGTCCACATGGGGTACAACAGGCACGGCAGTCGGTGTAGGCGTCAGCGGCACAACGAATACCCCACATCCCCATAGACAAAATGTACCCACTACCAACAGACTGGCGTACCACCACCTCATTGCCATTCCTCCATGGTCCAGCGCAACGTGCCGAGTGGGCCGGCATCAATCGTCACTTCGTCACCTGGTACAATCCACGGCGCCGCCACATCACTCAAACTACACAATGCCCCACTACTAAACACCGTACCGGCCGCCACGGTCATTCCTTGACTAGCCTGCGCCACCACATCACCAATGGTGTAATGGACATCGCGGATGTTCATGCTGGCGCGCACCACGTCATTCACCAAAATCTGTATGGTAATCCGCATCCGCCCATCCCCCAGCAAAAACTCGTCGAGTTCGTCGACCGTGGTGAGCATCGGTCCCATCACAATCCCCGCTTGACGCGACCACAAGCCATGCACCACATCATCGTCTGCCCGATCACGCGCCACGATGTTCCCCAGCAAACACAACCCTAGTACTGCATCGAGCGCATCTGAGGCATCAGATTGATAAACGTCGCGGCCGAGTACCCAGGCAATTTCGCATTCAATATCACAGGCAGTAGTGTCGGGGAAGGGAATCAGTGCGCGGTCACCATACATCACCGTGGCCGCCGCGGCCCACAACGGCGGGCGCTCGTACCAGTACATCCCCAAGTGCTCACCACGCCGTTGCATCATGCGCTCATAGGCTTGCACGTTTTGCACACTCCGCCACCAGGCAGCCATCCCCGGGAATGGGGCGAGGAGTTGCACATCATCGCGCCGCATCAACATTTCGACCCCACCAAACCAATATGCGACATCACTGCCGATTTGTTGGGCAGCCATCACTTCTTCGAGTAGCCCAATCGTCGCGAGATTAATCGCATTGTCGCCACCGCGAATAATATCGTGTAAGCTCAACGGCGCCTCAGGACGGTCTTCACTCAAAAGCGCCATCCCCTCATAAATATCGATAATCCCTAGCTCACTATAAATGCCGGCGTGCGCCTGCATGCCTTCACGACGAAAACTCACCAGTCGCATTGTCGTTCCTTTTGATTATGAGACAGCACACTTTAGTGCACATCAATCACCATCACATGGTACATACCATTATCATAACGTGAATTCAAAATTATCGTTTCGTTGCCGATTTGGCCAAATCGATGCAACTACGCAATAATCACCACCCAACATTTTCTTGTCATTGACCGACCCAACGACATTATGTTATACTATACAACATAGTAATATCAATACAATAAGTAATACGAGGGATAGGAGCACACAATGGCTGACGCAAAAGAGATTCTGCAACTCGGCATTGAAGCGGCCCGCGATGGCAATCGCGAAGAAGCCCGCAATTTATTTGCCTTGTTAACCAAACAAGACCCCACCAACATCCAGGCATGGCTATGGCTCGCCGGTGTATCCGACAATGCCAGCCAACGCCGGAATGCCCTCGAACGAGCCTTACAAATTGACCCCCAAAACGAAATGGCCTTACGGGGGCTACGAGCATTGAGTGGGAATACTCGCACCGGCGGGACCGAACGCAACCGTTCATTTATTGCTGCAGCCCGTGAGCGCACCGGTGCGTTGTTTGGCCGGCAGACGCCTCCACCCGCCAAACCATCCCGTGTCAGCCGCCAAGTCACCGAGGTGCCATTAGCTCCCGAAGACGAGTTGACTGATGCACTCGATACCTTTGATGAAGAATATGACGAAGAACCACGAGGGCCTAGTCCCTTGATGTGGGGCGTACTTGGCGCAATTGCGTTGTTATTGATTGTCTTTTTGGCAACCCAATTCCTCGGTGGGTCAAACAGTGTTGGTAATTTTGTGGCTTCGTCTACGGGGTTGAGTGACAAAACTGTTTCTGACGCCACTGCAGTCGCTGCCACCCTCGAAAGTATCGCCACCACCGCATCACCACAAGCCACCATGACACCCGCCGTCCCCAGCACCCCCACGCCCATGCCAGCCATGTTGCTTGACTTGACCGCAACCCTTACCAGCAATGGATTGAGCTATGGTCTCCGTGAGCCATTGGTTGCTGGCGACCGCACCGAAAAACTCAGTGATGTTCCTGCCACCGGCCGCTACTTTGTAATAGTCGTGTTGGTTGGTAATAGTTCCGGTAGCGACAAAGCCATTCCTGCCGACTTCTTTGTACTCAAAGACGACCAAGGCCGAAGCTATACCGTCAACGTCGAACGCTCCAACAGACTGGTGGACATTGGTGGTGGTCGCGGCGTCGTCACCGATGTGGCAGCCGGCGATGCACTTCCTAGCGACTCGACACCACGTAGCATGGCACTGATTTTTGACGTCAAAGCCGATGCCACCAATTTACGGCTGTATGGCGGCGGTAATCTGACCCAAGGCTGGCAAATCGCTGCAAGTGTCCAATAACACGAAACGAGTGCTACCGCATGGCTGCGAACGCTGAATGTCAAGCATTGCTCCGAACCGCCAATCGCTTATTTCGTTTCGAAGACCACCAACGCGCCAGAGTCCTGCTCGAAATCATGAGTGACGTCTACCCCGATGAGCCACAAGTCTGGGCCGCCCTCGCCACCATGGCCAATGACGATGCCGAGATGACCCAATTCTTGGCCCGCGCATCGCATATCAATCACCTCAGCGCCATCCCAACCTAGCCTGTCCATACATCCCCCTGGTGCGATGCACCAGGGGGATGTATGGACGTTGGAGGCATGCCTCCAACGTACGCGGCATGCCTCACACCCGATAATCCCGCAACGCGGGCAACACCTCACGCCCCAACACCCCAATCGCCGCCAGCGGGTCAGGACCCAATGGCGGCCCAAAGCTAATATGCCGCGCTCCCGCATCAATCAAGGCCGTCAAACGAGGCAACAAATCAGCGCCCGACCCAGTAATCCCGATCTTGAGCATGGCTGGCGTCACCATGGCACAGGCCCGCGCTTCGTCATGGTCGTGCTGGATAGCATGCTCGATGGGGATGAATTCACTGCGATCCACCCCCAAATTGGCCAAAATCGTATCGCTCAAGGCATGCCCATAATAGGCTATTTTTTGGCGTAATACTGCCTCAGCTGCCTGGGCATCATCACCCACCGACACCCAAATACACGCCGCCATATCAACGTCCTCAGGTGCCCGCCCTTGGGCGGCCAAGCCGGCATCCACATGCGCCCGGGCAGCGTGGTAGTGTTCCGGGGGGAACAACAACGGCAAGCCCCCGTCCGCATATGCCCCAATCGCCTCGAGCATTTTTGGACTCATCGCCCCCAAATAAATCGGGATTTGCCGCGTCGGTACCCGCATATAGGCTTCAGGGCTCCACTGCCCCAATTCACGCCCGTGATGCGCCACCACGTCTCCCTTAAACAAAGCCCGCAGCACCTGGATGGTTTCGACAATCCGTGTCAACGGGCGCTCTTGGGGCAACCCCACCCACCCCAAAAAGTCCCCTGCACCTGCCCCTAATCCCACCAACGCCCGCCCCTGCGAAAGCTCGTCGAGCGATACCGCCTGCATGGCGATTTCGGCGGGATGCATAGTATATGGATTAATGATGCAGGTACCCAGCTGGATGCGCTCGGTCACCGTGGCACAGGCCGCCAAAATCGGCCATACCCCGTACAAAAACAAATCGTCGCTCACCCAAAACTGATCAAATCCCGCTGCTTCGGCAGCCTGTGCCAACGCCATGTATTCACGTACCGGGCGATCGTTGTTGAACCGTATCGAAAAACGCATCACAGGCCTCATTTGTCTGTCTGTCACGAATCGTGTCTATTATAGCGGTCACCACAAGCTGATTTGACGCCCTACAGTGCAGTCATTATGATGCACCTAGGTTTGCTTTCCCCGTTACCCAAAGGATGACATCATGGAAATAGGCATTGATAGTTTTGCCGCCGCCAACACCCAACCAACCGCCAACATCCCCCACGCCAATATGCAATCACTCCACGAATTAATCGCGCGTATGGTGCATGCTGATCAGGTCGGACTTGATTTTTTTGGCATTGGTGAGCACCACCGCAAAGAATTCCTCGATTCGGCATCCCCCCTCATCCTCGCCGCCGCCGCCGCCCGCACCACCCGCATCCGCCTCGGCAGCGCCGTGACCGTGCTCAGCGCCGCCGACCCCGTGCGCATATTCCAAGAATTCGCCACCCTCGATTTGTTGTCTCAAGGCCGGGCCGAAATCGTTGTGGGACGGGGCTCATTCACCGAGGCCTTCCCGCTTTTTGGCCTCAATCTGCATGATTATGACGCACTGTTTAGCGAAAAGCTCGAATTGCTCTTGGCCATCCGCGACCACGAAGTCATCAGCTGGTCGGGCAAGTTTCGTCCCGCCCTACACGACCAAGCCATCTACCCCCGCCCCCTACAACCCACCCTGCCCATTTGGCTCGGTGTGGGGGGCACACCGGCGTCGTTTGTGCGGGCGGGTATGCTGGGGTTGCCGTTGATGGTCGCGATTATCGGCGGCGAAACGCACCGCTTCCGCCCCCTCATCGACCTCTATCGCCAAGCCGGCGCCCAAGCCGGCCATCCCCCCGAGCGCCTCAGCGTAGGCATCCACTCGCTCGGTTATGTGGCTGCCACCACTGCCGAAGCGGTCAACGAATATTACCCGGGTTATGCCGAAACCTTCACCCGTATCGGCAAAGAACGGGGCTGGCCACCCGTCAACCGGGCCCGCTTCGATGCCCAAAACGGTCCCACCGGCGCCTTGGTGGTCGGTAGCCCTGCCGACGTCGCCCAAAAGATTTTGCGCCATAGTGCGGCTCTCGGTGGCATCCAGCGCTTTACCTTCCAGATGGATAGTGCCAGCCTGTCGCACGACAAATTGATGCAATCCATCTCCCTCATCGGTCAACAGGTCTCCCCTTTGGTCAATGCCGTCACGCCCTAGCATTATTCTTTTTTGTGAAAAAACGTGGGGGCCATCGTGAATAAGCGTCAATACAAGCACATTCCTACGATGGCCGCCCCCACCAAAATCACTGGCACGGGGATTTTGCGGGTGTAGGTCAACCCTAGTGCCCCTAGCGCAATCGCAATACTGCGGATATCGATGCCGTTTTGCTCCATGATGCGTACAATCACCACCAAGAACATACTCGCCACCGCCAAGGTCAACCCGCGCACAAAGCCTTGCACTGCAGGATGGGCGCCATAGCGTGCATACAAGGCATGCACGCCCAGCGCCGTAAACGGCGGGATGGCAATCGCCACCAACGCCAGGAGCGAGCCACGCACCCCATCGACCAGATAGGCCAAACTAATCACCCACAACCCCGTCGGTCCGGGGCTGATTTGACCGATGGCCAACGCCTCGGCAAAGTTGTGGTCTGTCGCCCAGCCCAAACCAATCAAATCAGTATGCAAAATCGGCAGATTGCCGGTGCCCGACGTCGAAAAAAGCGATGCTTTGAGCAACAACCAAAACAACAGCCAAGGGTTCATTTTGCTCCTCCTCGGCGCTGTAACACCCAAAACCCTACCGCACAACAAAACCCTGCCCCCCACAACACCACAATGGCCGGCAGATTGAGCAACACCAACAGCAGTGGCGCCCCTACCAGCACCGCTACGCTCACACCTACCTGCCACCAGCCTTCGCGATAACTGGCCATCACCGGCGGTTTAAGCATCTGTATCGCCAAAATAACCCCCACCCCTACCGTCGCCGGGATGATGCCATGCAGGGCAGCCACCACCAATGGTTGGGTACGGATGGTGGCATAGGCGGCGGTAATCAAAATGGTAATCGAAATACTCGGCAACAATAAGCCAATCAAGGCCACAATTGCCCCGAGGACGCCAGCAACGCGCCAGCCGATGAGTACGGTTTGCCCCAGCAGATTAATGCCAGGGGCGATTTGGACGATCCCCCAATAGAGCGAATATTCTTCATCACTCAACCAATGTTGCTCTTCGACGGTGACACGGCGCATCAGGTACAACGTGGTTGCCCCACCGCCAAATGATTGCAGGCCAATCCCAGCCCATACCCGAAACAAATCACGGAGCCGCGGTGGTTGTTCCATCAAATCCTCGTTTTCTGCACATCCCTCATGCGTCAATTATACGGTGCCGTGTGCGGTAGGTGCGAGGTATACCTCGCACCTGCCGTAGGTGCGAGGTATACCTCGCACCTGCTAAGATACACGCACACCAATCATTCAATGGAGCATCGCGATGACCGACCAGCCCGTCCGTGGCAGCGTTCCACTCTGGCGCACCCCCGAAGCACTCATCCTCATCATCGCGCAACTCTTGCTCAGTATTCGTGACATGCCCATCGGGGCATTCATGTTGGTCTATCTCCAAGGGTTGGGCTATTCCACTACCCTGATTGCGCAGATTTCATCGTCCGCCCAAATTGCCGGCATGCTTACTGCCATGCTGACCGGGGGCATCGCCCAACGTATCGGCAACAAATGGATGTGGGTGGCTGGTATCGGATTAGCCGCACTCAATAGTCTGGTATTCCAAAGCACCAGCGTCTGGTGGATCGCCGGCTGGTGGGTCATCGGCGGCATTGGCATGGCGCTTGCGGGGATTGGGAGTGCTAGTATTTTGACCTTTATCAGCGCCAAAACCCAAATCGGCGTCCTTTCCAGCCTCTACATCCTCTGCTTTACCATTGGTGGCGTTATCGGAAATCCCCTACTCGGCTGGGTGATTGCCCAATACGACTATCACATTCTGAGCGGTGTGGCACTAATCATGAGTGCCATCGGGATGAGCATTGTGCTCTTTGGGATCCCCCATACCGCGCCTGCCACACCGCATACCACCACCACAAATCACTTCGATTGGCAATTCATCCGCCACCCCCAAGTCCCACTCATCATGGGGATGCGCGGCTTGGCCACCGTGAATTACGGTATGCTCACCGTATTGATTCCCCTATTACTCAATCAAACCGCCAAAGATATCTACCTCGTGGCCAGTTATGCCGCCAGCATGCTGGTCGTCGCCTCATTAATACAGTTTTTGGCAGGCCGCGCTGCCGATAAATGGGGTGCCCTATGGCCCACAATCATCAGTTTTGGCGTTATGGTAGGGTGTGGTTGCATCTTGTGTTTGGGAACGCATTCCGTCCCACTCTTATTTATTTTTGGCATCATCAGCAATGCTGCAGCGTGGGCGCTTTCATCACTAATGTATCTGTGGGTAGCCGACTTCGTTGCCAATGACCGCCATCCCCTTTTGCTAGGCTGGCTCCATGCCACTTGGAGCATCTGTATGGTGATTGGATCGTTGCTCGGGGGTTGGCTAATTGTCGCCTATCAAGGCTTGCCGTTTTTGGTGACGGGGTTACTCTGCCTAGTACCGCTCTGGTTTACTTGGAAGTTGTACCGTTCGCCGGGGCGAAGCACCACCACAGCCGAGCTTACCTGAAATCGCGCGCCATCAACCGAGCGCGCATCAGCAAAAATCAGCAGATATTTGACAAACGCCGTCGTGGCGTGGTACTATTTTGCTCACGGGCGATTAGCTCAGCTGGTTAGAGCGCAACGTTGACATCGTTGAGGTCGATGGTTCGAGTCCATTATCGCCCACCACCCTTTCCCTTTATTTTTGATTTCCATATATACAGATAACGAGGTGACACATGTTTCGTGTGTTGCGTGTTTTGTATGTCACAATGCTGTTGCGTTGTCCTGCCTGCCAGCGCGGGCGGATGTTTCGTTCCCTTTTTCAGATGAATGTCCGCTGTCCGGTCTGTGGTGTGGTATTTGAACGTGACGCCGGTGAAGTCACTGGTGCGATGGCCATCAATACGGCTTTGATGAGTCTGATAGCAATTATCGGCGCGGTATTGGCGATTATCACCACCATTCCCACCGGATGGTTAATTGGTGGTACTGCCGCCGTGATGATTTTTTTCGGGGTCTTTTTTTATCGCCATGCCCGGGCAGTATGGGTGGGCATTCTTTTTTTAACTGGGGCTATTTTTGAAGACGTATAGGCCATGATGGCACGATTACCACGTGTATTCACTGCGTAAGCTAGATTTTTTCGTATATCCATACCATTTATTGAGTATCACATATTGCTTATTACAAGCCATACAAATGATTACACACACAAAATCCCCAAATAACTGACATTTTTGTATATGAATTTGGGCAATACGTGAGCAATTTTTGTATTTTGCGGTTATCTTGACAGAAAATACTCTCAAAGAGTAATATAATGCAAATAGTTTTCTACACAGACGGTTTCGTCATGATTGCACATTTTCATGTGTAGGACTATGGCTTTGAATTAGGGAGGATCCACGTGGAGAATATACTCTCCGTTATTATGTTACTGGTTGGGGGCGCCGCTGGCTTTGGGATAGCGGTATTCATACATAAAACGAATGTCCAAAACCAAATCAGTCGCCTAAACGCCGAATGGCAACTCAAGATCGAATCTGTCCGCGCCGAACACAAAGAACTCAAAATCCAGGCATCCGACGAAGCGTTGCGCATCCGTACCGAAGCCGAAACGCAAATCCGTGAAGCGCGTCTGTCGATTCGCCAACAAGAAGAGCGCCTCAGCCGCAAAGAAGAAGTCCTCGACCGCAAAGTCGAAGGCGTCGAGCGCCGTGAACGCCAAATCCAACAACGCGAACGCCAAATCGAGCAACTCAATACCGAAGCCGAACAGTTCCGTGGCCAACAGCGCACCGAACTCGAGCGTATTTCGGGGTTGACAGAGCCCCAAGCGCGCGAAATCATCTTGCAACAGGTCGAAGCCGAAGCCCGCGATGAATCGGCCCGCCGTATCCGCGAAATCGAACGGGTCACCAACGACGAAGCCGACAAAACAGCCCGCAAAATCATCAGCATGGCCATCCAACGCTGTGCCTCTGATTATGTCGCTGAAATCACCGTATCGACAGTGCCGTTGCCTTCCGAAGAAATCAAAGGGCGCATCATCGGCCGCGAAGGGCGTAACATCCGCGCCTTCGAACAAATCACCGGCGTCGATATCATCGTCGATGATACTCCCGATGCCGTCACCCTGTCGTGTCATGACCCTGTGCGCCGTGAAGTCGCTCGGTTGTCACTCGGTAAATTGCTCAAAGACGGCCGCATTCATCCCACCCGCATCGAAGAAGTGGTCGCCAAAACCCAACAAGACCTCGATGTGGTGATGCGCGAAGAAGGCGAACGGGTGGCCTACGAAGCCAACGTCCAAGGGTTACACCCTGATTTGATTAAGTTGCTCGGTCGCCTCAAATATCGCACCAGCTATGGCCAAAACGTCCTCCAACACTCACTCGAATGTGCGTTGCTGGCAGCCCATATGGCCGCCGAACTGGGTGCCAATATCGCTATCGCAAAAACTGCTGCCTTGCTCCACGACATCGGCAAAGCGGTCGACCACGAAGTCCAAGGGCCGCATGCCGTGATTGGTGCCGATATCGCCAAACGGCTCGGGCGCTCACCTGCCATCGTGCATGCCATTGCCGCCCATCACAACGACGAAGAACCCACCACTGTCGAGGCGTTTTTGGTTCAAGCAGTGGATGCGATTTCAGGTGGACGCCCTGGTGCCCGCCGCGAAACACTCGATTTGTACATCAAACGCCTCGAAGCACTCGAAGGAGTTGCCACATCGTTTGAAGGGGTACAACGCGCCTTTGCCGTCCAAGCCGGTCGTGAAGTACGTATCATGGTGGTACCCGAGACAATTGACGACTTGGGAAGCATCCATTTGGCACGCGATATCGCCAAAAAAATCGAGGAAAGCCTGCAATACCCAGGCCAAATCAAAGTCACCGTCATCCGCGAGACCCGCACCACCGAGTACGCCCGCTAACGATATTTATCCCAATGCAAGCTGCCAAAAACGACGCATCCATCAGCATTCAACCCTCGTCGTTTTTGGCTGACTCCAATCAAGCATAGAGTGAGGGAGTGTGTACGATGGATACACAATATACACACGATGTAGCCACGGCCACCACACAGACGCAGCAGGTCGCGTCTCCCAGTGGCGCTGACGCTGTAGAAGTACTCAAGGTATCGACTCGTTCACGTCCAAGTGCCGTCGCTGGTGCCATTGCGGGAGTTATTCGCGATCAGCGTAGCGCCGAAATCCAAACGATTGGGGCTGGAGCAACCAGCCAAGCAGTCAAAGCAATTGCAATTGCCCATACGTATCTCGCGACTGAACAAATCGAAATTATCTGCGTTCCCTCATTTATGGATGTCATGATCGAAAACGAAGAACGCACCGCCATCCGATTGATGGTCTTCCGCCGCTAAACCAAGTCGTAACACACAAACACCACCAACCAAATAGTTGGTGGTGTTTGCGTTTGAGGCATGCCTTACACCTGCTTCCACCGTTCATTCATAAGGGCGCATAGCAGCGAATGAATTCGCCGGCATGATTCGCCCCTCCTTCCTACTTCACTTCCAACTTCCAACTTCACGCTTCCTCCTTTCTCTATGGTATAATCAGCAAAAGTGTTGATTCGGTTTGGAGTCAATCAGCGTGAGCTATTCCCTAACCCTCGGTCCATTTCACCCTGCCTGGCGTGGTCCACAGCGGTTCATCATGGATCTCGAGGGTGAGACTATCACCAATATCGATTATCACAGCGGCATGAATGAGCGCGGGTGTGCCGATCGAATAAGCAAAATTCCGCTGTCACAAGCGTTTACGCTCGTGCCACGTATTTGTGGTACCTGTGGGCATGCACATATGATGGCGTTCTGTCAAGCTATTGAAACCTTAACCAACACGCCAGTTCCAATGCGAGCACAATTAATCCGGATGATAGTGGTCGAACTCGAACGGATGGGGATGAACCTCGCAGGGGCAGCCAATCTCTGTAGTGTCGTCGGCGTCGAGCACCATGCCAAGGCGTTACGCACGCTTCAACAAACCACAAACATGCTCTTGCTTGAATTAATTACCAGTCGGAGTGCGCCCAACATTATCATGCCTGGTGGCTTGGCATATAATCCATCAGGACACGCACTAACATTGATTCAAACAGGCATTGCACAACTTATTAAACAGTTGTATGCCTTGATTGATACAATTATCGACAACCGCAATCTGTTGGCACGTACTATCGAAATCGGTGCGTTAGCCAACAATGCAGTTGCCCAACTTGAAGTGGGTGGGATTATCGCCCGTGCATCGGGGATTACCCGTGATTTACGCTTTGACATGCCATATGCCGCTTACCAACGCCTCGATGTCAATCGCGTCGTTCAAGCGGGGGGCGATGTATATGCACGACTGATTGTAATGTTGCTTGAATCCCACGAGAGTGCCAAAATGGTCGAGCAATCACAGCGGCTCCTCAAAACCGGTCCATGCGAAGGTGATATGCCGTTGCTAACCACCGGGATTGCCAGTGGCAGCGTCGAAGCACCGCGTGGATTATTGACCTATATCATCAGTAGTGATGGCGTGCGCATTACTCAATGCGAAATCCATATGCAACGCCAGCTCGATCGCTTGCTCAGTCGTACATTGTTGCTTAATGTGCAACTCGATGATTTATTACCCATAATCGCCTCGACCGATACTTGTACTGCCTGCGCCGAACGTTAAAGGGGAGTGGTCATCTATGCTAATTGTGGCGCTATTATTACCGTTGTTGGCCGCCATCGCAGCGTGGTTTCTTGATCGTGTCGTACCAACCCGTCATATTGGGTATGTGGCGATTGGCACGTTGTTTATCAGTGCAGTCATTCTGACTATTTCGGGCATTATTTATGGATTGCCCTTACAAATGCTCACCATTCCATGGATGCATATCAACGATTTCACCACAACTCTCACATTACGCTTTGATACGCTCAATTGGGTTGTATGTGTAGTGGTATTGTTTTGTAGTGTCGCAGGGATGATTGGCTTGATCCATTCATTGCCCTACAATCTGCGTAACTATGGTCGCTTAATTGCATTACTGTTACTCCATGTAAGCATTATCGTTATCGGTGTGGCCGCCCAAGACACCCCACTGCGGATTTTTGCATGGGGGATTGCCGCACTCGTTGGTGGTATTCTGATGCGGCTGAGTGGCTCACTGCCAGGCAGCAACACCCCATTGATTAGCGTAGTTGGAGGGATTGCAGGGGCGATTCTGTTACTTGTAGCCACTTTTTGGCGCCAATACATCCCGCTGGGGGCGTTGCCTGGCACCTTAGTTATTTATTGGAGCCTTGCGGCGTTTTTGGCGATGGGGCTATTGCCGTTTCATAGTTATATGAGTAGTTTGAGTAGCGCACCTGCGATTTTGGCGGTATTTCTCATCCCACTTGGGATTCCATTGCTGGGCGTATTGGCATTTATCGACATGGCCGCAACCCAAGCCCCGCTCATCAATAGCACCTGGACAATTGTACTGGTGATTGTTGCGATTTTGAGTGCGCTCGGCTGTGCCACCGGTGCGATTGGTGCTACCCGGCTCCGTGCCATGCTAGGCTGGCATGCAAGTACCCAATTTGCCTTAATTGTATTAGTCGCAATTAGTGACAGTCGGGCCTTGTTGTTAGGGGTACCACTGTTATTACTCAATGCAATTATTTCGACAGTAATGATTGCGTTGGCAATTGCCTATATCGAAGTACGGAGCAATACCGACGATTTAAGTCAGCTCCGCCCCCGTGCCAAAATCGGTATTGCCGGGATTATTTTGCTGATTGCGGTGGCATCGTCAATCGGCATTCCTGGAACGATTGGGTTTATTGCGCGCTGGTGGGTTGCTGAAGCGTTGTTGATGCAAGCACCATGGGTCATCATTGCATTGTTGATTTGTGGGTCACTGCAAGGACTCGCCTGGTCAGTCGCATTAGCGAGTATCTGGCGGCGGATGCCACGCGGGCTCGCCGCCGACCAAGTCATCGTGTCAGCGATCCCCACATGGGGTGCGTGGTTGGGGTCAATCATTCTGGCAGCGGTTATTTTCATCGGGGGAGTTATGCCACGATTCCTCTGGACGTTATGGTTAGTACCACTGCAAAATCGGTTTGCCATCGATGCGGTCATCACACCACCGACGCTTCCCACGCTTGAACAACAGCTCGCACTTGCTGGTGCAGCAGTGTTGATTGTGGTTCTGCCATTACTCGCAGCCCGCACACGGCAACGTCAAGTAGCCGGACCAAATGAACAAGCCACGGTCGCAGTACCATCCCAAGCGACTGCGGAAAGTTTGTCGTTACTTACCGGAATTGTGCGCGCCGATTGGTTGTTGGGGGGGGCTTGGCAAGTACTTATTCGGTTCGGCGGCGCCATTCAGTGGATATTACGGCTCGGCGAAGAACGCTATTATGTCGCAGGGTTGGTAATGGGCTTGATTGTCATCGTCCTAATGTTGATATAGAGGCACGCATGGCTGAATTTTTTAATACCCAATGGCCACTGATTGGCATTGCACTCTCGGCAGGGTTAATTTTGTTGGCGCAACAATGGCGTTCGACCATCATCGGATTGTTTTTCAATTACCTGTTTGTGGCGGCGTTTTTGGCACAACCACAATTCATCAAACCCGATTTGACACTCCTGGGTATGGCGATTAGTACGACAGTATTGGTAAAATTAATCGCCGGGTTATCAGCAGTATTGATTCTGGCCGTTACCGCACTCACGTTTTCGCGTGATTATGATGCCGATGCACTCGACGAATTCAGCTTGGCGGAGCTCCGCCGCGCTGCCCGCCGCGCCCAACGCAAACAACTGGTGGCACCGTTGCGCTTTGCCGACTTTGTGGTGCCGATGTGGGCGCTCATCCTCGCAGCCATTGCCAGCTTTATTTTGCCCCGTCTCTATCCCATCGGTAGCGAAGAAGTCGATTTTGCCTGGTATTGGTTGACACTCACGGGAATTTTTACGATTGTCACCGCAAACGATCTGCTCAAGCTAGGGCTGGGATTACTCGTTTGTGTCAGTAGTATTGATTTGTTGTACACTGCCATAGCCAGCACCGTGCAGGTGTTTCCGTTGGCAATGTTGGGATTAACGACCATTGTGCTTTCGCTGTCGGTGTCGTATTTGAGTGGCCTAATGTATGGTCGGCTCAAGACACTCGAACTCAACGAATTGTATAAACGCTGATGCTGTACCTGCTTATCATTTTTTTCCCCGCAGCCATGGCCGCTGGACTCTTTTTGTTGCGGGCCCAAATCATGCCGTCGATTTCGGGCGGGATGTTGGCCGTCATCGTGCAAATCGCCTTGGTACTCCAGCTCCCCGTGGATGCGCCGGTGCGACTCCTCGGGTTGACACTGACGATTGACCCATTGGGGCGCCTCGTCATGTTGACGATTTTGGGAGTGGCGTTGTTTAGCTATGTGGTGACGTTTTTTATTGCGCATGGCGAAAACTTCGTTCCCGTCAGTCTACTTATTTTGGGTATCACCAACGCCACCGTGTTGTTGATGCAAGAACCTTTTGTGGCTAGCTTGTTGATGGTAAGTAGTGGTCTACTCGCAATTTTGGCGATTGTCGATTTGCCCATCGGAAGTACCGTCCTCGTCGAACGATCACCACTTATTACGGCGTTACATTACTTGGTATTGGTGTTGTTGTCAGGATTTGCCATGTATATGGCCTATGTATTACTGACGATTTATTGGCCTACCGAGCAAAACGGGCAGGGTTCGCCAGCACACTTAATTATGGCATTACTGATTGTAGGCTTTGGGATGCGCTTGGCGATTTTTCCATTTCAATCATGGTTGATTGAAGTCACAGAGTATGCCGCCCCCATGGTCACTGTATTGATTATCACGGCGCTCAACAGCACCGGGTTATTATTTTTGATTGCGACGTTCCAATTCTTTCCGGTCATTGTGAGCGAAAACGCCCACGGGATGCAGATGCTGATGTATCTCGGTGCTGTCACGATGATTGTAGCAGCACTGTTTGGTTTGGCTTCTCCCCATTTGCGCCGTACACCGAGCTATCTCATTATCGCCAATAGTGGATTGATGCTCTTTGGCGTGGCAAGTGCGAGTAGCACGGGCTTAGCTGGGGCGATTTTTGAGCTATTCAATCAAATGATTGCCGTCTTGATTATTTTTGTGTCAATTGCATTACTAGAACGCCCCGATGGGCGCCCGGTAGTCACGATCCGGCGTGATTTGTTGTGGCGTTGGCCCCTTGCAGGGAGTGGTTTTATCGGGGGATTGTTGCTGTTGCTCGGGATGCCGCCATTCAGCTCATATACCAGCAAACTCCTCATCTACGATGCAGCCGCCCATGTCAGTCCCACATTTGTGGTATTACTCGGCATTGGGTCGCTATTGATGCTGGCAGCAATTGCCCGACTCTTGTACGAACGACTATTGGGCGCTGCCGAGGAACTCCCCACCGAAGAGATGCCGATTTTGCTCGCTACCCAAGAAATCGAGCGCCAAAGTGATCGCCGCCTTTTGAGTGAACCCGTAGGATTGTCCGTCGTATTGTTTATCTTGCTTGGGGTGTGTTGTGTAATCGGGTTGTATCCACAAATGTTGTTGACGATGATTGACGATGTCATTCGTGGGTTGACATTTGTGCGTACCGCCTCATAAAGGGAGTCAACGATGGCACTGCCCATCCGTGTTTTTCGTGCCAATACTGGGTCATGTGGTGGATGCGACGCCGAGATTGTGTTGGCGGTAGCACAAGCACCTGATATGGAGTTCGTCTCAACACCTGTCGATGCCGATGTCTGGTTGATTACCGGCATCTTGTCACAATATACCCGCAGTTACATCGTACAAACCATTACCAGTATGAGTGAACGACCAACAATAATTGCTGTCGGGCAATGTGCCATTAATGGTGCGCCGTTTGGGCGCGGTGGGTTGCTCGATGCCCCCGAAATCCCCGTCAAAGCCCAACTCGATGGATGCCCTCCCACACCAGCAGTCATCCTTGCAGCAATCCGAAACAATCTGAAGCTACGCAAGTAGCCAATCATTCCAATTGATAGACAGGAGCCACGGTGGATTTAATTTTTGCATACCTGATATACCCCGGATTATTACCAAGTGTGATATTCGCTTTGGTGTTTGGGGTTATTGTGACACAACGTCGTCCCACGCTCCCCCCTGATTTACGCAAAGCAATCCTGAGCGTTGACGGATTTGCCGCATTGCTCAGCACGTTGTTGGCCATCGGAGCCGCAACGTACATGCCGTGGCCATTTAACGGTGCCTACACCTCGATTGCCGGTCCATTATTGATGTGGGCCGCACTCGAAGCGTCATTCCTCATCCCCTCACTCGCCGCCCAAACCTCGGCATCACCACTAGTAGTACGCGGTGCTGCCCGGTCGCTCCAAATCGGATTAGCCGGACGAGTCGTGGTGTGGTGCGTGTTTGGCGTGCTCTATTGGGCTAATCAAACGTGGCAAATTGCGGCACTTCCCGCCATTGTATTGGCGTGGGTAGCAGCGATTTTGGCATTACCTGCAGCAATTGGCGTGGGTATGTTCCGCAATGATACAGCGCTCACAGGGATGATGACTACCGGGCTCAATCTGTCAACTGTGGCACTCATGCAAATCACCACCGATATCCGGGCTGCCGTATTAGTCCTCACCGTTACCACGAGTTTGCTGCCATACGATATGACGAGTGGCTGGCTCCGCCTCGTACTCATTGCCGTGACCACAATTATCACCATGGTTGGATTGCGGGTGTTGGTACGAAATCAGCCATTTGCCACCCTCGCCGCAGCCTTGCGCTGGTGCTGGTGGCGCGCCTTACCCCCAGCGTTGCTCGCATTGATCTATCTCATCATTAAACCATTTTAGTTCATAGAGGTGTGGCATGAATGCAATCGCAGTGACACAGCTCGCGGTGCCGTTTAGTCCAATTCGTGATGTCAGTTTACGCATCCCTGCACATAGTTGCTACGGCATCGTTGGTGCGAGTGGGAGCGGCAAAAGTGCCCTACTTAATGCCATCGCTGGGTTACATGGCACACAATCACCACTGATTCGGATGGGTGCACAAAGTGTGCGTGCGACCACAGCGCAAATCGGCATTATGTCGCCACGCATTCAGCCACCCACCTTTTTCACCGTGCAACAATTGCTCCATTCTCACGCAGTCTTGTACGGGTTAAGCGGTACGACCTTGGCGGCACATTACGAACGCGCGGTGCGCTGGTGTGCCATCGAACAACTCGCCCACAAATACATCCGCCAATTATCCCTGTTTGATGTCCGCCGCGTCATGCTTGCCTGCGCCCTCATCAATCGCCCCGCATTGCTCCTCATCGATGAACCCACTGTGGGGCTCTATGCTCACGAACAACATGTGATGATTGATATCATCGAAAATCTCCGTGATCGTGAAATGACCATCGTCATCGCCACCCGTGGCGATGTTCCGCTCGAATCATTGTTCGATGCGATTGGCGTACTCGCTGATGGCCGCATCATTAGTGAACTTGATGCCCAACAAATCCGTACCTTGCCACGTACTATTATGATCCGCACCAACGACATTCCCACTGCAGCCTTCGAAAATATCATCGCCCTTGATCACGGCATCGTGGCAACCCGACGCACCATTGTATTGACTGGCAGTGGGGTACAGTCGCTCGCCCAGATTTTACAAATTCTCTTGCACTACAACGTGCATATTTTTCGCATTGAACCGCGCAATCATCCCCTCAATGATTTAGTCAAACAATCAATGACACCGCAAGTATTGGCCCAAATCTACCCACCGCGGAATATCACATCCGAAATAGGCGATGAGATCACACCACCCACGGAGAAATAAATGCAACAACGTTTACGTACTATTCTGGCTGCGACACCAACTGATGCGCCCCCCACAATGCCCACAAGTATGTGGCAACTAGTGCAATGTATTTTGATGGAATACATGCAATCACAACGCATTTTGATCGAATGGGCGAGCGCCATTGCCGTAGCAGCGATTCTCATCCGTGATGGAACCAATACCCATACCATGATGGCGACATGGTCGCTCTACAGCATTTTGGCGGCACTCTATACCACCTCGGTACTTGCAGATGTTGCTGAGCAGCCCTTTCAAATGCAACGTTTACTCGCGATTCAATCACGCCGCGCATACATCAGCGCATATTTGATTGCTGCCAATGTCATCGTCATCAGTAGCTACATCATCATCGTTATCGTGAGTTTTTTGACCGCGCCCCTTGCCCGCCCAACACTCGAACTCTTTGCGGCATCGCTCCCAAGCATGCTCGTGCTAATTAGCGTCGTTACGACGTTGATGTTGATGCTGACACCGCTCGTGGCTAACACCACACAACGAATCGTTGTTTTGCTGTTGATTACCATTCCACTCTCATGGAATATCCTTGGCCCCGCCATTCAACGTGTTATTGGCACAGAATACTCCGCATTGATTGCCGCATGTGCAACGATTTGGGGATTACTCTTGTGGCCAAGTCTCCATCTCTATACCACCACCATTACCCCTCAGATTGATCGTATGATGATCGTGGTGATTGTATTCCACCTCATCTTACTCGCGGTAATTATGCGCCAAATCATACACTGGTTCAACAAAAAATCACTCGCAATTGCCTAAAAAAATCCCCCCTCGTTGTTGCTATACACAACGAGGGGGGATTTTTTAGGCTACGCCACTGGTGATTCGCGTTGGAGTGCTAATCCAATCAATACGACAAAGGCTACCCAAATCACATCTGCTAAAAACAAATGCAGTAATTGAATCGGGATAGGCGCCAATAACACAATATTCAGTGTCCCTAAAGCCAATTGCCCCACATACGCCCCCAGCAACACCCGGCTCGCCATGCGTGTACCAGCAACCGGGCGTAGTTGTGTAATCAATTGCGATACCACCACCATTACCATCCCCGTAACAATAGCAATGACAGGATGCAATACGCGCAACCGCAACAATATATTTGCGGTCATATCCAAATCTTGCGCCAATCCATCTGCAAATGTCGTCGTTGGGAACAACGTATCACCCAAGGCGGCAATGCCACCACTCGCCCCCAACAACATCGTCATCACCACGCCTACGACGATCCACGTCAACATGCGCCCCCGCCCTTTGAAATCAGGCGCAGCCACGCCACGGACCCACAGAGCAGTCAATGTGATTACCCCAACCAATACCAGTGTGTTGACTAAGTGCAACGACACCGAAAAACCACGGGCCAACGACGCATTGTGCGCCACCAACTCGAGTAATACTAATGCAGCACCAATTAATGCCTCGGTAATCACAAATACCAACGTCAATACGCCACCACGCCGCACAATGTGCCCTTTGGGATACAGTCGAAACGAAAAAAAGGTCAACCCTGCAACCAAAATCAACAATATTCCACTCGTCAGCCGGTGCGAAATCTCGATGATGGTTTCGAGCAGTGGCGCTCGTGGTATCACTTCACCATTACACAATGGCCAGTGGTTGCCACAGCCAGCACCTGACCCCGTCGCCCGCACAAATGCCCCCCACAAAATTACAATAATCGTGTAGCTCAATACAACCCAGACATAGCGCTCGAATCGTTTGGTGGTCATGATTGTTACTCCTATCACAAACCCCGCTTTGGCGCTTATTGTAGTCGAGAGTACCCAAATACGCAACTCATCACCATACAGATGCCACACCATCATTGCATATATGAAATCAATGGATAATTTTGAGAATCAACCGCAATCTCTGCCAAATCCACGCTACAATATGCATATGCATACTACTCCACTTACATTCAAGAGCCAATCGATTCACGACACCCTTACTGTTGGGAGTGCACTCGGCGCCGTATTGCGCCGGGGCGACGTCGTATTGCTAGATGGCGATCTTGGTGCCGGCAAAACTCACCTGAGCAAAGGGATTGTTGCGGGCACCGGCAGTATTGATCTCGTCACCAGTCCAACGTTTGTTTTTATCAATGAATATCGTACTGCGACCCAATTGACCATTTTTCATATCGATCTATATCGGATCGAATCCCCTGCCGAGCTTGATAGCATTGGGCTCAGCGATGCAACGGCGGGGAGCGGTATTTGTCTCATCGAGTGGGCTGAACGTGACCCTAGCCTACAAGAAATCCCCCATCTCCATATCCAGCTAATTCATGTGACACCTACAAGTCGCTACATTCGACTCACCAGCCAGGGCACTCGCGCGACAGAAATCATACACACACTCCAACAGCAACAACGACTCACGCTATATCAAGAGGATTCCGTATGATTTTGTTGGCTATCGACACCAGTAATGAGTTAAGTGGCTTGGCTCTCTATCACCACCATACATTACTCGCCCAAATCCAATGGGCCAGCGCGCGCCGTCACAGCGAACAACTCTTGCCACAACTCGATGCGCTCTGCCGCTTGGCCAACATCACCCCACCCCAAATCACGCGCGTTGCCGTGTCATTAGGGCCAGGGAGCTGGAGCGGTGTCCGCGTCGGCATTAGTATGGCCAAAGGACTAGCCCTCGCCAATGATGCCCATATCATCGGTGTCAACGCCCTCGATCTCCTCGCCTGGCAATGGCGTGGCACCCACGCCATCACCGCCTGTCTAGCTCTCGGACGCGGGCGCTATGCAGTCGCACACTATCCCACAACCCTATGGCACCCAGGCAGCGTTCAACCACACAATGTCACATTAAGCCAATTAGCACACCTCGACACATCTACTGTGTGCTGCGATGCCCTGGTATGGGAACAAATTCATGCCGTACTCCCTTCCCACGCCACTCATATCCCCGCGATTACCCCCCCCGCACTCGTAGCACAAATAGCATTATCCAGCGGTGTCGATGCAACTGCCGTCATCGAACCACTCTACCTCGGTGAGGCCGTCATTACCCAAAAACCCACAGCATAATTCCGCATCGCGCTATTGTCAGGGCGTAGACAATGCTCTTCACATACGACTATTCTGCCAGCCTTGCAAAAAATACAATACCACCAGTAATCGCACTCTTTTCGTGTACGGAAAACTAATCAATAACATTGATTAATATAAATATTTTATTGATATTTTAT